>CAMZLP010000075.1 GCA_947311535.1 uncultured Deinococcota bacterium | reverse complement strand
TCCGGAGGCTTTGCAGTGAAGCTTAAATTCAATACCTCGCGTGAGTTAAAAATACTTTTGGGTGTTGGTCTTTTAGCATTAGGTATTTATCTTTGGCTCAACTTTTTAAGTCAAAATAATGCTTCGCTATTGCCTTCATTCTTAGGTGGAAACTCTGCTTCATCTGCGAGTCCAATAATTAGCAACCCTCGTTCTAGCAGCCCACGGGTAGTCCCTAATAGTACTACAACAGGCTCGAGCGAATTACTTGTAGCACCTTTAACAAACGACTCTCAGGCAGTAGCAGCAGTTAGCCCTAATCTCAATAATGCGGTTGCCGCAACGGCAAGAGAAATTATTATTGTAGATTTGCCTTTCTTAATTACAGAAGCCCCTGTTGAAGAAATCTTAACAAGCAATGTTAGTGAAGAAAATGTAATTCAAAATAGAGCTCGACGAGCTACGGTTAATCCCTTTTCTCCTATTCTAATAGAAGTAGACAAGGATATGAAGAACGTAAGTGCTAGTACTCCGGTTCAAACTGTTTCTGGTCAATCTAGACCAACAAATAGTACTCCAATTGTTGGAAATAGAGCTGGTTCTACTAATGCTAATGGAAATGCATTTACTCCCCCGGCTAAGCTTATTGAATCAGCACCTTTACGTACTGTAACCCCAGCACCAGCATTAGCTAATAATCTGCCAAGAACCTTAGCTACAGGTACATTAAATGTAACCCCAGGAATATTAAGAAATCAAAATATTGTTCCACCATTGGCTTCAGAAGTAGCAGCAGCAGAACAAGAAGCAGCTCAGGCAGAAGTCGCAGAAACTCAGGTCTCAGAGGAAGCAAGACAAGCTGCTATTGAAGCAAATAACCCATCACTTCGTATGCCTAAAAACAATACTAGCAATCTTAGTATTGCAGGTTCTGTTGCAATAGCCCCTAGCTCTGGTACTTTACCTAATATCTTATCTACGGGTAGAGATGCTCAGAATATTCCAATTACAGTGAACGAACCTATTGTCGCAGTAGTAGACAATAGTCAAAATACAGAAGGTGTTAATGGTACTGATAAGCAAAATGCCTTAACCCCTCCAAATATTGAAGATGGTCCTATTGAAGTCGGAGGCTCCGACTTGTCACGTTACTTACGTGATAATAATTACCAATATACAGGCTCTGTACGCGGTGTAGTAAGTGTTGGTATGTTCCACACCTCAGTACGAGCTATAACTATTACATTAGGTCAAACAATTCCTAAAACGGATATTGTTTTAACTGATTTGCAAAATAATCAAGCTGAATTCACACAGGGTCAAGACAAAGTGATCCTAAATCTAGATCTCAGGCGGTGAAAATGAAAAAGTTAGTCGTTTTATTACTCTTATCCTTAAGCTTTAGCTTAAGTTTGGCCCAAGTTGTGCCCTTACCTAATGATAGTCGTTTTGATGCTGAAATAACTCTCATAACTCAGGTAAATGGCGAAACCTTAAGCACTGTTATTGATGGCTTAGCTCGTAGCATGGGCCTTACTCCAATTCTTAGCAATATGCCAGAGACATATGTATTTTATAATATCTCTGATCCGAAACCATTTAGATTAATTTGGTCAATCCTTTTAACCGAAAATAGTTTAGACTATGTCTTATATGAAGATGACGTCATTGTAGTTGGTGATGCTGCTAGTATTGCCACAAACTTTAAAACTCCGGTTGTCGCTGAGGAAGATACTACTTCTGAGGCTAGTGACTCAACTGAAAATACTGGAACTCAAGTAGAAGAACTTGAGCCATTAGTAAGTAATGTATATTCTGTAAATAATAACCCTGAAGAAATTATGGCATTAATAGCTAGCGTAATACCTAGTGCTATTGTTACTGCTCATCCAGGCTTAAAAACTATAACTGTGCAAGGAACTGCTAAAGAGCAAGAAATTGCGGTTAAAACTTTAGCTGACTTTGACAAAGCAATTGTTATTAAAGAAATTGCTAAAGAAGAAGTAGAGCAGCGTATCTATGTACTTTCTTATGCTGTAGCTACTGATTTGGTCGAAGTTCTTAAAGAATCTGGAGCAAATAATAATAACTTTACCGGCAATACTCAAGAGAATAATGCTGATAACCAAGCTGCAAATAGTGATAATAAATCTGGTTCTGAACTTATTATTTCTGCTGATCCACGCACCAATAGTATAATCATAACAGCCCCATATGAAACACAAGAGCGTATTGCTAAGCTAATTCCGGCATTAGATGCGCCACAAAGACAAGTAAATGTGCAAGTGCGAATTCAAGAGATTTCTACAAGATCAGCATTAGATTTAGGTATAGATTTAAAAGCTGGTCTGGGTAACTTTTCTACAAGTATTTTAGACTCTGGCTTAAAGTTTATTTTTGATGCCCAAAGTGCATTATCTGGCCTAAATATTGGAGCAGTTCTTGATACTTTAGAGGCACAAGGTTTAGCTCGTAGAGTTGATGATACTACCTTAACTGTTCTTAATAATCAACAAGCACATATCCAATCTGGTGGTACTATTTACATTCTTATACCAGGAAGCCCGCCAATTGAAAGAGTAATTGAATATGGTGTTGAGGTCACAGTTGTTCCTCAAATAACCAACGATGGTAAAGTTAATATAAAAATTGCTGCCCAAGTCAATCAGCCTTTAACAGATGCTAAAAGTATCAACTATGTCGATATTGCATCACGTAATATTGAATCTACAATTACTATTGAAGATGGTCAAACCGTTCTTTTGGGTGGATTATTTCAAAATATAGTTATTAAAGATGAAAAAGGTGTGCCAATCTTAAGTGCAATTCCGATATTAGGCTCACTTTTCAAACACAGCTCAAGCGAAGAAAAAGATTCTGAATTACTTCTAATAATTACTGCAGATATCTTAGACTAATAATTAATCTCAAAAACTGAGATCTTTAACCGCTCTTATAAACTAAGAGCGGTTATTTTTTGTGCTTCGTGATAGGCTTTAAGACATGTTAAGATTTTTTTCTGCGGGTGAGTCTCATGGCCCACTACTTACTGTTTTATTAGATGGCATGCCGGCTGGGCTCGAGCTGATTGCAAGCCGCGACATTGACCCTTGGCTAAAAAGACGCCAAGGTGGTTATGGGCGCGGTAGACGTATGGTAATTGAAAGCGACCAAGCCAGAATTGTAGCTGGCGTAAGAAAGGGTTACACAAGTGGTGCTCCGGTTAGCTTAGAAATAGAAAACCGTGATTGGCGTAACTGGCAAAAAATTATGTCAGCAGAACCCAATAATGAGCCTATAAAAAAAGAATTGACCAAAGCTAGACCAGGCCATGTTGATTTAGCAGGTGGCATAAAATATGGTCATAAGGATTTACGCAATGTGCTCGAGCGTGCCTCAGCGCGTGAAACAGCTAGCCGAGTAGCAGCTGGTGCCATGGCTTATAGAATCCTTGAAACTGTTGGCATTAAAGGAGCTGCCCGAGTAGTTAATTTTGCAGGTATTCCTTGTGATAGCGGTATGGATTGGGATAATTTAAAAAAATTAGATAAAAGCCCATTACGCAGCTTTGATAAAAAAGCAGAAGCAAAAATAATAGAAAAGATTGATCTCGCCAAGAAAAATGGCGATACCCTAGGTGGCATAATAGAAGCACGCTTTAGCAATGTACCCATAGGATTAGGTAGCCACACCCAATGGGATAGAAAACTAGATGGCCGCTTGGCCCAAGCTGCTATGAGCATACAAGCTATAAAAGCTGTTGAAATTGGTGATGGTTGGCAAGGAGCTGTTAACTTAGGTAGCGAGGTTCATGATGCTATTTATTATGATGACCAATACTACCGCAAAACTAATCGCTCTGGCGGCCTAGAAGGCGGAGTGACCAATGGCAGTGAGCTGGTAATAAGAGCAGCCATGAAACCAATTGCCACTTTGATGAAGCCTTTAGAAACAGTTGATGTAAAAACTCGTCAAAAAGCTGATGCTGCCAGAGAGCGTTCTGACACAACAGCAGTGCCAGCAGCATCTATAGTCTTGCTAATGATGAGTTCTATTATTTTAGCCGATGCTCTCTTAGAAAAATTTGGTTCTGATACTATTCGTGAAATAGAAACTAATTTAGCTAACTATAAAAACTATATTAAAGAATATTAAAATGATGCGGCATCATATAGAAAAACCAGTAACTTGGTTAGCTTTAGCAGGTTTTATGGGCGCCGGCAAAAGCCGAATTGGTTGGGAGTTATCCAGGCATCTAGAACTTAGTTTTGTAGATACCGACAGGGTTATAGAGCGAGTAAGTTATATGCGTATTGCCGATATTTTTGAGCACTATGGCGAAGAAACCTTTAGAGATTATGAAACCGAAGTCATTAGACGTACTCTAAATTTAGATGAGGTTGTAATTTCTACAGGTGGTGGTACGGTAACTCGGCAAGTAAATCGTGAAATGTTAAAAAGCCGTGGCCCTGTTGTAACTTTATGGGCTAGCCCAGAAACAATTTACAAACGTACTCGCAGGCATAAGCGCCCCCTTTTGGAGCTTGGCAATCCTTTGGAACGCATTCGTGAATTGATGGAAGCCAGAAAAGATGCCTATATGGATGTTGGCAGTATTCATATTGATAGTGATGGACGAAAATCTAGCGATGTAGTTAATGAAATTGTAGAAAGGTTGTGGCAATGGCGCGAAGAGAACCCATAGTAATTAAGGTAGAAGCCTCGAGCAGATACAATATTACAATTGATAGTAATTTAAATCAGTATGCCGCTCAAGCTATATCAGAAAAAACCATAGTATTAATCAGTGATAATCAAGTCTTCCCTATTTATGGAAAAAACCTAATAGAAGCTTTAGAAGCTAGTGCTAAAAGGGTTTTTAGTTATATTATCCCCGCTGGTGAAAAATCAAAATCAGCAGAGCAATATCTAAACTTATTAAGGCAAATGGTAAATGATGGCATTGACCGTGATAGTGCAGTCTTGGCGCTTGGTGGTGGGGTAGTTGGTGACTTAGCTGGTTTTGTTGCAGCAAGCTATATGCGTGGAATTAGCTTTTATCAGATGCCTAGTTCACTATTAGCAATGGTTGATGCCTCCATTGGTGGTAAAACTGCTATTAATATTCCTGAAGGCAAAAACCTAGTGGGGGCATTCTGGCAACCAAAAGAAGTTTTTATTGATATTGACTTCTTGGCTAGCTTAAGCCAAAAGGAGTTTAAGCTAGGTGCTGCCGAACATTTTAAACATGGTTTAATAGCTAATAAGGATATTTTAAATGATATAAAAGACCCTGATTTTAAGCCTAGTGGTAATAAAAAACGCCTGGCAAAAATGGTCGCCAAATCAGCTGCTGTAAAAGCAGCAATAGTTAGTATTGATGAAAAAGAACAGGGCAAGCGGGCATTTTTAAACCTTGGGCACAATATTGCTCATGCCATAGAAGCTGCCACAAATCATACTGTTCCACATGGTGATGCCGTAGCTTATGGTTTGCTCTTTGACAGCTTTTTGAGTTATAAACGAGGTTATAAAGATTTACGGGCTAAAACAATTGAGTTTTTGGAATACCTAGAACCAATTAGTATGGATATTGAATTTGATAGGCTCGAGCCTTACCTAGCAAGCGATAAAAAAACTAAAGCTAAAATACAACATTTTATACTCTTAGAAGACTTAGAAAAACCTATAATAGTAAACGATATTAGCCCAACCGAGCTAAAAACAGCTTGGCAATACCTTAAGGAAATAAGATGATACTAATAATCAATGGTCCTAATCTCAATTTACTGGGTAAACGTGAACCAGATATTTATGGCCATGAAAGCCTAAAAGACTTAGAAAATTTATGCCAGAATTGGGCCAAAGAATACAATAATAAAGCAATTTCTA
Organism: uncultured Deinococcota bacterium; assembly: GCA_947311535.1. Taxonomy (GTDB): domain Bacteria; phylum Deinococcota; class Deinococci; order Deinococcales; family Trueperaceae; genus CAMZLP01. Next base: position 19,616 of record CAMZLP010000075.1, on the reverse strand, counting down.
AACAAAGCAATCATGAAGGTGAAATTCTAGATTGGTTACATACTGCTGAATCTGAGGGGTTTAGCGGCATTGTTATAAACCCAGCAGCTTATGGCCATAGTTCTATTGCCCTCAGAGACGCAATTGCAGGCATAAATTTGCCTGTCATAGAGGTGCATATTTCAAATATACATGCTCGAGAAGAATTCCGTTGGCACAGCTATATTTCAGCAGTTTGTATGGCTACTATAGCTGGGCTTGGTTTTCTTGGTTATAAAGCAGCCATAGAAAAACTAGCTAATAATTAAGCTGGGTTTTGCCTATGAAATATATAACACATTTAATTTAATACCAAATTTTTAACTTCGATAAAAATATCTTACTTACTATAATAAGAGTCAATGTTGCGAGAGGAGATCCAATAAATGGAAACTACGAGTCAACAATCTACCAAAGATATTTTTATCAACAAAATTCGTGAATTGAGGCAATCTGTTCCCGAATTACAAGGCGTTATGGTTACTGCAATAGATGGCCTACCAATCGCTTTTGATTTTCCAGACACTGAAGCCTCAAGGATTGCCGCTATGGCAGCTACTGCTATTGGCATTGGTAAAAGAATCAGTGAATCAACCGATCTAGGTGATTTTAAAGAAATGGTCGTTCAAAGCAGTAAAGGCTACTTAGTTGTTTATAAAAGTGGCCCTAGCGGTGTTTTAGCAGTTCAGGCTCCTAGCCTTGCAAACTTAGGTTTAATTCATTTGGAAGCCCGCACCACTGCAGAAGCTATTGCGGATTTCTTTTACTAAAGGTTAGGGGTAAAAAATGTACGATATGACAAAAATGAATCAAGTTGCAAAAGCTGCAATCAACCAAATGCCGCCAGAGAGCCGCTTTAATCAGGAAGATGCGGCGGTCATTGATAGACACACTGAGGCATTACTTGCTTGGGGCCCTGAATTGGTAGAAAGATTTTATGATACCGCTTTTGGGCATGAGGCAACAAATGCTGTATTTAGAGAGGGCGAACGCCCCATGCGAGAAAAATCTTTGACAGATTTTTGGGTCAAAACTCTAACCAAACCCATCGATCTTGATTATTTTGGCTGGATGGCTATGGTTGGGTTAATACATGTTGTCCGAGGGGTAGAAAACCCAATGATGTTAGCAATGAGTAGCTTTATTACTGATTTTATTTCGGAAAAGGTTAGCCAAGAGCCTACTGTTGATGCTGAAGAAGCTCTTAGAGTTGTCAATGCTTTTAGAAGATTTTCTTCAACAATTAGTGCAATTATCACCTATGGCTATGATTCGGCTCGAGTCAATGCATTATTTGATATAATTGGTATGGAAGAATCTTTATTACAACGCTTAACAAAACAAACCGTAGAAAAACACTTAGGTGAAGCTGGCTATATCATGACTGAAAAACGAAGCTTCATTCCTGGATAGGATGATTATTTAGATTTTAATTAAATATAAAAATCTAAAACTTTATTATGAATAGTAAAACCCTACAACAAATTATAGAAGATACTGTTATGGATTTACCCGGCTTAGAGCTTGCTCTTATCGGCTACAAAGAACAAGGCATGGGTATTGTCTACACCAACCCAGCTGGCTTAGATGTAGCTTCTTTGGCCGCTTATACTACCGAATTAATAAAATCTAATATTAAGTTTAAAAACGTTCTTAGCCCCGATTCTGATATTAAATATATAATTACCAGAACTAGCAAAAATAGACTAATGCTACAACTTATACCCAAAACTGAATTCTATGTGGCAATGCTTACCAAACAAGATTCCAGCTTTGAAGATAGCATTCCAGTTTTTAAAACCTTGCTAAGAGAAAGTAGTAAAATTCTCTTAGAAAAATCTCAAGTAATTTAATCTTAAATCAGCAAAGCGAACGCAAAATTTGCGTTCGCTTTTTTTATTAGCATTTAAAGCTTTTAAGCCAATCTCAAAGAAACTTATTTCCAATACTTACCAGGGGTAAAGGGCAATGACTTCAATTCTTTTAAGGCTGCTGCTATAGGTGCATCATAGCCACGAACTAATTCTTCTAAATTATCTTTTACAATCACATCTGGAGTTACTCCAGTTGTATAGTCTGTGCCATTAATGCCTTTTATATTAGCAACCGCCACATATACTGCACTGCCATCGGGTAAGTCAAAGATTTGAATAGCTTCTACATTGCCATCAGTTTGCTCGCCAATTATAGTAGCACGGCCTAAATCTTGCAATACCAAAGCAGATATTTCACCAGCGCTACTATTAACACTGCTTACAATTAGTGCTAATGCGCCATCAAACTTAACCGGATTTGAAATTGCGTTGCTAGATACAACTCTACCACTTGGACTAACTAATTTATTAATACCCTTACCATTAGCAAGGTAATAAGTAGGGGTCCAAATAATTTCTCCATGCCCAACAGCCTGAGCCCAATCACCCTCTATAAATGCCCCTAAAACCATGCCCATTTCATCTAAATGCCCGCCCAGATTATCACGCAAATCTAAAACCAAAGACTTGGCACCCTGTGCTTTTAGGTCGGCAATCATCTTGTGGATTTCGCTGGCAATATTATTCAAGTTAAAACTCGGTAGATAAATATAACCCGTTGTATTATCAAGCATTTCTGCTTGAGGTAGGTCTTGCACCCTATCAAAATCTATATCTTCAGGTTTTATTGTAAATTCAACCGTTCTACCATTGCGCAAAACTTCAAATACGACGCTACCAGCAGTTACTGCATCAGAAATATAGCTCATGATTTTACTAGTTGCCGAAGCTGTTGATAAATCTTCACCGTTGACAGAAACTATCAAATCGCCTCTATGTAAGCCAGCTTTAGCTGCTGGAGTTTCTGGATAGACTCTATCTATGGCTATACCCTGCTTAAAGAGAAATTGATGGCTAAACCCTATACCTGGTCTTAGATTTGTAAGCTGATGTATATCACCGTTATCTAAGCTAAGGGGTACATTGATTAAACCAAGCCAGCGTGAATGATCATCATCTAGTTCATAGATCATACGTCTTAAAACAGAATCAAAATCAGCGCGGTCTTTGGCATTAATAACATCATCTCTAAATTTATCGCCCCATGAGTCCCATTCTCGATAATCTGGGTCCCAATAGTTATCTGCAAATATATTAACAAGTGCATTAAATATACGATTTCTACCTGCCTGAGTATCCCAGAGTTCTTGGCTAGCCAAACTATTACTAAAGATTACAAAAGCTATAAATATTAAAATTATTTTTTTATTCATAATATGATTTTAAGGGGCAAAAATATAGTATTCGGTATGCAATTAGACAAAATTACCATTTTGGCAAGTCATCTGAAGTTTTTATCCAAGGCTGGTCAACTATAATGCCCTCTCCTCCTATATAATTTAATGGGCTTCCATCTACCAAAAGCCTAACCTTATTTATAGAGTTTGCCTGGCTAAGGGTGTAAAAAACCTGATTTATTAATCCTTCTAATGCCGAAATACCTTGCGGATGCAAAAACTCATTAGAGAAATCCACCGAAACCTCATCGGCAACTATTTTTAGGCTTAATAGTTTTGTATCTTTAAAAAAATTTGTAGCTAAGCCTTGATTTTTTTCATTTTCTTTTGGACCTGCAATTAAAAACTCCATAGCATCAACAAGCTTGTCTTTTAGAGCTTTAGATTCAGAGTTTCTTACAACTGCTTGCAAACTAAAGTGATTATCTTCAGACTTTACAAAATATACAATCTGATTGCCTAGGCTGTTTAATGTCCTATAACTAAATATCCCTATTGCTACTAATGAAAGCAGCAATAATATGGTTACAATCCGAAAGAATACGCTTCTTATTTGCCTAGTATTCAAAAATTATTGCCCCGGATTTGCTAAGCGCAAGGATTCGGTGGCAAAGTAGCGATAGCCTTCACTTTTTGGCTCTAAGACCAAAGCACGGCCATAAGCATTAGCAGCCTTTGGATAGTTAGCTAAAGTAAAGTATAAACGCCCCAAATAGCCCCAAGCTTCGGCAAAGTTAGGGTTTTTTGTGGTAGCAATTATAAATAGCTTTTCAGCCTCATCAAATTGTGACCTTTCAAAAGCTCCTACTCCTTTTACAAAAGCATCGCCAGCATCAATGCCATAAGATGATTCTATTTGAGTTTCTCTTATAAAGTCTCGAGCCCGTTTGTCGTTAGGATCTATAAGTAACACTTTTTTCCAATAAAACTCTGCCTTATCAAGTTGACCTAATTCACCATAGACTCGAGCTGTCCAAACTGCAGCATCTTTAAAATTGCCGTTGTAAGAATAAGCTTGTTCAAAATGAGGCAATGCAGCTAGTAAATTACCCTGCTCATAAAATTCTTGCCCTTGATAGTACTCGTTAGTAGCAACTGTACCCCAGCGAGCTTGGGTTTTAGCTCTATCTGCAAAATACTTAGCACCTTCATAGTCAGGATTTAATTCTAAAACTCTATTCCAATAATCTAAAGCCAAAGACGGTTGCCCCATATCTGTGCTGGTTCTGGCTGCCCAAGCATAGGCTGTAATATAACTAGGGTTAGCTGCAATGGCTAGTTTAAATCCATCTAAGGCTTTTGGGAAATCTCCGCTTTCATAGGCGTTGATACCTGCTTCAAAGGCTTCGCTAGCTGCTATGCCTATTTCTAAGTGGCGCTTACTTAAATTATAGAAATATTGTGCGCCTGAATCGTTAGGCTCGAGCCCAAGCAAGGCCTCCCAGTAAACAAGTGCTTTTTGCGGTTCTGATTTGTCTAAATAAATTCTTCCAAGCCATCTAATAGCTTCTGTATTTTGTGGTAATATTTCTAAAACATTTTCATAAAAAGGAATTGCAGCATCTAAATCTTCTGCCTGATAGCGAGCATAACCCATTTCACCAAGTGCTCGTATAAACAGCTTCTCGGCATTAATGTTTTCTTTTTTAGCCTCGGCTAAGCTGCCGCCTAAGCTAAAATAATGCTGCCAATTTTCATAGGCTCGAGACCACCACATCACATCGCTATAACTAAATGCCAAAAAAGCAGCTATATCTTTATCATTAGGTTTTTTTTCCTGAGCCTCTTCAGCTAATTCAATAGCCTTTTTCCAAAGCGGCTGACCATAATTATAAGGTTTAGTTTCTTGTTCAATAGCAAGGGCTGCTTGCTCTTGAGCTTCAGCAAGAAGTTCTGAAGCCGATTGAGCAATAACATTGGTACTCATTAGCACAAGCATTAAAAACCCAAGGCGAATAGTTTTATTTAGTATTTTGCTCATAAACTTTAGTCTAGCACCAAATATTAATGAACTCATGAATACAAGATGAAATTTAGATAAGAAGGTATAAGAAGAAAGAAAATAGGATTAAGAAGAAGGAAGCTTAGTTTCTTTTTAATCCTTGCAGTTTTAATAATTTAATAAGCTCAGTAATGCTCTTTGCAATTATTATTCTATTAGTTTTGGTAAACCAAATCTTTTTCTGGCATCATTCTTAATAAGCTATTTTTTGCGTCATTTAATTCAGAGCTAAGTTGCTCGGGGCTATGTTTAGCATCAATCACAAAATTATTAAAAAGATTTTTATAATAACTGATACCTTGTATCATATTTTCTCTGAAACCTAGTAAGTATTTAGCTTGGCGCTCGTCATTATCAGCTTTATTATCAGCAAGTAAATCTTTTAAATAGCTAAGATATAAATTAAGCTCCTTTATAAATAGATTAGGGCGTTTTAATTGATTTAATACATTAGCTCGGCCATAAATATGGTCTATCATTTCCCTTAGACTAGATATAGTTGAATAATAGGCGGTATTTGGCCCCGGGCAAATAGAAACCCCGTCGCCATAATCTACTTTTAAGCCATTTACCAATTCGGCAGTTGTTGCCAAACCAACACATAAACAAGCTTTATCAACCACTTTATCAAATTCTCTTTTATATTCTGCCTCTGGCAATTCAGCCGCATCTAATTCTTTTATTTTCAAAAATTGATACTGCCGTGAAGCCGTACAAATTGGGGTTTTAGTAAATTCAGTATTAGATTGCAAATACATCTTAGGGCAAGGGCTGCCCGGTCTACCTTTTTCAACAAAGAGTTCTTTTTCTTTATCTTTGGTATTGCCCCGCAAACTGTTAAAGGGCACTCCTAGTGGTGAAATCTTACTGAGGTACAAGTCTTTTTCTTGAGCAGCTGATAGAAGCTGCATAGTTTCCTCGTCTACTCGGGTGGCTTCTGGCACTAATAAAAATGGGCTGCCCCAGCCTGTGGCATCTACATTGTAATGTTCTAACAAAAATTCATGCTCGACATTGTTACCAACTCCACCTTGGACTGTTAGTTTTTGCTCGAGCCTATCCAATGGCATATTCTTATTAAACTTCTGCAAAGCTGCAATATATATCTCATGAGTGTTAGCAACTAATTCTTCCCTATTTTTAGCAAATTCATCTAAAATTGGGCCCAGCAAAAAACCCTGAGTAGCAAAAGCATGCCCACCACAATTTAAACCAGATTCAATTCTATATTCAGAAACCCACAAACCTTTTTTGGCCAAAAACTTACTCTGAGTAAGGGCAGAGCGATAATCGCTGACTTTGATAATAATTTTTTTCTTTAAATTACCATTCTCATCTGGAAAAAAGTCATCAAACTTAGCCAAATAACCATATAATCTGCGGTTAAAACCAGCTGATAAAACAACTGATGATTCTAAATCACTATTGGCAAAACCACGTAATACCGCATGGGCCATATTATTTTCAGAAGGCAATTGCTCACCCTCTTTGGTGAATACCGATTTATCAACTTTGGTCATGATATTTACATCAATTTCACCAAGGCTCAGGTTTTCACGTATCCAAGTTTGTAGCTTTTCTATGCTAGCTGCATCTTTGGCTGCTTGCATTTTTTGGTAAGCACTTTTTAAGGGGCTGGCCTCTGGCAGCATCTCTAAATATTTAACAATCTCACTGCCTTTATTAAAAGATGATGTTTTTAGTTTTGCAAAATTTTCTTTGACAATCTCTTGCACTAGGTTCAAATAGGCTGTCGTGCGTTTGGCTCGAGCATCTTCTTCTTTAATGCCAATTTCTACATAATCTCGTTTTGTCTCTTGGCAATAAAACGCCCTCATTTTTTCCATGAGCACATCATCTACAATAGAAATAACCGACGAGATTCCATAGTGAGCAAGCCTGATGGGTGTATCAATGGTAAAACCCGTACCCATGACCGGGATATAAAAATTATGAGAAGACATTTTGTGACCTTTCAATAATTGTAATTTTAATAAACATATGGCACTATTCTACAAGAAATAGCAATTTAAAGGTGTAAATCAGCTTAAAATACAGTTTTTTAAGACTATGAGGTACAATAATACTTGACATAAGCTGGTTAAAAAGCTCTATAATAGGGGGTTGACGGTATACAGCCACGCCCTCTACATAGTAATAAAGGAATTCCGAGGAATAATAAATGACAACAGAATCGCAAAAAATTTCAAAATTCACAGACCTTGATTTAGCAGCTTCGGTCTTAAAAGCATTAGATGATGTAGGTTACGAAACACCAACACCAATTCAGGCAGAAATTATGCCTTATGTTTTAGATGGACAAGATGTAATAGGACAAGCCCAAACAGGCACAGGTAAAACAGCAGCTTTTGCGCTGCCACTACTTAGCAATGTAAATTTACGCAAAAAGAAACCCCAAGTACTAGTACTAGCCCCTACTCGTGAGCTAGCAATCCAAGTTGCTGAGGCCTTTCAAACTTATGCTTCACGTATGAAGGGTTTTAATGTACTACCAATATATGGCGGTCAAGACTATCGTGGGCAAATCCGCGGTCTAAGGCGTGGCGCTCAGGTGGTAGTTGGTACGCCGGGTAGAACCATGGATCATATCCGCCGTGGCACATTGCAATTAGATGAATTGAAAACCCTAGTTTTAGATGAAGCTGACGAAATGCTGCGCATGGGTTTTATTGATGATGTCGAGTGGATACTCGAGCAGACCCCAGAAGATAGACAAATAGCATTATTTTCAGCAACTATGCCTAGCCAGATTAGACGAATTGCCAAAAAATATCTAAATAACCCTAAAGAAATTTTAATTAAGGATAAAACCACAACTGCCAAAACAGTTAATCAGCGCTATTGGGTTGTTAATAATCGCCACAAGTTAGATGTTTTGACCAGAATCTTAGAAGCGGAAGATTTTGACGCTATACTAATATTTGTAAGAACTAAAACAGCAACTTTAGAATTGGCTGAAAAACTCAAGGCTCGAGGCTATGCCGCCACACCACTAAACGGAGATATAAAGCAAAGTCAAAGAGAACGTACTATAAATATGCTTAAAAAAGGCAAATTAGACATAGTAGTAGCTACCGATGTTGCTGCCCGAGGCTTAGATGTAAACCGCATTAGCCACGTAATAAATTACGATATCCCCTATGACACCGAGTCTTATGTCCACCGTATTGGCCGTACTGGTAGGGCTGGTCGCAGTGGTGAGGCTATCTTATTTGTAGCCCCACGTGAAAAACGCATGCTGGTTTCTATTGAGCGAGCCACCAAGCAAAAAATTAGCAAATTAGAATTACCCTCTAAAGATGCAATTAATGACCTTAGAATTACCAGGTTTAAACAGCGAATTACCAGAACTCTGGAAACTCAAAACCTTAAAAAACTACGTGAAATCTTAGAGCAATTTAGTGCTGACAATGTTATAGACCCAATAGATATTGCAGCCGCCTTAGGCCATATTGCCCAAGGTGAAACCCCACTATTAATAGAACAAGACAATATTAGAAGCGAAGAACTAATTGATGACAAATCTGGCGGTAGAGGCGGACGCAGAAGCCGTGGTGGTAGAGACAGCCGTGGGGGCAGAACTAGAGATAGATCTGGCGGTGGCAAATCACGCAGAAAACCTAATAAATCTTCTCGACCAGATGAAGGCATGGAAAGATACCGTATAGAAGTTGGTCATAATCACAATGTAAAACCAGGAAATATTGTTGGTGCTATTGCCAACGAAGCCAATCTTAGCTCACGCAAAATTGGTAGAATAGATATTTTTGACGATTACAGCACCGTTGATATGCCTGCCGACTTACCAGAAAAAACCCTGAAAACCCTAACTAAAACTCGGGTCTCAGGGCAAGCTATGAAAATAACAATCTTAGGCACAAAATCAAAAGCTGATAAAAAACGCAAGAAGAAAAAACCAGCTTCTAAAAAAGACTAAGTACTTTCTTAAAAATACTTATGGGCGATCCTTTGTGGTCGCCTTTTTTCATTTGTTTACTCTTATAAATTTAAGCTAGCTTCCAAGATACAAAGCAACAAATTGAGATAAAAATTCCCGTAGGCTGGGCTTTGACCACCGCCTATCAAAACATATCAACACCAATAGGGAAACAATTCGGTATTAAACGTTTTGAGGTAGTTTTGTTGTTTTTCTGGGCACAGCCCAAGCTATTACTCAATTTCTTCAATTTTATACTTAACCGTATACTTACCCAACTCTTGCTTTATTTGCTCCTTTACAAACTCTATATCAGCAGTATTTTTTAGCTTAATTGACAATCTTGCTAGCGTACCTAATAGTTTATTAGGACCAACCTCAGCTTTGGCTGCTTCAATCCCTTCAATATTTGCTAGCACATTTTTATAAACATCTTTTACTTCTTTATATACAAGCGTTGGTTTAAATATTTTACCAACCGCGGTAACTGGCATTGCATCAATTATCTTTATTGCTTTGGGCACGGCTGCCCGCTCACCGATATTAGCTTTAGCAAAATCTAGTAGCTCTTGTTCGCTAATATGCCGCCCCTCTAGTAATTCTACATAAGCTACTGGCACTTCACCAGCATAAGCATCTGGCCGGCCTATGGCAGCGGCTAGGGCAACAGCAGGGTGGCTGTGCAATGGTGCTTCTATTAGCTTGGGGTCAATATTATGCCCACCACGTATTATTAGCTCTTTACGTCTGCCAGTTAGCCAAAAATAGCCGTCAGCATCCATGCGAGCCATATCACCTGTATTAAACCAAGCTTTACCATCATCAATCTTTAGCCAAATATCTTGATTAGCCCGTTCATCTTTATATCCCGGAAAGACATTAGGGCCTCTAATCACCACAATGCCAATCTCATCGATAGCACAATCATGCAAATATTTTCCTGCTTCATCTAAACAAACCGTTTTCATTTCTTGATGTGGCAAGCTATAGCCAATAGAACCAACTCGTCTATCGCCATAAGCTGGGTTTACCGAACTAATACAAGCTCCTTCGGTCATACCGTAGCCTTCTAAAATATTGATATTGGTATATTCTTCAAAAGATTTAAAAACTTCTTCGGGCATTGGGGCCGCCCCGCATATGGCATATTGCAAGGAGCTAATATCAGCATCTATGGGGATATTTAAAAGCCCACTATAAACTGTTGGCACGCCACTAAAATAATTTATTTTGTAATGCTCTACAATTTTCCAAAAATTTTGCATTACACCTTTACCACGGTAGCCAGCAGGGCTTGCCAATACTACATGAGCACCTTGGCTAAAAGGGATAGTGCCAGTTACAACAACTGCATTTACATGGAACAAAGGCAAACCACAAAACATGTTTGTTTTGGGGCTAAGAGGCAAAGTTTGTGAGCCCATCCAGGTATTAGCTATTTCATTTAGGTGGCTGTGTTGGGCTAGTTTTGGTGTACCGGTAGTACCGCCAGTATGAAAGTAAGAGGCAATATCGCTTGCTTTAATATCTCTTTTAAAATCTAAGGAAGTGCTGCTATATTTTTTTAGGGTTTTATCAAAATCTAAAACCTTTTTATTAATACTTGTGCCAGAGTATTTTTTCATAAAGCCTACGGCAATTCTTTTAACAAAGGGTAAAAATTGAGCTAAATCAATTTGAAAAACAGTTTCTAGGCTAGCTACTCGGTCTATAATTGAAGAAAGCTTTGGCCAAATATCTGTCTTAGGAAATGGCGCAAGAGTGACTAAAACTTTTGTCTTAGCAGCATTCATAATATCGGCAATTTGTTCGGCTTCTAAAAGTGGGTTTATTGGGTTTACAATGCCTGCGGTCTCAGCGGCAAAAATGCTAAAAAATGTTTGCGGCAAATTTGGCAAAACTAATGACACTACGCTATCTTTATCAATAGCAAAATCATTAAACATATTTGCAACTTGGTTTATTAAAGAGATCATTTCTTGGTAGCTGTATTCTTTGGGTTTACTATAGTTGGCAGCTTCTAAAAAAAATGAAAGAGCTATTCTACTAGGGTTAATTTCTGCACCAGTTTTTATTAGCTCATAAGTACTTGTTGGTAAATCATAATCTTCAAAAGCTTTTTCTTCTAATGCTTTTATGTCAGCAATTGTCTTAAATCCAGCCATAGGTTCTCCTTTATAGTTAATAAAAATGTATCATAGCCAGCCAATTATTTCTAATTTAAAAAACAAAAATACGATTTACCCCTAAAATTCTATTTTACGTTAAACTAAGCTAATGAAGAAGAATGTTAATATTTTTAGAATAACAATTGCAGTACTAGCTCTTAGTTTTATGTATGCATCTCAAAACCCAAATGTTGCTAGTTTTATAAATAGAGTTGAAGCCATTTTTGGACTTGCACCAGTAGAAGGTTTAGAAGGGCCTGTATCATTAGTTAGAGTAACTGATGGTGATACTATAGTAGTTCGTATAGATGGCAGAGATGAAAAACTACGTTTAATTGGTATAGACACCCCAGAAAAATACGACGGTGAGAAATTAGCTCGTAAATCACGTGAGCTTGGTTTAAGCCAAAATGAAATAAAGCAGATGGGCCGAAATTCATCAAAATTTACAGAAAGATTAATAAAAGGGCAGCAACTATACCTAGAATATGACGTTACTAAGCGCGACCGCTATGACAGGTTGTTAGCTTATGTTTATATAAAAGATGATAATGGTGATTGGGTTTTTAATGATACAAATTTTAAGCAAGTCAATTTAGAAATTATTAAAGCAGGTTGGGCCGAGCCACTAACAATTCCACCAAATGTGAGCTATTCTAAGAAATATGCCGAAGCCAGCCGCAATGCTAAACGCGCTAAACTAGGCAATTGGGCAGAACAGTAAACTTACAAGCCTCTTAAAAAACTCTTAAATTCATTTTCTTTTATATTGTTTAAAGGTGTTTACCTAAGGCTTTCTAAGCAATTAACTAAGGCTGCTTTACCGACAGGCCCAACAGCAATTAGGAAGTGATTATTTATTTCGATACCCTGGCTAGTTTCTGTATTTCTGAGTAATTTAGAATCATTTAATATTAGTAGTAAAACTAAGGTATTTATGCCATCAAAAAAGCTAATTCTCAGAGCTGGTGACTTATCTCGCCCGATTGTTGAGTTAACAATTTTTACGGGGATATAACCTTTTGGTAATTCTAAGTTAGCAAATACTTGCCTGTAAAAAAGTTTTTGCCTTGCTTCTAGTTCTATATTTCTCATTAATCGCGGATTTGTTCCTTCTATAATTTTAATAATTTTGGAGTATGAACCCTCGGCCAAAATATCATTATTTGTCGAAAACTGGGTATAAGCCAATCGGCTACCAGTTCTTTTATCAATTACAATCAGTATTTCCACAATACTGTATAAAGACTTGAATATTCTGAATTTTCATGCTACTATACATGCAGGTTGAAGCAAACAAGTTTCAGCTTAATTCAAGAACACCACGGAGGAAATCATGCAAAATATAGATTTCTTAATGATAAAACAACATCAGGCCGATTTATTAAAACTTTCAAACTATAATCGCAAACAAAAATACCCAGATGCCGAGCGTAAACCAAGAATTATGCGCCACTGGGCAAACGCTCGCTAAGAAAGCTCATTTCTAAAAAACCCAAATACTAAATTACTTCAGTATTTGGGTTTTTTGCTGTCTTATTTTCAAATTTTCAAATCATTTTAAGCAGTCTTTAAGCATATCAAAATGTTATGCTTAAATTATGAAAAATAATTTACTATCCAAAGCAAAATCAATCCACGAAGATATCCGCTCTTGGCGTAGAGAAATCCATAAATACCCCGAGCTGAGCTTTACCGAAGAAAAAACCAGCCAACTTGTGCAAAAAGTTTTGACTGACTTAGATATTGAATTTAAAAGCAATGTAGCCAAAACTGGGGTTGTAGGTCTAATAAAAGGTAAGGGCGGCAAAACTGTCGGCTTACGTGCTGATATGGACGCATTACCAATTTTTGAAGAAAATGAAACTAATTTTAATAGTAGCCGTAATGGCATAATGCACGCTTGCGGCCATGATGCTCATACAGCCATGTTATTGGGTGCTGCTAGAATTTTAAAAGAAATGGCTACTAAAGGTGAGTTAGCTGGCGATGTGCGTCTATTATTTCAACCAAGCGAAGAAGATTGGGATGACGAAGGCAAATCTGGCGGTAAGCGCATGGTTGAAGAAGGCGCACTAGACGGTTTAGATGTAGTCTTTGGTTTACACGTAGACCCTGAGCATGATATTGGAACTGTTAGCACTCGCAGTGGGCCAATGCTTGCGGCAGTTGATACCTTTGAAATAGTCATAAAGGGCAAAGGTGGTCATGCGGCCTCTCCTCACTTAACAAAAGATGTGATTCCACAAACTGCCCTTGTTATAAATGCGATTCAGCAAATTGTAAGCCGTAGGTTAGATCCAATTGAAAGTGGAGTAGTAAGCATTACAACAATTAACGGTGGCAATGCAACCAATGTCATTGATGAAAAGATCACTCTGACAGGTACATTGCGAAGCCTAACCCAAGAAACCCGAGAATTATTACGGCAAGAACTTTGCAATGCTTGTGAAGTTGTAAAAGCAATGGGCGGAGACTATGAAATTAGCTTTGAATATGGCTACCCTGTTACCAATAATGACCCAGAAACTACCAAAATAGCAATCACCGCAGTAGAAAAAATACTTGGTAAAGAAAATGTTCAGGAGGCTGATATAACTCTAGGTGCCGAAGATTTTAGCTATATGGCCCAAGCTGTACCAGGGAATTTCTTATTTTTGGGTACTCATAACCCAAGTTGGGATAAACATTACTATGTTCATACTCCCACTTTTAGAATAGATGAAGATGCTTTGCCAATTGGCAGTGCTAGCTTATGCGCTGCTGCCATTGAATATTTTGATAGCTAAGTAATGAATTTATTAGTTACAGGTGGAGCTGGTTTTATTGGTTCTAACTTTATACGCTATTGGCTAAAAAAATATAATTCTGATAATCTTGTTAATCTAGATAGCTTGACCTATGCAGCAAACTTAGCCAGCTTGCAGGATGTTGCGGCTAAGTTTGCAAATAGGTATTCTTTTATCAAAGCAAATATTTCTGAACGTGAATTAATTATAGATTTAATTCAAAAAGAAAATATTGATATTGTAGTCAATTTTGCAGCCGAGAGCCATAATAGCCGAGCTATAATAAACCCAGCTATATTTTTTGAAAGCAATGTTTTAGCAAGCCAACAATTATTAGAAGCTTGCAAACAAACAAATACCAGAATCCACCATGTAAGCACCTGCGAAGTCTACGGTGATTTAGAATTGGATAGCCCAGACAGCTTTGCTGAAGATTATCCTTATAAACCCAATACCCCTTATAATGCTTCTAAGGCTAGTACTGACCTATTGGTAAACAGTTATTTTAAAACCTTTGGACTAAAAACTACTATCTCTATTTGTTCTAATAACTATGGACCTTTTCAACACCCCGAAAAGTTAATTCCTTTATTTATTACAAATGCTTTAGAAAACAAACCTCTACCACTCTACAAAAGTAGCCAAAACAAACGAGAGTGGCTACATGTCGAAGACCATTGTAGGGCTATTGATTTAATAATTAAAAAAGGCAATATCGGCGAAAAATATAATATTGGCTCTGCCATAGAAAAATCAGTTGAAGAAATAAGTAATATAATTTTAAAATCTTTGGCTAAGCCAAAAAGCCTAAAAACTTATGTTACTGACCGCCCAGGTCATGACAAACGCTATTTGCTAAATAGCAATAAAATCAAAGAAAAACTAGGCTGGCAAGCAGAAGTCAAATTTGAAAAAGGTATTCAAGAAACTATCCAATGGTACATTGATAATCCGCAATGGTGGCAAACTCTAAAAAGAAAAACTATTTTTCAAGAAGATAACTGGCAGATAGCAACAAATCTAAAAACAAGCAGACTCTAACTTTACAGCTTGTTTTTACCCCAAAAGAAGCTGTGTATAATTAATTATGAGCTATCTTTACAGCATGCCTAGTAAATGATAAATTTTTACTAGCCTATGCTGAATTTATTGTGCAATCCAGTCGCTTTTAGCAAAAAGGGATTCTTATGAATAAGAAATTTATTGACTCGCTATTTAATGCCTTTTTACCTATAATTGCCGTACTCCTTGCCCTACTAATTGGGGCAGTTATTTTATTACTTATAGGCGCCAACCCAATCCAAGCTTATGGGGCTCTAATTAATGGGGCTTTTGGTAACAAACATGCTTTAGCAAATACCATTGTAAAAGCAACTCCGTTGTTACTAGTTGGTCTTGGCATTGCCATTGCTTTTAGAAGCGGGGTAATCAATATTGGCGGTGAAGGCCAAATGATCTTAGGTGCATTGTCAGCCACTATTTTTGGTTTAGCTTTCCCTAATGGTCCTGCAATAATCATTGTGCCTTTGGCTCTTATTATGGGTTTTATAGGTGGTGCCTTTTGGGGCGGAATTCCGGGCTATTTAAAAGCCAAATTTAATGTAAACGAAATTTTAAGTACCATTATGATGAATGCTATTGCTGTGCAGCTTATGAACTTTTTATTACGCGGAGTACTAATAGATAAAAACCAAATGGGCGCTGCTTTAATACCGCAAACCCCCCGATTAAACAGAGCTTATGATTTACCACGCCTTGTGCCTACTCGCTTGCATCTTGGTGCTGCAATTGCTATTGGCTTGGCTATTTTGGTTTATATATTATTATGGCGCACGTCTCTGGGTTACCGTATCCGAGCTGTAGGGCTAAATGCTTTTGCATCGCGCTATGCTGGCATTTCTATTGATCGTACCTTTATTTTATCAATGATGCTAAGTGGTGCTTTTTGTGGCTTGGCTGGGGCAATCCAAATTTATGGTCTTAATCATAGAATGGTTACAGATGGTACTGCTGTGGGCTTTACCGGCTCAGCAGGTTTTAATGGCATTGTGGCAGCATTATTTGGGCAACTACATCCAATTGGTATTATCCCCTCATCATTCTTCTTTGGTGCGCTGCTAGTTGGCGCAGGCAAATTACAAAGAGTAAGCCAAGTGCCTGCTGCTTTAATTACAACTTTAAACGGGCTTATAGTTATATTTGTTGTTAGCAGTGAAATCTGGCGTAAACGCCGAGCAAGAAAAAGAGCTATAGAGCAAGCCGTAGTCAAAAAAGCTAGTCCTGACATTATAGAAAATGAGGCTAGATAAATGCTTAGTCAATTATTAGATATCACAGTAATTACTGGTATTTTAGCCTCGATGATTAGGCTAGCTACTCCTTATATTTATGCAGCTATTGGTGAAACTTTTGGTCAAAAAAGTGGTGTCTTAAATCTAGGTGTTGATGGAGTTATGCTAATAAGTGCTTTTACTTCCTATTACATAGTTTTACAAACAGGGAATCTGTTTTTAGCCATGCTGGTGACCATTATAATCGGTGCAATCATGGGTTTATTAATGGCATTAATCAGTGTTACTCTCCATGCCGAGCAAGGTATTAGTGGTATTGGAATTTTTCTTTTTGGCCTTGGGCTTAGTGATTTGCTATTTCAAAAACTGGTCGGTACAGCCAAACCAATCACTGGATTTCAGGATATTGCCATACCCGTTTTAAGCAAAATACCAATTTTAGGAGAAGTGTTATTCAAGCATAGTTTGTTAGTTTATGGAGCATATATCTTAATACCTATTGCTTGGTTTGTGCTTAACAAAACAACATTTGGACTTAATATTAGAGCCGTTGGCGAAAACCCCGCCGCTGCTGATTCACTAGGCGTAAATGTCGCATTAGTACGCTATAAAACCCTAATAATTGGTGGCATCTTGTCAGCTATTGCTGGGGCATCTTTATCTATTGCATTATTGAATGTTTTTCAACAAAACCTAACAAATGGGCTTGGCTTTATTGCTGTAGCATTAGTTTATTTTGGAGCATGGCGACCATTTTATGTTTTATTAGGTTCACTTATATTTAGCTTTGTAAACGCTTTGCAAGTATGGATACAGGTTTTAGGTATTCCTATACCTTCAGACATTGCCGTAATGATGCCTTATGTTTTAACTCTCTTAGTTTTGGTTATCTCGGCGGGTAAAACAAGAGCACCTACAGCACTTACTAAACCATATGAAAGAAATGAATAAGGGGGTAAAAAAGAATTAACTAATACTTAAGAATAAAAAGTCTTTAATTTTGTACAATTACCTTGGAGGTAAATTATGAAACGTATTTTATTAATCGCAAGTCTGCTAATTCTTAGCAGCATGTCTTTAGCCCAGTTTAGGGTTGCTGCTGTTATGCCAAGCGCAACTAACGATTTGGCATTTAGCCAAAGCATGTTTGATGCTCTTAGTACTATTCAAGCAGAAATGGGTGCTGATAATTTCGAGTTTGTATTTGTTGATGGTACTTTTATTGTCGATGATGCTGCTGCTGCTATTCGTGATTGGGCTGCTGAAGGTTATGATTTAGTTATAGCTCATGGCTCTCAATATGGCTCTTCATTAGAAGAAATTGCTCCTGACTTTCCTGATGTAAGTTTTGCTTGGGGCACAGCTGGTAATACTTTTGGTTTAGATAATGTCTATGCTTATGAAGCTGCATCTGATGAAGGTGGTTACGTACTAGGTGTACTTGCTGCTGCTTTATCAAAATCTGGAACTATCGGTGTTGTAGGCCCTATTGAAGTTGGTGATGCTAAGCTTTATGTTGATGGTTTTAAAGCTGGTGTAATCGCTCAGAACGAAGCCGCTCAAGTAAATGTTAATTACATTGGTTCATTCAGTGATGTCGCTCTTGCAACAGAAGCTGCTAAAACTCATGTAAGTGCTGGTGCTGATGCACTAACTGGCTCTGCTCAAATGGTAGTAGGTGCTGTAGGTGTAGCCCAAAAAGCTGGTGTTTTATGGTTTGGTACTCAGGCTAACCAAACAGAACTTGCTGCAGATATTGTTGTTGCTAACCAAGTTTATGATTGGACAGTTGTATTAAAGCCAATAATTGCCAATATTCAAAGTGGTCAATTAGGCGGAGAAGCCTATACCATAAACCTTGAAAACAAAGGCTTATTAATTGAATACAATGATTTCTTTGGCGTATCTGACGAAGTAAAAGCCCTTGCTGATGCAGCTATTGCTGGCATAATCGCCGGCGATATTAGCCCACTAGGAGAATAAACTACTACACTAATGGCCTTGTTAAAGGCCATTAGTAATATAATTATGACAAAGCCACATTTATTACCATCAGGTCATCCACGAATTGATCATTTAGAAATGAAAAATATCACCAAGCTATTTCCTGGTGTTATTGCAAATGACAAGGTCAACTTCGATATTAAAGCAGGTGAGGTTCACGCTCTTTTAGGTGAGAATGGCGCAGGTAAATCTACTTTAGTAAAGCAGCTTTACGGTTTATATAAACCAACTCAAGGACAGATTTTCCTAAATGGTGAGCTTAGCCCTATTAATAATCCCACCGATGCAATAAATCTGGGAATTGGTATGATTCATCAGCATTTTATGTTGGTTGATAGCTTAACTGTGACTGAAAATGTAGCTCTTGGGCTAAAATCCGGGCGAGGGCTTTTGACCGATTTAGCAACGGTGAAAAAACGCATTCTTGAGATAGAGGATAGCTATGGCCTTCATGTAGACCCAGATACAGCTGTTTGGCAACTATCAGTTGGTGAGCAACAACGTGTAGAGATAATAAAAGCACTCTATAGAGGTGCTGCTTTATTAATTTTAGACGAGCCAACAGCTGTACTTACTCCGCAAGAGGTTGACGACTTCTTTAAGACTTTGCAAACAATGGCAGATAGTGGTCATGCACTGATATTTATTACCCATAAACTTGATGAGGTAATGGCATTTACTAATCGGGTAACGGTATTACGCGATGGTAAAAACTCTGGCGAAATAGCCACTAAAGACACAAACAAAGTACAACTTGCCCATATGATGGTTGGTAGAGAGCTTAAACTTGCACCTGATAGACCTGAGGTAAAAATTGGCAAGCCCCGCTTAACAATATCAAAAATAGAAGCCCAAAGTGATAGAGGAACATTGGCTCTAAAAGAAGTCTCTTTAGAAGTCAGATCTGGAGAGATATTAGGTTTAGCTGGCTTAAGTGGTAATGGCCAGTTGGAGCTAGCCGAAGCTATTACGGGTTTGCGGGCAGTTACCAAAGGTAAAATCTATGTCGATAACGTAGAAATTACTAACATGAAACCTGCTGCTATAATTAGCCACGGTGTGAGCTACATACCAGAAGAACGCAACCGTGATGGCATGATAAAAGAATTTAGCGT
>CAMZLP010000074.1 GCA_947311535.1 uncultured Deinococcota bacterium | reverse complement strand
TTTAAGCTCGGAAGCTACTTCTTTTTTCTCTTTCCAAGGCACAAAATTTAAACTGTTCGTTAAGAGATGTACTATGCAAAGCTGTATTTGTGACTGAGGATAAACATGCTCTATCGCGTCTGGAAAACCTTTAAGTCCGTCTACACAGAAGATGAACGGAGAACCAATTGCCGATTATGAAAGGCAGATCTATACCCTCCCCATAGGCAACTATAGTCTTGTCGCTAAAGCCTATGAAACAAGCGATTGTAGTGGTGAACCAAGATTTAGCATTCAACATAATACTGAAGTAAAACTAGGCAGCGACGAACTCTGGGATCCGGTACTCAATATAGATTCTTTTAAGCTTAAACAATTCGAACTAAACATTTGCCATAAATCCTTGTTAAACTATTGTTATGGAATTTAAAGATCAAGTTGTAATTATTACTGGTTCTGGGCGAGGTATTGGGGCAGCTGCTGCCAAAAGCTTCGCTAGACAAGGCGCTAAAGTTGTTGTTAACGATTTAAACCAAGAACCTGCTGAGCAAGTTCTTGCTCAAATTGTTGCTGATGGCGGTAGTGCTATGGCATTTGCAGGTGATGTGACTGAAATTGACTTTCCTGCAAAGATAATAGCAGCAACTATTAAAGAATATGGTAAGCTTAATATTCTGGTAAATAATGCCGGCTACACTTGGGACGCTTTTAGCCACAAAATGAGCGAAGAGCAGTGGCAAGCTATTATAGATGTTCATATTACAGCACCCTTTAGAATGATAAAAGCTGCTGCCCCCTATATGCGCGGGGCTGCCTTGCAAGAGATAGAAGCAGGTAAAGAGACCGAGAACCGCTGCGTAATTAATGTGTCATCAGTTTCTGGCTTGCATGGCAATATGGGGCAGGCTAATTATGCTACTGCTAAGGCTGGCATTATTGGTTTAACTAAAACAATTGCCAAAGAGTGGGGGCCTGTTGGGGTACGGGCCAATACTGTGGCATTTGGCTATGTTGATACTAGGTTGTCTCGAGCCAAAGAAGATGGTGAAGCAATTAGTGTAAAAGGTAAAGAAGTAGCCTTAGGCATTCCTGAAAAAATACTCCAGCAATTAGATGCCCGAGTTATCCCTTTGGGGCGAGCTGGCAATGTTGCCGAAGCTGCCGCTGGTATAATTATGATGGCTTCGCCACAAGCTAGCTATATTACTGGGCATACCTTAGAGGTGACAGGTGGTTTTGGGATTTGAGGAATGTTTATTGTATTTTTACAATAATTTGATAGAAGAGTAGAAATAAGAATCAAGAACTTAGGGCTAAGGATACTACCAAACACCATACGCTAACGTATTGACATTTTTAAAAAGAAGGCCTATACTCCTAACCATACGGAGGCGTATTGATAGCTTATGAAGCCTAAAAATCTAAAACTAAGCCGAGAAGATTGGATACAAGCTGGGGGCATCTTTTTAGCTAATAAAGATATTAGTAGTCTAAAAGTTGAAGTTTTGGCTAAAAAACTAAAACTGAGCAAGGGGAGTTTTTATTGGCATTTTAAGGATAGAGGAGACCTACTTTGGTCAATTTTAGGATATTGGCAAGAAATTACAGATTATTTAATTCAAGAAGCTAGTAAAGAATTAGATGCCAAAAAACGGCTGATAAAATTATTTACTCTTATTGATGAGGCAGGGGCTAGTAAGTCACCAGAGCAAGCAATCCTTTTATGGTCTAAGCAAGATAAGAAAGTTGCAAAGATTGTAAAAGAAGTAGAGTTAAAGAGAATAGAATTTTTGACCAAAATATTTTTGGACTATGGCTTTGATGATGAAATTGCACAGGCTCGAGCTGAAACATCATATCTAGCTTTTTTGGGTTACATGTCACGAATTCACAGGGACCTTAATTATCAGCAGGATTTCCTAAGCTTCTCTAAAGAACTTGTTGACTTGCTTTTTGCAAATAAAGGAAAATCATGAAAAAACTAAGCGCAAATTTATTAATATTAATTGCTATAATTCATAGTATTTTTGGGATAGTAATTGGCCTGCCTTACCTAAAAGAAATTGCTCAGGCAGGCTTTTTTAATGCTGTTGACCCGCACCCATACCGGATGGCGATTGTTTGGTTTTTGTTCACTGGATTTGTTTTGATGATATTGGGGCAACTGGCTTTGAGCTTGGAAAATATTCCTAATTCTGTTGCATGGAGCCTATTGTCTTTAAGCCTAATTGGGCTTATATTAATGCCAATTTCTGGTTTTTGGCTTGTATTAGCTTTAGCAATTTATATTATTGCCAGCAATTCCAAAATGAAAGCAGTTAATGACTGATGGCTAAAATTATAATGCTGATGGCAGGACTACTTAGCTTATTAGTTGCCATTTTACACATAATAATTGTTTTTATCGGAGCTGAGGGCTATCGATTTTTTGGTGCCGGTGAGCAAATGGCTAAGATGGCAGAGCAAGGCTCTTGGATTCCTGCAATTGTGACCTTGGCTATTGCCGTAGTTTTTGCAATTTGGGCGGCTTACGCCTTTGCTAGTGCTGGCTTAGTAGCCAAAATGCCACTGCAAAAAACCGCCTTAGTGGCAATATCTGCAATCTATATTATCCGAGCTTTGGCAGTTTTGGCATTAGTTATAAAGCCAGAGTTGGCTACAAGTTTTAATATTTGGAGCTCACTTACTAGCTTGCTAATTGGGCTTTTTTATGCTTTTGGAAGTTATTATTTAGAATTTGCGGCTAATTAGGCTTTCATTAAGACTGATAAAAATTGTAAACTTGTTTTGTGGCTAAAACTAAAACAAGAATTATTGGAATAACCGGTAACATTGGCTCGGGTAAATCAAGCGTTGCTAAGCTCTTGGTAAAAAAGGGCGCAGTTTTAATAGATGCTGACAAAATTGCTAAGGAAGCAACTAATAAGCCTGAGATACTAGCACAAATTGCTAAAGAACTCTCTGAAGATTTAGTAACTGATGGGAAATTAAACAGGCAAAAAACGGCTGATTTAATCTTTAATGATTTGGCAGCAAGAGAAAAGCTCAATAATATAATTCATCCTTGGGTTAGGTCTCGGAGCAGAGCTAGAATAAAAGATTTAAAAGAACAAGCTTGTCCGCCCCAAATAATACTCCAAGATATTCCACTGCTTTATGAGAATGGGCTCGAGCATACTGTGGATGCAGTAATAGTAGTTTTTGCCCCAATTGATGAACGTATAAAAAGAGTGATAAAACGCAGCAATTTAAGTGAAGAAGATATAAAAGCAAGAGATGCAGCCCAAAAGCCTCTGGTAGAAAAGCTAGCTCAGGCAGATTATATTATTGATAATACTAAAGGCACAAAAGAATTAGAACAAGAGGTTGATAGGCTTTGGCTCGAGCTTGTTAAGAAAAATTAAAATATCAAACAAAAATGCTTCATTGCTATTATCACCCTAATTAAGTTAATTCTTCAAAAAACTAAGCGAATCATCTCTTCTAAGATTTAAAATCTTACTGGCATCACCGTTGCGAATAGCAATTTCAATAAAACCACTACTACCCGGATAAGCCACTAGCTCGCCAACTGCAACATCGGCAAAGGTGTTGCTTACCTGCTCAATTTTTACTTCGTTGATTAAAACAGACCAATCAGATAGTGTCTCACCTAAGGTTGAAGTTCTTAGGTTAGTTACTAAATTACCAAAGCGATCCAAATGAATAATCGTAGAAGACCAAGATTTACTATTTTCATCATATTGGGGCATGGGTAAATCCAGCTTTACTAGATCTGTGGCAGCAATTGGGCTACCCAATTCTGAAATATCTATACCATTAGCCAAGTGCCCAGCAGCAGGTGCAAAAATATCTCTACCATGAAAGGTATTGCTTGGGTTATCTAGCTGGTATTTAGGGTTATCTAAAATAACTGCTTCCAAGACTTCAGTATGGTTTAGTATTGGCGTCATAATACCATTATCTGGTGCAACTAAATAGCCAATTTTGCCATCTTCAGTTTTAAATTTGGCGGCTACTGCTCGCCTTTTACTACCAACTCCGGGGTCAATAACCCAGCAAAATACTGTGCCATCAGCAAAATATTTATAAGAAATAAATAAATTAAATATTGCCTCAGGTATGCTGTGCGGGCTTACATTGTGGTTTAGGTGTACCACATGGGCATTAGGTGCGGTATCACGCATAACGCCTTCACAAACCCCAACACAGGGGTCGACGGTACCAAAATCTGTTACAAATGCGATCGTGTTTCTTTTAGACATCGTTAGAAGCCTCCTTAAAAATTATGCTTTTAAGCAAGTTTCTAATCTTTCCAAATAAATTTGGCTGGAATTAGCACCAGAAAAACTGGTTGCTGCGGAGTCATAAGGCCAGTTCCTTTATCCGCTCTTGATTAAAATAATGGGTTTGACCCATTAGTTAACTAATTTACTTTTATAGTTGTGATTTGTCAAGCAAATTAAGCTTTTGTAGTTCTTTTATTCTAAATCCAAGAAAGATCTGAAAAATTAGATCCAGATCCAGCCTTGAGCAAATTTTTGCATCAGGCAATAGAGTATTACTGCTAAGACTTGGTAGTTTAACAATGATTGTCTCTTTAGTAATTCTAGGGAGATGATTTGTTTATTTAGTAGTTTAAACCTTAGTCAAAGTTTTAATAAAGTAGTTTTCTTCGATTTGCTTAGGCTCGAGCGATTTTGAAAAATACCAACCTTGACCATATTCGCAGCCTAAAGACCTAAGTGTTTCTAATTGAACTTTAGTTTCTATCCCTTCAGCAATTATTTCTAAATCTTGTGATTTTGCCAGAGTAACAATTGTTTCGATAATGCCTTGTTCTTCTTTTTGACCAATAAGATTAACAAAAGAGCGATCGATTTTTAAAGTATTAAATTGCAATTTGTGTAGGTAACTTAGAGAAGAATAACCTGTTCCAAAATCATCTATGTGTATTTCTATGCCTTTGCTTCGTAGCTCATTTAATATTTCGATTCCTCTGTCAGGGTTTTGCATAATTGTTCTTTCTGTCAATTCGAGCTTTAGCTCATGCTTTTTAATGCCGCTTGATTTGATAATCTCCTCAAGAATATCAATGAACTTAGGCATTTCAAAAGTTCTGGCGGATAGGTTTACGCTAATAGAAAGTCCATTCAAATCGTATTTATTACGCCATTTTACTAATTGCTTACAAGATTTTTTAAGAACCCACATATCAATTTCAGTGATAAAACCGTTTTCTTCGGCAATTGGAATGAAAATATTAGGGCTAGTTTGACAATTACTGGCTGTATGATGCCAACGCAATAGTGATTCAAAACCAACAATCTCTTTATTTGAGAGGTTAAATATTGGCTGATACTCGAGCCTAAATTCATCTTTTTCTATGGCTTTGCGTAGGTCACTATCAGTTTGTAAGCGTTCTACAATTCTTTTGTACATGGCTTGGTTAAAGATGCTTAGGCCACCCCCTTGATTCTGATGTTTTGACTCATACATTGCAATATCAGCATCTCTTAGAATTTCTGTAGCATCGCTGTATTGATTCTCGTTAATCGCCAGGCCAAAACTTGCCACAATGTTGATATCTTGCCCATCATATGAAAATGGTTGATTGATTGCAGTTTGCAATCTATGAACTATTTGTAGAATTTCAGTTTCAGAATTAATATCTTCAATTAAAACACAGAACTCATCTCCGCCCAAACGAGCTGCTGTATCAGCTTTGCGTAAGATCAGTTTTAGTCTTTTGCTGATTTCAATTAGTAATTTGTCGCCAACGCTATGACCGTAGCTATCATTTATTAATTTAAATCTATCTAAGTCAAAGAATAAAACTGCAATTTTTTTGTTTTTCCTTTGGCTTTGTTTCAAGCTTTGCTCGAGTCTATCCAAAAATAATCGCCGATTAGCTAAACCAGTCAATTCATCATAAAGAGCTTGTTTCTTCAATGATTCTTCTAATTTGATTCGTTTACTAACATCACGTGTTGCAGCTACATAGCCAGTCACGTTTCCACTTTTATCACAAATATAATTACCCAGCATCTCTAGCCAGATATAATTACCAGATCTATGTTTTTTTCTGTATATTAATGCTTCTTTAATGGCCACCTGTTTTTCGGGGGGGATATTACGTTCTTCTATTAGTTGTTGCCACTGGTAGTTTACTTTTTTGAGATCATCTGGGTGGGTTTTATCATCAAAGTGTTTACCTATTAGCTCTTTTGAGCTGTAGCCCAATACTTCTTTGACCGATGGACTTAGATATATTCTTTTTCCATTTAGGTCGTGTAGGGATATTATATCCTTGGTGTTTTCAGTCAATAATTTAAGTTGTAATTCGCTTTTTTTGACTTGTTTAAATAGTTTGGCTCGAGTCAAACTTATCCCAAGCTGTTCTGCCAGAGATTGGGCTAGTTCAAAATCTTCAGTATCTAAGCCTTTAATATGCTCGATATTCAGTACTCCAACAGTTTTGTTTTTGATTTTTATAGGAACAGCTATTTCTGATTTTATTTTATTTTTGCCATCACCAATGTAGATATTAGATTTACTAACATCTTCTAAAAAAATGGCCTTACCAGTTTTAGCAATTTCTGGAATAATGCCTATACCATTTTTTATATTTTCCCTAATGCTAAGCATGGGTATATAGGTACTCGGGTGGTACATTCTTAAGTCTTTATCAAAGATAACAATGGCTACATAATTATTGTTTAGAGTTTTGGAAATAATATCAACAGTTGTTTGTAATAACTGCTTGATTTCTAAATTTTGGGCAGAAAATTTAATAATGTTATTTAGAATCAATAATTTTTGCCTTTGCTTTTCTGAACTCTCGAATAGCGCTGCATAACTTTTGGCTTGCTGCTGAGCTTGTCTGAGGATTTGAGTTCTTTGTAACATATTGGCAACTTGGCTGCCAAGAATTTGAGCCATCTCCTGTGAACTATCTTCTATAGTATTGCTACTTGTGCTATCTAAGCAAAAGAATCCTTGTAAACTACCCGAAATACGAATTGGAATATATATAGTAAACTTGATTTGCTCAATATTACCAAATTTTTGTAATACATCTAATTGTTTTTCATCAAGATTTGGTATTACAAGTTCAGCTAAGTTATTGATTAAAAATGAAGGTGCTGGTAAATTGTAATCAAAAGGAAATTCTTCAATTGGAAAACTAATTTGCTGTAGCGAAGGTAAATCAAAACCCACTGTAGTTTGAAAGTGATAGCGATTATCATCTCTTAATAATAATACGCTACCTTTGTCAATTTCGGGAATTATTTCTATAGCTTTAATCAAAAGCTTGTTATAGAAGTCATTATTAGTATTTTCACCTAAAAATTCGTCACTGATTTGAACTATGGCTTTTCTAAAGTTTGAAAGCTGTTCTAGCTTAGACTCAACTTTTTGTTTCTCGATCAATTTTATTAAACAATTATGGGCGTTATCAAGAAATTGATGTTCTTCGTTATCAAAAGCATAGGGGTTTTTGGCGGAAGCAATTAGCATTGTTTTAATGCCATCAATCTCGCTTAGTGGTGCTAAATAAAGAGATTTACCAAGTTGTGGATTATCTTTGAAATTTTTGATGTATTTGGGCTGAGCGTTATCAATTAGCTTCATAATATTGCTGCTGGTTTTTTCTGAAATCGTGAAAAATGATTTTTTAAGCTTATTGTCTTCAATACAATAGCTAATACATCTCCTCGAAGACAAATCGTCGATTTCTAAAAAAGATATTTTTTCAACCGATAAGTCTTTTGCTTTTAAAATAATATTGGCCATTCTGGGTAGGCTAGATAATTTTATTTTATAGTTGGTAATTTGTTGTTCACAGCTTGAAAATAAGAATTTTAAGTTAGCTTCTTTTATTAGTTTTGCCTGGATATGAGACTTTTGGATAAAATCAGTTATTTTTTGAGAAAATATTTCAGATAAATTTATAGCTTCAATATCAAAGGCATTATACGACTCTATACTATCTAATGAAAGAACTGCTTTTAGCTCAGACTCTAAAAATACTGGAATTGCTAAAGTGGCTTTAATATCTTCAATAATTGGCAAGGTTTTTTTTAATTGAATAAATTGTGAGTTATCAATATGTGATTTTTCTAAACCTCCATCATGCCTTTTTACCAAGGGGTTTTTATGTTTTTTTAATTCTCCAAAAAACACCTGTTCTTTTGAATACTGGATAGCCTCTACAGCAGCCAAAGGAAAACCTACGGCTGCTACGTATTTGAATTTACCATTAGCGGACTTTAAGACTACAGTCCCCATATCAGCATCAGGGATTAACTTGATGGCATGCTCGAGCACAACCTGATAAAAAGAATTAGATATACCGTGCTCACTAGGATGGCTAGCCAAAGAAATAAGGGCTTGCTGAAACTTAGATAGTTGTTCTATTTGCTTAAAGTCAATAATATGACTAGAAACATCTTTTATTTCTAAGATATAGGCATTAATTTTAAAACCTATTGATCTAACTGGATAAAAACTTATATCAGCATAAATATCTAAATCATCTAAATTATAGCTAAAAATATTGACGGCAATATCTTTGAAGTGCTCTTCTTTAGAAGGTAAGTTAGGAATTAGTTTATAGATATTTTGATTAATAGGAGAGATTGATAATTTTTCT
>CAMZLP010000073.1 GCA_947311535.1 uncultured Deinococcota bacterium | reverse complement strand
TATGGCATTATAAACATCGTATTACTCGCAAAGTTCTTGCTCATACTGTTTGTGTTTTTATAAATTTGCAACTTAATAGATCCCCTCTTGATTTTGAGGGCTTAATTTCTTATTAAAGTTGCACATTGGGTAGCGGTAAGTTATTTCATATATCATTTCGGGTATTCTTAGGGTTCAAAATATTGAAGCCCTACAGCAAAAAGACAAATCATAATGCTATGCAGAAACAACTAATCCAAATAACCCTTTGCTGATAATTCGCTAACAAGGGTTTGAACAGTCTCAACTATATCCTGATCTGTTTTACAAACTAGCTCGGGGCTTTTTGGTGCTTCATAGGGTGAATCGATACCAGTAAACTGTTTAATTATGCCGGCTCTGGCTTTTTTATACATCCCTTTAGGGTCACGCTCTTCGCAGACATCCAAAGGTGTATCAACAAATACTTCCAAAAATTCGCCATCTCCAACAAGTTCTCTTACCGTATCTCTATCTGCTTGAAATGGTGAAATAAATGCCGTAATTACAATAATCCCAGCATCGACAAATAGCTTCGATATCTCACCAATACGGCGAATATTCTCGGTTCTATCTGCATCACTAAAGCCTAAATTTTTATTTATTCCAAGACGTATATTATCGCCATCTAATAAATAGGTATGGTAACCGTCAGCATATAGCTTTTTCTCTAAGGCATCAGCAATAGTGCTCTTACCTGACCCACTTAAACCGGTAAACCAAATAATCATTGGTTTTTGTTTTTTTGCTGCTGCTCTTTTTTGCTTATTTACTTCATAATTATGCCAAACTAAATTTGTTGCTTTATTCATTTTATACTCTTTCATTTTGCTAAATTATTTCCTGTGAAACTGGCTCAGTTGCTTATTGCAAGGCTATGGGCAAAGTTAAAACTCACTATCATTATAGTCAATAAAGGCAGTGAACTAATCAATCCCTTCTGCATATGCTTTTATCAAAATTTTTGCCACTTCTGGTCGACTAAATTTAGTCGGTAGCATTTCGCCATTTTCTAACATCTCGCGAACCTTGGTACCTGATAAAAACACTCTGTCTTCGGCACTATGCGGGCAAGTTTTAAAAGAAGCAACGCTATCACATTTATTACAATAAAAACAGTGCTCAAACTTATGTAGGTTTATTGCTAATTCTTCATCATTATAATTATCAAAAATTTCTTGAGCGTCATAGGTTCCGTAGTAGTCACCGACACCTGCATGGTCACGACCAACTATGAAGTGTGAGCAGCCATAATTTTGACGGCTGATAGCGTGCAAAATCGCCTCACGTGGGCCGGCATATCTCATGGCGGCAGGATAAGTACCTAAAGCAACTTTGTCTTGAGGATAGTAGTTTTCCATCAATACTTCATAACACTGCATACGCACATCAGCAGGAATGTCACCCTTTTTGGTAGCACCAATTAATGGGTTAATAAATAGACCATCTAGCGATTCTAGGGCAACCTTGGTTAGGTATTCGTGAGCGCGGTGGATAGGGTTGCGAGTTTGAAAAGCTACTACGGTTTGCCAATCTCGCTTTTCAAACTCAGCTCGGCTTTGTTCTGGGCTTAGATTGTAATTAGGAAATTGTTTTTTTGGGAAATCTGCAATAACCGTAATTGGGCCAGCCAAGTATACTGCTCCGGCAGCTAGCATTGCTGCAACCCCAGGGTGGGCATGATCAGAAGTTTTGTAGACTTGATTGGCCTCATGGTTTTGATCAGGTTGGTATTTGTCGCTAATAGTCATTATTGCTAAGGCTTTGCCAGCAGTTGTTAGTGTGATTTCATCACCAAGGTTATAGTTTTTAGCTTCTTCTTGACTGACTTGCAAAGTAATTGGGATACTCCAAGCTAAGCCGTTTGATAGGCGCATATTATCTACAATCTCTTTATAATCTGCTTCGCTTACAAAACCTGTTAAGGGGCTATAAACTCCTGTGGCAATACATTCTAAGTCTGCTAAGCTTCTTTCACTTAGTTCAAGGGATTTAAACTCCTTAGATTTTTGCAAAAGTTCAGTCCTTTTACTTTCATCGGCTAATCGGTTGATAAGTTTACCACCATGTGGTTTGATTAAATCTTTTGACATTTTTTCTCCTAGTTTAAATACTTTGGCCAAACATCTGTCATAGCTGAGCTGGCAACTATGAAAAATGGGTTGAGTAAATTTTCTTTGTTATAGCTAAGTGGCTTGGCATCGGTCGTAGTAACTAAACCACCAGCTTGCTCTACTATTGCCTGAGCGGCTGCGGTATCCCACTCCATAGTTGGGCCTAAGCGTGGATAATAATCAGCTTGACCATCTGCAATATAGCAGAGCTTTAGGGCACTACCTTTATTTAGTATTTCCACTCGATAGTCTTTTTTTATTTTATCTAATAGAATTTTTGTTTCGCTAGAAAGATGTGATTTGCTGGCTAAAATCTTTAATGGCTCAGTTAGTTTGCTATTGGTTTTTATAAGTTTATCTTCTAAAAATGCCCCCAAGCCAGTAGCAGCGCTATAAGTTTTGTTTAAAACAGGTAAATAGACAACTCCTAAAATAGGCTTATTATTCTCGATAAGAGCAATATTAACCGTAAATTCATCTCTACGATTCACAAATTCTCTGGTACCGTCTAATGGATCTACTAGCCAGAACTTAGTCCATTTGCAACGTTTGGCATAGCTTATCTCTTTTGATTCTTCAGATAATATTGGAATATCGGGTGTTAGGGTTTCTAGCTTTGAGACAATAAGATTATGAGCATTTAGATCGGCTTTTGTAAGGGGTGAATTATCAGCCTTGAGCTGAGTATCAAAATCATCACTTTGATAGACTTTTAAAATCTCTTGGCCGGCTGCTTTGGCTATTTGTTTTATGTTGTTCAATAATTTTTGCATGCTTGTTTTTACAATAAACCTCAAATTTCCTTTACGATTATGGCTTATTTAGTTGTTTATGTCTGTTGCTTTTCTTATTATTGGGCTTAGGGCCAAAAACCCATAGGCTAACTCATTGCAAATTTTCACATTCCCAGTTATAAACTAATAATTAATTTAAAATCTGCAAAAGGCTTGTAACTACCCGTTCTTGCTGCTCTTTACTAATATTTGGCCAGATTGGCAAACTTAATACTTCTTCGGCTAATTTATTGCTATTTGCATAGCTAGCATATTGACCTTGGTAAACTTCTAATTTGTCTTGTGGAATAGGATAATAAATCATAGTGCTAATGCCTCGAGCTGCTAGCTTAGTTTTTACCTGGTCTCGGTCTGCATCTATCAGCCTAATTGTGTATTGATGGAAAATATGCCCTTGGCTTAGCTCTGGACTAATTATACCAAAGGCATCTTTTAAAAGCTCATTATAATACTGAGCCGCATTTCTTCTTTGGGCATTCCATTTGTCAATATGCCTAAGTTTGATTCGCAAAATCGCCGCTTGAATACTATCTAAGCGAGAATTATAGCCAAGCATTTCATTGTGATAACGTTTTATAGAGCCATGAGTCCTAAGCTTTAAAGCAAGCTCAGCTAGTTCATCGGTATTGGTAGTAATGAGACCAGCATCGCCAAAAGCACCCAAATTTTTGGTTGGATAGAAAGAAAATGCGTTAATATCGCCTAATGCACCAGTGAATTTAGCATCTAATTGGCTGTTTTTGGCAAAATACCTTGCACCAAAAGATTGAGCAGCATCTTCTACAAGTTTTAAATTGTACTTAATAGCAGTGGCTATTATTTCTGCCATATTTGCCGGCCTGCCATACAAATGCACCGGCATGATTGCTTTAGTCTTATCAGAAATTGCTTTTATGATTTGCTTTGGGTCAATATTAAAACTGTCTTCTTCAATATCTACAAAGACTGGTTTTGCTCCAGCGTTGCTGATTGACTCGGCAGTTGCAAAAAAGCTAAAAGGGCTAGTAATGACCTCGTCACCCTTGCCAATCCCCAAAGCTCTAAGTGAAATTGTCAGTGCATCAGTACCAGAATTTACTCCAATGGCATGCTTCACACCCAGATATTCGGCTACTTCAACTTCAAACGCTCTAGTCTCGGGGCCATTTATAAATTGAGATGAACGCAATACAGTTTGAATTGCAGTATTGTATTCGGCCCATAGCTCAGTAATTTCTTGGCTAAGATCTAACATAGGAATTGCTTTTATTTGTTTCATTATTCGTCCCTTATTTTGATTTCTACAGCTCCGCCCCTAGTAAGCTTTTTAACACATATTTAACTCTACTTTATGCTCGAGCCTTAACCCCCTGAAACCCACAACTTAATCCATTATAACGACTTTTGAGCATTTTTTAGAAGTCCTAGCGGCTTGTTTACTAGCAGCCTGTTTACTAGCAACTTGTTTAATTGTATACTTAATCACTTTTTACCTTAAAACTATTAGCCCAGTCTTCTTTTGTGAGTAAAATCCCTACTATCTGTGTCAATTATCCCTATAATGCCCTAATATGACGTTCTTCGAGGAGATAAAATGAAAGTATCAATAATAGGCTCTGGCTATGTTGGCCTTAGCACTGCTATAGCCCTTAGTTATATTGGGCACGATGTTAGTTGCATAGATATTGACCAAAACAAAATTGATAATTTAAACGAGGGCATTGCCCCTTTTTATGAGCCAGCCTTAGATGAATTATTGCTTAAATTGAAAGATAAATGTGAGTTTACAACAGATTATAAAAAAGGCTTGGCCGATACAGAAATTGTTTTCTTGGCTGTTGGCACACCCTCTACCCCAGCGGGTAACGCTAATCTCACCTATCTTTATGATGCAATTACTAAAATTGCAAATCACTCATTTACCAATAATCCAATAATTGTTACAAAATCTACTGTACCTGTTGGTACATCTAAAGAAATTGAAGCCATATTTGAAAGAGTATTGCCAAATCAAAAGTTTAGAATTGCCAGCAATCCAGAATTCTTGCGCCAAGGTAGGGCCTTGCACGATACGCTTTTTCCAGAAAGAATTGTAGCTGGTAGCAGTAGTAAAGAAGCTTTAGACATAATTAAAGAATTATACAAGCCAATTTTAGAGCAATCATTTGCTGATTCTAAGGCCTTAGCAAGACCAAAAGAATTAACTTCGGTACCGTTTATAGCCACGTCTATAGAAAGTGCTGAACTTGCCAAATATGCAGCTAATGCCTTTTTGGCAACCAAAATTTCATTTGCCAATGAAATTGCCAATGTTTGTGATGTAGTAGGTGCGGATATAAAAGAAGTTGTTGAGGTTTTGAGCCATGACTCACGAATTGGTAGTAAATTTTTAAATGCTGGGCTTGGCTATGGCGGCAGTTGCTTTCCTAAAGATACTAGGGCCTTAGCTTATATATCACACCGTGGTGGCTATAACTTTAAGCTGCTAAATGCCGTTATTGGTGTAAGTAATGACCAGAGATTTAAAGTTATAGAAAAAATAGAGAATGCATTAGGACATTTGCATGGCAAAAACATCTGTATTTTGGGTCTTACTTTTAAACCTGGAACTGATGATTTGCGTGATGCCCCTAGTATTGATATTGCTCAAGAATTATTGCAACGTGGTGTAAATGTGAGCGCTCATGACCCTATTGCAATTGAAACCGCTAGCAAAGTACTAGACCCTAAGGTCAAACTCTTTAGTAATGTTGAAGCGGCCCTCAAAAATGCAGATGCAGTTGTATTGGTTACAGAATGGCAAGATTATATTGACCTAGACTGGACAGATATGAAAACTGTTGTTAAACATGCAATATTGATTGATGGCCGTAATGCCTTGAACCCTAAAGAAATGGATGAAGCTGGCTGGATTTATCAGGGTGTTGGTAGACGTGGCACAATTGACAAAGCAGTTTTAATCTAAGCAATAAGATAACTAGCCAAGAAGAAAAAAATTCCATGCCAAAAGGTTAACTCTTGGCCAATACTAGCTATAGCCATACTTGCTATTTTAGGAATTCTTTTGGCATGACTGTTTATAAGGTCAGCCTATCTTGCTAATCCATCTTTTGTTGCCAATGCTCTAAAAGAGGCTAATATTACCAAATCTACCATGGAGCTATCTACTATTATATTGCCAATCCTTGCTTGGTTTTTGTTTATAACTGTCATCATTTTTGTGCTTTATGGCTTTGTAATAATCTCGAATGAAAAGAGATATTTGGCAATAATCAATAAATTGCAAAAAGAAAACCAAGCTTAGTATTTTTATCTAAGCACTTAGTAATTTGCTTATATTAGCTCTTTGGCCGATAATAAATTAGGACCTAGGCAAGTACGCAGGATAAGTCCTAGCTAGAAATTCTTAGAACTATAAATTTTAGGTACCTTGCCTCTTTGAAACTAAGCGGTACTGGGTGATCTAGGGCATGGCCTGCTTCATGGATGATTTGGGCTTTTAGCTTTCTTTTTAAAGCTGATTCTTTTAACATATCTTTAAATTCTGCTTCTGAAACTTGTGATGTGCAACTGCTTGTAAATAACAAGCCACCGTTTTTTACAACTCGCATTGCCAACATATTGAGTTTTCTATAAGCTCTTATTGCCGCCATACGATTTTGTTTATCTTTGGCTAGGGTTGGTGGATCTAAAACCACAATATCAAAACTTTCTCTTTGTTGAACAAACATGCTTAAAATATCAAATACATCAGCTGTTAATGCTTCGTGCTTAGTTGGCTCAAAGTTATTGAGGACTACATTTTTTTCTGCATCTTTGTTAGCTGCATCGGCAATATCAACTGCTTTTACATAGCTAGCTCCGCCAGCTAGAGCATAGACAGAGAAGCCACCATTGTAACTGAATAGATTTAGTACGGTTTTATCTTTGGCAAGCCTTCTTAGGGTTTGACGATTTTCTCTTTGATCTAAGAATAAGCCTGTTTTTTGACCTTTGTAGAGATTAGCTATAAACTTTAAACCGTTTTCGATAATGGTCAATTCTTCTGCTGGCAATTCTCCCCAAAGGGACGATAAATTATTTGAGCTACGCAGTAAAATACCTTTAAGTTTAAGTTCTGTTTTGAGCGCCCAAACTACGTCATCTAATATTGTGAACAGGCTCGAGCTGTACACCTTAAGCACCACAAAACGCCCATACCTATCAGCGACCAAGCCCGGTAAGAAATCGCTTTCACCATAAATCAATCTATAAGCTGTCGTATCTTTATCAATATTTTCTCTTAAGGCCAAGGCCTCTTTGACTCTTTTATGAATGAACTCTCTATTTGGAACTTCTGAAGCAAAAAAACGAACAGCAATAGCGCTTGTAT
This sequence comes from uncultured Deinococcota bacterium, assembly GCA_947311535.1. GTDB lineage: Bacteria > Deinococcota > Deinococci > Deinococcales > Trueperaceae > CAMZLP01. Next base: position 4,599 of record CAMZLP010000073.1, on the reverse strand, counting down.
CATCATATAAGCCGACTCTAGATTTAGCACCAGCAATTAGTTTTACCCAATTTCCATCTTTTAGATTATGCTGTGGTAGATGATTTCTATACAACCAAGGATGCCCACTTTTTAAGGCAGGCTCGAGCTTTGGGTTTAGTTTTATTGTTTTTATTGACATATCCACCCAAGCATAACTTAATAATAAATTGAAATTATGTTGTGGGCTGCTATAATTTTCTATACAAGCAAGGATTAGAGCTATTTAAAAAGATTGATATATTTACTAAATAAATATATTCTATCTCGTTTTTTCCCTGTTGTTTCCTCAATAATTCCCAAGTTTTCCATGTCATTTAATAACTTATGTACCGAGGGAAGCGATAATTTGGTAATTATTTTAGCTATTGCTACGTTTATAAAAGGTTGTTGCAACAGATGATTTACCAGAATTTGAGCATTGCGGCTACGACTTCCCAAATTTTGTATACTTAGCTCTACTTCTTTTTGTAGTTTCAGGATGCCATCAAAGGTTTCTACCCCGTTTTCAGCAGTTTCTATTACCCCTACCAAAAAGAATTTGAACCATTGAAGCAGGTCATTTTTCTGTCTGGCCCTTGTTAAATTGTCATAGTATAGACTTCTATTTTTTTCAAAAAAATCCGAAAGATATAAAATAGGGTTTTTGAGTATCCCCTTTTCAACTAATTGCAAAGTAATCATCAACCTGCCAACACGTCCATTTCCGTCTAAAAAAGGGTGAATTGTCTCAAACTGATAATGAACCAAAGCAATTTTAAGCAAATCTGGAAAATAGTTTTCATTGTAAACAAAGTTTTCTAAATCACCCATAAAATCATTAATAAGATCTGCTGGTGGAGGAATGAAAATTGCATCTTTTATAGATGCACCACCAATCCAATTTTGACTAGTTCTGAATTTTCCAGGTTGCTTGTGCTTTCCTCAAACTCCTTTTAAAAGAGTTTTGTGGACTTCTTTAATTAAGCGTGATGAAAATGGCAATTTTTCAAGCTTTTCAATCGATAAATTTAGTGCAGATATATAATTTCGAACCTCGTCCCAGTCATCTCTTTTATCAATATCAACATCTTCTTTATTCAAAACAATATCTTCTATATTTGTCTTTGTTCCTTCTATCATATTCGATTTTGTTGCCTCTTTAGCAATGTGCATGCTTATAAATAATTCAATATTAGGTACATAATCAGAATACATATCCAATCTACCAAGCTGCCTATCTGCTTGACTTAGTAGATTAATTAATTCCATATCATCAATTGTCCATAGTCTATTGATTTTCTCTGGGAAAAAGCTTTTAAATGTGCCTTGGCTAATATTCACTCCTGATTTAAAGTTTTTCATTTATGTAATCATAGCTTATCTAATAGGTATAGCTAATAAAGAAAAATACACAAATCTTTATTAGTAGCAACCGCTAATAAAGATTTACAAAATAATCTTTATTTAAAGTCTTCGATACTATAGTTTTTCTTAAATCAAAAAATAAATATTTTGTGCTTCTGCAAAAACTCAAAAAATAATGCATAATCTAATAATGAGTTCTATTTTATGTGCAATCCGAGGTGGCCCCGAGAGCCAAATCACTTTAAATAAGGCTATGGAGATGGCAAGCCAGCAAAATCTTATTTTAAATTTAGTTTATGTTGTAAATTTAGATTTTTTATCAACTATTACTGGTGTAAATTCTTCAGTAGCTGAAGAAGAGTTGCATTCTATGGGGGAATTTATTTTAGAAATTGCCCAAGAAGAAGCCCAAGATAAAAATATTGAAACAAAAAGCTTTATTAGACAAGGCAATATTGCTGAAGAAATTATAAAACTAGCTAATGAAATAAATGCTGATTATATTGTATTAGGCAAAAGAAAAGCCACTCAGGAGCAAGCAACTACCGAGCAATCGGTAGTTTTGGATTTTATAGAAAAGATAGCGCTAGAAACAACTGCCAAAATAGTTATTGCTGAGAATGAGATAAAAGAATGAAAGGAATAATTATTTATCTACTCTTAATTAGTTTTAGTTTTGCTTTGGCAGAAGGAAATGCTAAAAATACAAGTATTGATAAAGCCGCTATCTTTGGAGTGATTAAAGATAGTCAAAATCAAGCGGTTTCAGATGCCTTGGTGGAATTAATTACGGCTAAAGAGCATTTTTCTAGCTATAGCCAAGCAGATGGGAGCTTTGCTTTGGCAATTGACCCAAATAGGCTCGAGCCTAATCAAATTACAATTCTTAAAATATCCAGAACCCACTTTGAAAGTCTAGAAATTGAGCTTGATAGCAGCCAAATGGCTATGCTATTTCTAAAAAACCCCGCTTCGCTCTCACTGGGTGAGCAAACCCTAAAAAGGCATATCAGCCTAGGTTTTTGGCTAGCCGCGATTATTTTTATTTTGGTATTAGTTTTTATAGCCACAGGCTGGTTGCACAATACCCTAGCAGCCCTTGTCGGGGCTAGTTTGGCCTTTTTATTCACCTATCTGGGCTCACTTATTATCCCCGAGATGTATATATTCCGCTTTCCAAGGGCGCTTACTTATATTGATTGGAACGTTATCTTTTTAATCATGGGCATGATGATTGTGATTGCTATTGTTGAGCACACAGGCATTTTTCAGTGGCTTGCCTTTGCTGCCTACAAAGCCTCTAAAGGCAAGATGGTTGTGCTTATGGCAATATTAGTCTTGATAGCTAGTATTGGTAGCGCCATTTTGGACAATGTCACCACTATGCTGCTAATGACCCCGATAGTAGTTAGAATTGCTCTTACTTTAAAAATAAACCCATTAGCACTTTTAATGCCCTCAATTTTTGCTAGTAATATTGCTGGAGTTAGTACATTAGTTGGTACACCTACCAATATACTAATTGGCTCATATGCTGGCATTAGCTTTAATGATTTTTTGATTAATCAAACTTTAGGGGTTGTTTTGGCCTTGCTGGGGCTAATTATTTATAGCCAAATTATTTTCCGTAAAGAGCTTAATGCCGCAGCTAAAGCATCGCCAAAAATATTGGCAAAGCTAGAAGAAAGTGCCAAAATAACTCAGCCTGGCAATCTAAAAAAATCTGCCTGGGTTGGTTTGGCTATGCTCATTTTATTTGTAGTTGGTGAGGGCATTCATTTAAACCCCGCAGTTATTGCCCTTATGGGTTCTACAGCTTTACTGGTTTGGATTCGCCCAAATATTGAAGAGATGATAAAGGCCGTTGATTGGACAACCTTAGTATTTTTTATGATGCTTTTTGTAGTAGTGGGGGCAATTCAAGAAGTTGGTTTAATAGCCCAAATTGCAACACTCTTGGCAAATATAGTTGCTGGAAACTTGCTATTAGCTATGATAGTTGTTATTTGGTCAAGTGCTTTACTAAGTACTGTAATTGCCAATATTCCATTTACTGCTGCCATGCTACCGGTTATTGCCTATTTAAGCGCTACTATTCCAGGAGCAGAAACAAAAGTACTCTTTTACTGCTTATCAGTAGGGGCAGCCATGGGTGGCAATGGCAGCTTAATTGGAGCAAGTGCTAATATGGTAGCAGCTGGTATCTCGGAGCGGGCAGGTTACCCGATTAGCTATGGCTATTTTTTAAAAAAAGGCATGCCGATTTTATTTATTAGCGTAAGCATTGCTACAATTTGGTTAGTGCTTAGATTTATGGTTTTTGGAGGCTAGTTATGATTAAGAAATTTGCATTTTTATTGCTATTAGTATTATTGGGAGCGTGCTCGAGCCTAACCCCATTAAGCAACCAAAAACAGCTCTGGCAAAAGCAAAATATTAGTAATTATTCTTATGATATTAACTGGTCTTGCTTCTGCATGCCTGATTTAACTAAAAAAGTTCATGTTGAGGTCAAAAATTCTAAGCTATTTTCTAGAAATTATCTAGATAGTAATAAAGAAATCCCTAGTGAATACAATAAATTTTTTGGAACAATCGATGACTTAATAAAAATACTTCAAGATGCCAAAGACCAAAACGCTTATAAAATAAATACTGTTTGGAATAAAGATTATAACTACCCCAAGTCTTCTTACATTGACTATATAAAAGATGCTGTTGATGATGAACGCAGCTTTACGGTTAGCAATTTTAAAGTAAAATGAACAAAGAGCTAAGGCTATCACTCATTGCCTTAGTTAGTCTATTTTTAGGAATATACCTTTACTATTTTGAACGCAACGGTTTTTTAATCTTTGATTCTGTACAAAGTCTTAAGGTCTTTGATATCTTTGGACCAATTGGTAACAATCTACCCTCATTTTTACATAGCTTTAGCTTTTCTTTATTGACTGTGCTTATTATAGGCTTTAAAAAAAAGTGGATTATTTATAGCTCTGTATTTTGGTTTATAATTGAGCTGATTTTTGAATTAGGCCAAATGCAAATTGTCGCAAATAAACTAATAGCCTTGGGCCTAGCCCCAAACGGTTTTTGAGACTTATGGAAAAGTCGTATGACCACCAGGAACAATATATCTAAGCCAGCTTAAAGGATTATTAGTTGGTTTGAGTTCAAAGAATCTTTCAAAGGCTGTTAGTTGTTTTATTGGCTTGTGGTTATGCCTCCAAATAG
>CAMZLP010000072.1 GCA_947311535.1 uncultured Deinococcota bacterium | reverse complement strand
TTTATTTATATATATTTTAACCGGTTTTGTAAACCCAGCTAAAGCTCTTCCCTCTTGGCCTAGTGGCCTTAGTGACATTGTTCCAAGAGGTAAAATAATTAGCCGTAACGGCACAGTATTTGCAGAAGGCCTAGCTGAGCATAGACGCTATCCACAAGATGATTTAGCAGCTCATATTATTGGCTTTAGTGGCAAAAAACAAGATGATGATCGTTATGGCCTAGAGGGCTTGGAGTATAGTAAAGATAAAACACTGCAAAATGGTCAAAATCTAGTAATTACTATAGACCCAAATATCCAAGCAATTACCCAAGCTTTTTTAAAAGAGACTATCATTGCTCAAGAGGCCGAAAATGGTACTGCCGTTGTTTTAGAAGCAGGTACAGGCCGAATTTTAGCATCAGCTAGCTATCCTGACTACAATCTCAATAGGCAATCATCAGTTTATGACCGAAGCATCATTATCAATAAAGCTTTTTTAAATCTCTTTGAGCCTGGTTCTGTGATGAAGCCATTTGTTGTTGCGTCACTTTTAGAAAGTGGTAAATTAAATCTTAACGAATATATCAATACGCCTATGACAAAAACTGTAGGCGAAAAGACTTTTAGAGATGTTGCTCATCATGCTTCACCAATGAATGTTTGGGATATATTACGTTTTTCTAGCAATACAGGCATGATTAACCTAAGTGGCCGTTTTACAGACAAAGAGCTTTATGATTGGCTAAAACATTTTGGATTTGGTACAGACGTAGGACTTAGTTCTGCATACACTCGTTCAGCAAGTATCCGTAGTCCAAATTGGTACCCACAAGATCACGCATCTATAACCATTGGTCAAAGCATTTCTACTACAACTCTTCAATTAGCCGCTTTATATAGTATTTTTGCAAATGATGGGGTTTACATTCCACCATATCTAATAGAATCTGAGAAAAAAGAAAATGCCCGTCAGGTTATTTCTATAGAAACTGCCAGAACAATGCGAGCATTATTGAAGTATGTAGTAGATAACTCAAGCCTAGCCAAAATTATGCCACAAGGCTCATCTATTGGCGGTAAAACGGGTACAGCCGATATTTACGACAATGCTTTAGGTCGCTATATTAAAGGTGATTTTAGCCTTACTTTTGCAGGTATGTTCCCAATTGAAAACCCCAAGCTCACAATAGTTGTCTCTTTACAAAAACCTCAAAAAGATGTTTCTAGCACTTATGTTGCTGCACCATTATTTGCAAAAATCCAAGAGGCAATTAGCGCACTATGGCAGACCTCTCCTAAACAAAATTCTTATGCAGACTTTGGAAGTCAGTAGCATTGAGAGCAAGTTATGACAACTACAGACTTTGACTCCCAACTAATTGCAAAGATTGCCAACATCGAATTAGAAACCGATTTTGGATTGGCAAGCGGGGTTTCATTTCATAGCAATCGGGTAAAAAAAGGTGATATATTTTTTGCTTTTGCTGGTGAGAACTCACATGGAATAAAATACGCTAGTCAGGCTCTTGAACGTGGTGCTAAATTTATTGTTTCTAACATTGCCCATGACAAAGCTATTTTAGTTACTGACCCCGCACAGATATTAATGGATTTAGGGCATTGGGCTCGAGCCCAACACAGCGGCAATATAATTGCAGTCACAGGATCTGCTGGTAAAACTAGTAGCAAAAGCTTTATTGCCAGCGCCTTAGCTATACCCAAAAGCCCTGGGAATTTTAATACTCCTTTGGCTTTAGCCAAAACTCTTATTGAAACAATTATAGCCAAAGAGCAAAAACAAGATTTAGTCTTAGAATTAGGCATTGATCATATTGGTGAAATGGATATTTTGCTTAATTTGGCAAAGCCTGATTATGCTGTTTTAACCCTCATTGCTGAGAGTCATTTATCTGGATTAAAAAGCTTAGAAAACATAGCTAAAGAAAAGAAAAAAATCTTGAATGGTCCAAAGATGTCCTTTGTTTCTAGTGATGCTGAGCAATTTATTAGGAAATCTAGCAATATCAAAACATATGGCATATTTCCCAATAATGCCGACTATCTATCCAAAATCATAAAACAAGATAGCAGTGGCCAAATCTTAGAATTTGAGGGTTTGGAATTTAAAATCCCAGTTTTATCGTCAGCAATGGCAAAAGCTGCCACTGTTGCACTAGCTTTGGCCAAAGAATTAAACTACGATTTAAACAAAGCTGCTCAAAGATTAGCTGGGCTTAGGCTCGAGCCTGGTCGATTAGAAATAAGAAAACATGCTAACTATTTGATTTTAGATGACAGTTATAATTCTAGCCCTATAGCTGTAAAAGAAGCTCTAAAAGTACTTGCTAGTTTGCCCAAACCTCATACGGTAATTCTTGGGGATATGCTCGAGCTTGGTCCTAATTCTGCAAAATACCATCAGGGCTTATCTAAATACATGTCTAATTTAAAACTAATCACAATTGGTGACAATGCTCAATTTATTTCAAAAGACATTCCCAAAGCTATGCATTTTGATAGCATAAAAAGCTCACAAGAATATTTAAAAAGCTTAAAAAAAGAAGGTAGTATTTTAATCAAGGCATCACGTGGAATGAAATTTGAAAAAGTTCTTAGTATACTAGAGGCAGCACCATGATAATCATTTACTCCGTACTTCTATCTATTTTATTTGTCGGAAATTTTATTCAATTTGCCAAAAGATTTTCTTGGGGTAAAAGCATTCGTAAGGCTGGCCCCAAAAGCCACTTAAGTAAAGAAGGCACCCCAACAATGGGTGGGCTTGGTTTTTTATCTGCTGCTATTATTAGTTATCTAATTTGGGGTCAAAAAACCCAAGCAAGCCAAATTTTAGTTTTATTAACTGTTACCACAGCCTTAATCGGCTTCTATGACGATATTTTATCTTTACAAAAAAAGAATAAAGTTGCCCGTGGTGAAGACGCTTCTACTGGCCTATTAGCCCGCTATCGCTTGCTTGGACAGGGAATTTTTGCACTTAGCTTTGCAGTCTATGCCGCAAATAATGGTCACGCTATGTTTGGCAATTATTATTTGGATATTATAGGTTTTACCATTGTTATTATGGGCATGATAAACGCTCTTAATTTTACAGATGGTTTAGATGGTCTAGCCGCTGGGGTAAGCGTTTTAGTATTAATTGTTTTTATTGAACTCAGCTTCTCAAAAGCTCTAATAGGTGCTCTACTTGGTTTTTTGTGGTACAACAACAAACCAGCTCGAGTCTTTATGGGTGGAGTTGGTTCAGAAGCATTAGGAGCTGCAATTGCAGCTACAGCAATATTATCTGACAAAGTCTGGTATTTACCACTTATCGCCATAATCCCTCTTATCGAGATGTTGTCAGTCATTATTCAAGTCAGCTATTTTAAGCTCACTAATGGCAAAAGAGTTTTTAAAATGACTCCAATCCATCACCATTTTGAATTAACCGGCTGGCCAGAGAGCAAAGTGGTTGCACGTTTTTTACTTATCACAAGCTTTGTTGTTTTATTAGCTCTTGTATACACAGGTAAAATCTTATGAAGGTCTTAGTATATGGGCTTGGTCGCAGCGGTAGAGCTGCCGCAAAGCTGGCATTTTCTCAAGGGCAGCAGATTTATTATTTTGACCACAATCCTCAAGCTGAGGATATAAAACTAATGCAAGAAATTAACGCAATTGCGATTAACAATATTCGCAATTCTAGTATTGATATTTGTATTGCTGCCCCTGGCGTTCCTTATATGCACAAAGATTTAGTTTATCTTCGTAAAAATGATCTTGAAACAATTGGTGAAGTTGAATGGGTCTATAGAACTATCGATAGCGAAATAATTGCAATTACAGGTACAGCTGGCAAAGGTAGTATCACACGCTGGGTTACTAAAATGCTTAATGCAGCACGGATTGATGCCGTAGCTGGCGGTAATATTGAGCCAGCATTAGCTGAGGTCGCCAGTACTGATAAAATCTCGGTAGTTGAGCTCTCTTCTTTTCAATTGGAGCGAGTACCTAGTTTAAAACCAAGCATTGCTGTTATTGCAAATTTAGATATAGATCATCTTGATTATCACAAAGATATAAATAGCTACCATGCTGCTAAAAAGAATATTCTTAATAATTTAGGCGAGAGCGAGCTCTTTATTTTTAATCAAGATAGCCCTAAGCTAAGAATTTGGGCAAATGAAACTATGGCAAGAACTCAAAGCTTTTCCTTAAAAAATAAAGCCGATGCCTACTTAGATGATGCTAAGCTCTTTCTTTTTGATAAAGAACTACTTTCAGTTGATGAATTAAAATTTAATGCTAAGCACTTTATAGCAAATGCCTTAGCAGCAGCTTTGGTAGTTTATGAAAAAGGGCTCGAGCATGAGCAAATTAGCAAGCTTTTAAAAGAGCTAGAGCCAGAGCCTGGTCGTTATTCGCTATTTGCCCAAAAAGACAATATCGTTTATATCGAAGATTCAATTGCAACCAGAACCCTAGCGGTTAAAGCCGCTCTAGAGGCTAGCCAAGCCCCAATTGTTTGGATAGCTGGTGGGGTAAATAAAGGTGCAGACTTTTCTCAGTTAGAAGAGCTCATAAAAACTAAAGTTAGTTTAATGATTGCCATCGGAGAATCAGCTAATGAATTTACAAACGAGCTAGGCAATTGGTGCAAAACAGTTATTTGCAACAATAGCGATGGTAAAGAATCTCTAAAATATGCAATAGATATTGCTCAAAAGAACTTAAAGGACTCTGGTGGCAGTATTTTATTGGCACCCTTAGCATCTTCTTTTGATCAGTTTAAAAGCTATAAAGAGCGTGGGGAAATATTTAGAGCATTAGTAAAGGCCAGTCTCTAATGGACAGAATATTGATATATTGTCAGATACTGCTTGGCTTATTAGGTGTCTTAGGCGTTACAAACCATTCTCCGAATATGTTTCTTGAGCAAGTTATTTATATCATAATAGCTTTTTTGATGATAGCTATTATTTCTTATATCCCTCCAAAATCCCTCGCCAAAATTAGCCCATTTTTTTACCTCTTTAGTATAGGGTTATTAATTGTAGTTTTGTTTATTGGTGTTTCAACCCCAGGCCAGCATGCCCAACGTTGGATACCCATAGGGCCATTTACCCTACAACCTTCCGAATTGGCCAAAGTGGCAGTTGTAGCTTATCTTGCAAGTTTTTTTTATAATCACAGAAGCAATTTAGATAATTGGGCACTGTGGAGGCCTATGTTGATTATTGGTATTGCAAGTGGCTTAATTTTAGTCGAAACAGATTTTTCAACAGCTATCTTTGTTTTCCTTTTAGCAGTATTAATAATGGCAATTGCTGGCACAAATTTCTTAAGGCTAATAGGAATTTCTCTCTTTGCTGGGGTAATTGCTATTTTTGTTTTAGCACCTATGTTAAATAAATATGACCACGTTATGAACCGCATTACAGTATTTTTTAATGCTGATGCTGATGTTGATGCATCTTACCAACCTAGAGTTGCTAAAAGAAGCATCGAGCAAGCAGGCTTTACAGGATTGGGTCCAGGAATACCTGTACGTGTTCCAGCAGCTCACACTGATATGGTTTCAGTTTCTATCTGGCAAGCAATTGGTCTTTCAGGAATACTAAGTTTGGTTGTCATCTATTTCATTATTGCAATTAGGGGTATGCAAATTGCTTCTTTAAAACCTGGCCCTGGTAGCCTGTTATCTGCTGGTGCAGTGACTTATATATCTGGTCAAGCAATTTTAAATTTATTAGTATCAGCAGGTTTATTACCAATTACCGGGGTTGTTTTACCATTTGTAAGTCATGGTGTTAATAATCTTTTATCAGTTTCTATTGCTTTAGGTTTTATTCAAAGCAATTATCGTGCTGCTAGAAAGCAAGGGTTAGTTAAATGAAAAAGTTAATTGTCTTTGCAACTGGTGGTACAGGTGGTCATATATTTCCTGCAATAGCTATAGCAAAAGAAGCAAGTGAAGACTTTAAAATTGCTTTCATTGGTTCCAAAAATGGCATGGAAGCCAAAATTATACCCGAAGCTGGTTTTAAATTTTATGGCGTTAAAACTGGTAAGCTAAACCGCAGTAGACCAAATCCTTTTGTTCTTATAAATATCTTTTTAGGTTTACTAAAAGCAATTAGAATTCTACAAAGGCTTAAACCAAGCATAGTTATTGGTTTTGGTGGATTTGCTAGTTTCCCGGGTATTTTGGCTGCAAAGTTATTAGGCATTCCTTTTATTCTTCAAGAAGGTAACGCTTTTCCAGGAAAAGTAACTAGGTGGTTTGCAAAATCTTCAGAATTATTAGCTTATGGCTATAAAGAAGCTTTAGAATTCTTACCAAAAGTGAAAAATAGCTTACAAATTGCCTATCCTATAAGAGAGCAAATAATAGATAGGTTAGAGGCAAGACATAGACTAGATTTACCCGAGCAAGACTTAGTAGCATTTGTGATGGGCGGTTCACAAGGTTCAGTTTTTTTAAATAATGAAGTTCCAAAGGCTTTTGAGCAATTAGGCTCGAGCATAAGCGTTTTACACTCAAGTGGAAGTAAATGGCAAAATGATATGATAGAAAAAACAGTTCTGTTAAAAAACTACCAAGTCCAAGGATTCGTTGATGCCTCCTTAGCTTGGTCTGCGGCCAATATTGCAATTTGTCGCGCAGGGGTTGGTACACTTTCTGAAGCAGCATTTTATGGCGTTCCTTGTATTATGATTCCATTAGCAAGTTCTGCTGAAAACCATCAATTACACAATGCTCGAGCCGTTGAAAAAGCAGGAGCAGGCTGGGTAGTAGAGCAAAAAGAGATAGCAAACTTAAGTCAAATTTGGCAAAACGCTTTAAATCCAGATGTTTTGCAAGAAGCTTCTCAAAACGCAAAAAAACTCTCCCCCGCTGGTTCGGCAAAAGAATTTCTAAAAGCCATTAAGAATTTAATAAATGAAAAGGATAATTCATGAGCAAGCATCTTCATTTTTTAGGTATCGGTGGCATTAGTATGAGTGGCTTGGCACGCTACTATTCTGCCAAAGGTTATCAGGTAAGTGGCTGCGATATTAAAGAATCAAATACTATCTTAGAGCTTCTCAAAGAAGGTATAAATGTTCAAATTGGTCACTCTGTTGATCACTTAGAAGGTATAGACAGACTAGTCTACAATAAGGCTATTAGCGATAATGAAGCCGAACTCAAAACTGCAATAGAAAACGACATAGAACGAATCGGTAGATTAGAGCTTTTAGCTGAATTATTTACCAACCACAAAACAATTGGCATAACTGGTAGCCACGGTAAAAGTACTATTACTGCTATGGTAGCTGTAATCTTTTTAGCTCTAAAGCAAGACCCCTCAATACAAATCGGGGCAGAATTAGCAGAGATTTCAGGAAACTGGCGTTATGGGAATAGTAAGTATTTAATAGCTGAAGTTGATGAGTCTAACCCAGCTTTTGCTAATTTAAAAACCGATGCGGCAATAATTGCCAATTTGGGCTATGACCATATTGCAGGCGAGTTTGATGAAAGACGAAATTATTATGCTAGCAAGGCAGATTTAAATAATGCGGTAAAACAATATATTAGCAAGACAAATAAATTGATTTATTACGCTGATTGCCCAAATTTAGAAAAGCTAATTGATACTAAGTCAAAAAATTATTTTAGCTATGGCTACAGTGAATTAGCTGATTATAGGATTCTTAATGAGGAGCTTTGTTCAGGCTCGAGCCTATTTCAATTAAAATTAAGAAACGGCAATACGGTAGCAGTAAAACTCAATGTACCCGGAGCCCACAATGTTCAAAATGCAAGCGCCGCTTTGGCTTTGGCTGAGCTCTATGGCTTAGATATAAATAAGGCAGTCAAGGCCTTAGAAAAATTTCATGGAGTGGGTCGACGCTGGCAAATATGGGGCAAAGTCAAAGGAGCCCTAATTATTGACGATTATGCCGTTCACCAAACTGAAATTAAAGCCACATTAAAAACTGCCAAAAATACTAAAAAAAGAGTTAGAGCCGTTTTACAACCACATAGAATGGTTCGAACTGCTCAAAATTGGCAAGAATTGGCAAAAGCAGTCAGCGTTGCTGACGAGATAATTGTCTTAGATATTTACAATTTTGGCGAAAAAGAAATTCCAGGAATATCTTCACAACTTATAATCGACTATTTACAAAATAAAAATAAAAAAGTTAGCCATCACGATATAAACTCCGCTGCAAGATATTTATTTAGCAGCTTAGAAAGCAACGACTTAATAATCACACTAGGTGCTGGCGATGTCTGGCGAATTGCCGAAAAATTGATTGCTTTTAGCAAACTAAAAGATAATCAAAATATTGTTGAATTAAAAGACTATTGTAGCTTAAAAGTTGGCGGAACAGCCGAATTGTGGGAAGTAAATAATATTGAAGAGTTAAAACAAGCCGTTCAAAAAGAATTTAGAATAATAGGTGCTGGCTCAAACCTCTTAATTTCAGATAAAGGTGTTGATGAGCGAGTAATTAAACTTGGTAAGGGCTTTAATAATTTAAATACTTGGCAGGGAGAAAATGATTTTTGGTTTTCTGCCGCAACACCTCTACCTGGTCTAGTACGCAAAGCAAGTAAATTTAACTTATCTGGCGTAGAGGGCTTGTTAGGTATTCCTGCACAATTAGGAGGAGCTATAAAAATGAATGCTGGTACTCGTTTTGGTGAAATATCTGATTGCCTTAAAGAAATTGAAGTTTTCCATGAAGGTCAATTAAAGATTTTGTCAGCTTCGGAACTAGGTTTATCTTATCGCCATAGTGATTTAGCCAAAAACGCAGTCATTACTCGCGCAAGGCTTGTTTTAAATAAAGCAGCAAAATCAAAAATTCAGCAAAAATTAGCAAAAGTTGACGCTGCTCGCAAAAATCAACCAAAAAAGAAATCAGCTGGCTGCGCTTTTAAAAACCCAAGCTATGCAAGTGCTGGTAAAATAATTGATGATGCCGGCTTAAAAGGCTTACAAATTGGTGATGCAATGGTCACTTATGAGCATGCAAATTTCATCGTAAACCTTGGTAATGCTAAGTCAGCAGATATAACAGCACTATTACAAAAAATCAATGATAGTTTAGATAAAAATCTTGAAGTAGAGTGGGAAATGTGGGGCTTTTGATGCGAACTATAATGATTCTAGGCTTGGTTATCGCTATAGTGCTTGTTATAGCAAGTTTTTTCTATCCAAAAGTTAATAAAATTGTGGTTAATAATAATGAGCATTATAGCTCTGAAGAGATAATGGATTTAGCCAATATCCATATAGGCAGGCCATTTTTTTGGATTACAACATGGACCAGCAATGCATTAATTAAAGACCCTTGGATAAAGGAAGCAAGCATTTTTAAGCGCTGGCCTAATACCGTTTCTATTTCTGTATTAGAAAGAAAGCCTATTTTAACAAATGGCTTACAAAATTATGCAATAGATGGTACTATACTTAGTAATGTTAGTCCTGAGCAACAAAAGGCTCTGATTCAGCTAGATGGCTGGGGAGAATCCAAACTAGACGAGGTAATAAAACTAGTAAATTTATTTGACGATTACGAGATTGAAAAAATATCGTATTTACCTTCTGGGCTGACAGTTAAATTAGCTGCGATTGAAGTATATACACCTTCTGTTCAAATGCTAAAAATCCATTGGGGTGGTTTTCTAAGCCAAGTTGGTAAATATAGCCATAGTTATATTTATCCTTGGGGAGTGAGTGGTCAAAATGAATGATAATATAATCATAGGAATAGACATTGGTACTACCAAAATATGTACTGTTATTGGTGAAATTGCTAATGATGGCGTGCTAGATATTATTGGTGAAGGCACAGTACCATCTGATGGTATGCGTAGAGGTGTAGTGACAAACTTAGAACGAACCATTGATTCTGTTCGACAGTCTGTAAAAACTGCTGAGCGCATGGCAGGTATTAATGTTGAAAAAGCATGGCTTGGGGTTTCTGGTAAACATTTAAAAGCTGTCACTAGCCATGGTATGTCTGCAATTAGGCGTGGGCAATCAATAACTGCCGCAGATATTAGCAGAACAATCGAGGCTGCCCAAGCCATACCTGTAGAAAATAATATGGAAGTCATTCATGTCATCCCTCAAGAATATGTAATTGATGGTAATGACGGCATTAAAGATCCATTAGGAATGTCAGGAATACGCCTAGAGGTAGATGTTCATATAATTAGCAATACCTTTGGAGAATTACAAAATTTAAGACGCTGTGTTTTAGATGCAGGTATAGAAGTTCAAGGAACTATCTATCAAGCTTTAGCATCTGGATTAGCTGTTTTAGAACCAGATGAAAAAGAAACAACAATTATCTTAATTGACATTGGTGGCGGAACGACAGATTTAGGTGTTTTTAGGCGAGGTACGCTAGCTCACTCTTCTGTTATACCTTTAGGCGGAGACCATATTACCAAAGATATTAGCCTAGTTGCCAAAATTCCATTTAACGAAGCTGAGAGAGTTAAAAAACAATACGCTGTAGCCATACCTAACCTTGCCGATAGAGACGTAATTCTGGAAGTATCTAATCCTAATTACACAACATCAGTTTCCACTTTTGAATTAGCTCAAATTGTAAATCCACGTATTGTTGAAATACTAGATTTAGCGAAGCAAAACATCGAGCAATCGCTTGGTTCTTTAGAAATTTTAGCAAGTAATGTTGTCTTAACAGGCGGCGCATCACTAATGTCTGGTATCGATCAGGTAGCAACTGAAAGGTTCCATTTGCCTGTTAGAATTGCCAAACCATATAATATTTCTGGGATGAAAGATATAGTCTCGAGTCCGGCACATTCTACAGCAGTAGGGTTAATTAGGTTTGGTATGGATAACCTTCATAGCAATAGCGATAAGCCTGTCACAACAAAGCAGGCATCAAATTCAACTTTATTAGATTCTATTACTAGTTTCTTTAAAGATTTTTTTTAAGGGGTGAGTGCAGTGAGTAAGGTATTTTCAGAAAACGCAATTATAAAAGTCATTGGCTTAGGCGGTGGTGGTAATAACGCTATCGATAGAATGATTACAGCAAATCTTCAGGGGGTAGAATTTATTGCTGCAAATACTGATGCACAGATTTTAGCTAATAATCTTGCAGATAATCGTATTCAAATGGGTGACCATTTAACAAAAGGTCTAGGGGCTGGTGCTAATCCGGATATAGGTGAAAAGGCTGCCAGAGAAGATGCTGAAAAAATTACTGATGCTTTAAGGGGGTCAGATTTAGTATTCATAACAGCAGGCATGGGTGGTGGCACAGGTACAGGAAGTGCTCCTGTAGTCGCCGAGATAGCTCGGCAAGAGGGTGCCTTAACAATTGCCGTAGTGACAACACCTTTTAGCTTTGAAGGTCCAAAACGTCAGAAAAAAGCTGCAGAGGGTATTGCCAAACTAGAAGATAAAGTTGATGCATTAATCATCGTGGAAAATCAGAGACTATTTCAGGTCTTAGATAAGAAAGCATCATTGAAAGATGCCTTTAGAATGGTTGACCGAGTTCTTTTACATGGTGTAAAAGGTATTAGTGATGTTATAAATATCCCAGGTCTAATCAATGTTGATTTTGCAGATGTAAGAACTCACCTTTTAGAAGCAGGCACTGTATTAATGGGTATTGGCTCTGGAAGTGGAGATAACCTAGTTGAAGAAGCTGCTCAATCAGCAATAAACAGCCCACTTTTATCAAGAAGTATTGAAGGCGCACAAAACCTTCTTATCAATATTTCTGGCTCTGAAGATTTATCACTTATAGAAACTACCGAAATTGTTGATAGGATTTGCGATGCAACTGAAATAGAAGAACCTGAAGTGATTTTTGGGGTTACCTACGATAACGATTTAGGTGATGATGTTTTAGTGACCGTTATTGCTTCAGGTTTTGAGCAACAACAAAGAGCTAAACCTTTAAGACCTTCAAAAATTCGCGCGGTTGCAGGTAGTAAAACCTATGATCAAGATAATTATGATATACCAGCTTTTTTGAGATATAAACCTGAAGATTAGTATTATTGAGGCTGAAAGTATGCTAATAGTTGGCATACTTTCAGTACTGTCATCATCCACAAGGTCTTATTATCTCCTTCTCTAAAAAATAATTTTCAATTGCGTTAAAATCTACAAATTAAAAATAGGACCTAGAAATACAATGATTTTTACCACTACTTTATCCGCACTAAATCTAAAAAATACTATTATTTCAATTGGGAATTTTGACGGTGTTCATTTAGGACATCAAATGCTTTTAGAAAGTTTACATAAAAAAGCCATAACAAATAATAAAAAATCTGTAGTAATTAGTTTTTTTCCACCCGCCAAGTTACTTTTACGTGGTGGAAAGTTTTTATCTAGTCGCTCAGAGAAACGTGAGCTATTAGAGATCTATAAACCTGATGCTATTGTCATGATTCCTTTTGATCATGACTATGCTCAGCTCTCGAAAGAGGTTTTCATTCAGGAATTGCACAGGCTCGAGCCTGTGCACATTATAATCGGTGAAGATTTTAGATTTGGCAATCGTCGAGAGGGTAATATTAATGATCTTTCAAAAATTGCAGGTTCTTTAGAAGTATTTAATTTACTTAGTGATGCAAAAGGCCCAATTAGCTCTTCTAGAATTAGAGCCTTAATTGCTGAATCTAAGGTAGAAGCTGCAGCAAAGCTATTAGGTAGGCCTTATAGTGCTGTTGGCTTAGTTATAAAAGGGCAGCAGCGTGGCCGTACAATTGGTTTTCCTACTGCTAACACTCAAATTACTGACAGCAAAGCTCTCCCCTCAGGAGTATTTGCAGTAACTATTGAAACTAGCTACGGAGTTTTTAAAGCTATGGCTAATCTTGGTAAACGTCCGAGTTTTAAAGAAATACCAGCCACCTTAGAAGCTCATTTATTTGATTTTAATGATGACTTATATGAAGATAGGATCAAAGTTAATTTTCACCGCTTTATTCGTAAAGAGAAAAAGTTTAGTAGCCTTGGTGAATTAAAAAAGCAACTCCAAGCAGACAAAGAACTTGCGTTAAAGCTATTAGCTTAGTAAGCACATAAATAATATTTTGATACCCCCTATGGGTATTCTGTTGTACAGAGTATCATTTTGCAGAATGCTAATATTAAATAATATTAACGACGATTAGGAGTTATTTTATGTCAAAAAAACAACATAATTCAGATGTAATCATAATAGGTGGCGGTCCTGCTGGGCTTACCTCTGGTATTTACACAGGGCGTGGCCAGTTAAAAACAGTAATTTTAGAAAAAGGCTTGCCCGGTGGGCAAATTGCTCAAACAGACGAGGTTGAAAACTATCCCGGTTTTCCCGATTTAATAACAGGGCCAGAGCTTTCACAAAGAATGGTTGCTCAAGCTGAAAAGTTTGGCTCAGAAATTATAATGGAAGAAGTTTTAAAGTTATCTAAGAATGCTGATAATAGCTTTGTTGTAGAAGGTTACGATACCGACTATTATGCACCAACTGTAATTATTGCTACGGGTGCTAATCCTAAAAAAATTAACGTACCTGGCGAAGATAAATTCTATGGCAGGGGTGTCTCGACTTGTGCAACCTGTGATGGGTTTTTCTACAAAAACAAAGATGTTGTAGTTATTGGTGGTGGCGATGCTGCTATTGAAGAAGGCTTATTTTTAACCAAGTTTGCTAATAAGGTAAGAGTCATACATCGACGAGATGAACTAAGAGCAAATAAAGCAGCTCAAGAACGTGCTTTTGCAAATGCAAAAATGGAATTTGTTTGGGATACAGTAGTTGAAGAGATATTAGGCGATGAGCAAGTTACCGGCGTGAAGCTAAAAAACAGAAAAACTGGCGAAGAGTCTATTTTAGAAACTGATGGAGTCTTTGTATATATTGGTCATGAGCCCAATACGGATTTCTTAAAAGGTTTTGTAGAATTAAATAACCATGGCTATGTGGCTGTAAAAAATGAGATTTATACAAATATTGAAGGTCTATTTGCCGCAGGCGATGTGTCTGATGAAATTTATAGGCAGCTTTCTACAAGTGTTGGTGCTGGCACAAAAGCCGCTATGAAGGCTGAACATTGGTTGGCCGAAAAAGGCATTGAAACAATTGGCATTGATGACACAGTAAGTGAAAAATCAGCTACAGGGTTTAACTTAAAAATATAATCAGTTTTAAATTTATTATTAAGCCATACAAAAGTATGGCTTTTATTTTAATTGATAGAGCTCAAACATATCATTATATTTTGTTAATAATAAGCCCTCAGTAGCCCAGATTGGTTGACCAGCTACAAGCAACCATTTTTGTTTTGTAGCAATAATTTCTAATTCTGTAAAATTATTTTGACTTCTAGCAATCCAGGTTGGGGTTTCTAGTTCTTGTGCTATTGCTTTGGATTGGTTTGTTATTATAAGCTCAGGTTTAGATTCAACAATTTCAACTTTTGAGTTTGCGTCAAACCACTCTAATTCTGGACCGTACTCGTTTATCCTAGATTCAGGCTTACCTAAGGCTTTTAACAATTCAAAATTACCAGTTTGTATATCCATTTGTTCGACTAAAACCAAGAAGGGTTCAGATTTCTGATTTAAAAATTGATGTTTTTGTATTTCACCAAGCTCTATATCAAGTTTAACTGCTAATTCTGCCACGGTGTTTTGATAAAAAATATCACGCTCGGTATTTGAATCTAAGGGGTAGACTTCTGGCCACAATCTTCGTGAGGATACCCGAACAATTTTATTATCATCAGTTAGAATTGCTCGATACGCTGTAAAACTAAGTTCATCAATAAAGTAACTAGCTTCAGTAAATTCACCTAGGGTTTGAATCCTAATAATAGTTTTATCTTGCTTCGAATCTATCTTAATAATAGTATCTTTAGTAGAAAAACTAGCCCAGGTTTTGGCCTCGAATGGTACAAGATTATCTGGTATTCCTTCAGCTAACTGAGCTACCGGAGCACTATCTAAAAACCCCTGCATGGCTTGAGCATATTTTTGCGCAGCTTCTCGATTAGCAAAGCTTCCTACCCGTAATCTAAATATTTGCCCCTGATTTGTAGGTATGGTAATAGTATAGGCTGGAAACCCAAGTTTTTTTAAACGCTCTTCTAGTAATTTAACATTAGATTCGCTAGACAGGGCAATAACCTGTACAGTATAAGAAATTGCAAGGCTATTAGTAAAAAACCCCAATAGCATTAGTGTTAGTAATACTTTAAATAGTTTTTGGTTTACTAGTAGCCTAGTCATAATTAGTAGTCTTTCCTTTCAAAAATAAGCATAGCAGAAACTGCAAATACTGCACTATACAAGGCTATTAAAGCAAATGCACGCCCCAAGCTAACACCAGATGAAAAATAGCTGTTTAGCTGGCTTGATAATAGATAAGGCTCGAGCCAAGGGAATACTACTAATAACTGCATTAATATTAGTACGGTTAAGGTTGCCAAAGCACCGCTGGCAACATTCATAAATATTACTGTAAACAAAATCGATAACAAACTAATTGGTAAAAGACTAATTCCGGCTATAAAATAAGCTCGAATAAGCTCGAGCATAGCCCCACTAGCAGTTAAAAGCCCATCACCAACCAAACCACTAGGTCCAACTCCGGTACCACCAACAAAATCAGAGAAACCTAAGGGAATACCAGCAATTAAAGAAACTATAAACATAAATCCTATTAATAAAAATGGATAGCTAATGGCAATAATTATCTTTGATAATAGTAACCCAGAGCGAGTTACTGGCCTGAGTAAAACAGTTGCCAGAGTACCATGAATCATCTCTAAACCCAAAAGCTCTGCGCTAGCAATAGCAACTAATAGTGGCAATAAAAACTGCATGCTCGACAGCAAACTAAGCGCCGGTACTTGAAAGGCAGATACCACATAGCTACCGTAGGCTTTAAATACACCTGGCGCATATGCCCATAAAAATGGGTATATTGCCAAAACTATTAAACTAAATCGCAAACTACTAAGGCGCAATAGTTTACCAAATTCGATAGATAATAATCTAATCATCATCTCACCACACGTTCTTGAAATCTTGGGTTAATATTAATCTGCTCACGATAATAAGCTTTTAAGTTAAAAGTATCTGGCATTAGCTCAAATAATGAAATATTATTTTCAAATAAAGTAGCAGTAACTTTGGCTAAATCTTCTTTTTCAGCAAGAATAAAAACTAATTCATCAGCTCTTTGCTTAATATGTCGAACAAAATCCGTATCGGCTAGTATATCTTCTGCTCTTTGAATCTGAGAAACCTTGGCTCGATAGCGCTGCCGTCTATCATGCAGATTTACTTCATCAATTAATTTACCTTCTTCTAATATTGCAACCCGCGAACAGTAAGTCACTACTTCGTCTAGGTGATGAGTAGAGAGTAAAACGGCGGCACCATTTCGGGCAGCCTCTCGTAAAACGGAGTGGACCAAATGTAAACTCAAAGGATCCATACCACTAGCTGGCTCATCTAAAATTAAAATATCAGGCTTAGTTAAAACTGCCGCAGCTACCCCAAGCCTTTGCCGCATGCCTAAGCTATAAGTAGCTAGTTTTTGGGCTCGAGCATAACTTAATTCCATCATTTCCAAAACTTCGTCAATACGCTCAGCTTTTACTCCACCTGCTAATTTGGCATGTAGCTTTAAATTATCTTCACCACTCAGGTAAGGATAAAATGCTGCAGGAGCTTCTACTACCGCACCAAGCTTATGACGTAAGCTCGGTTTTTTAGATGCGTTTTCACCAAAAAGTTTGACCTCCCCATCTGTAGGAAAGGAAAGACCCGTAACAAGGCGGATGACGGTTGTTTTGCCAGCTCCGTTTGGGCCGACAAGGGCGTATACTTCGCCAGCGTTTACTTTAAAACTAATATCATCGATAATAGTTTTTTTACCATATCTTTTACTAAGATTATTAACTTCAATAAGAGTTTGCACTTTTTCTCCTCAAGATTTTCAATCTACAAAATCCCCTTATAATTGAGGCAATCATACCAAGCTTGACAATAACTAATATCAAGAATCTAACATCTAAGCAACTTACTATTTCAGTTGCTTTTATTTTCATAAGTCAACACAGTATTGAGCACGTGCTCAAGAGCAATATAAATACTTTCATCTAAATCATCTTTATCAATTATAGCTACTCCTTCTTCTTCGGCTTGCTCAGATATAAATTGATTTAAGATTCTAATTTCGGTAAAGTGCTTTAAATATTGGTCTTTACCGCGTTTTTGAGCAGTTGAAAGATCTCTGTTTGAAAAATTTCTTTTATGGTCTTTTACATCTTCAACACTTAAAACTAGTTCTACGATACAAGCATTTGAGACTGATTCAGAAAGTATGCCCGGAACCAAATGAACACCTTCAATAATCAAAGATGTATTTTCTTTAATGCTTCTTTCTATAATACCCAAAAGAGCTGCCTTTAATTGCTGGGCTTGCGATAAAAAGCCACGTATTACCGGTTTGGTTTTTGGTTTGGTGTTTTCTTCGTCTTCGGTAGGTAACAGCGTAGTACGCCAAGCTGTATAGCTAGAAGCATGCAAACTAGGACTAAGTTGCTTGCTAATAAGAGAGCGCAGGGCTTCACGGATTGCATCAGATGAAACAATTCGGCGTATTCCTAAGCGGTAAGCTAGCTCACGGGCAAGGGTTGATTTACCAACTCCTGGCGCACCTCCTATGATTATAATAATAGGCTCATCTCTATGCCTAATTAAACGGCTTAGGTTATATCTCTCAGCAAAGCTCTCCCCTGCTTCGGCTACAAGCAAAACATGTACAGCAGCGCGTAAATCAGTTCTTTTAATTTCTAATATATTTTTGTGCCACAAACTATCTTCTATTTGTTTGGCATAAGCATAAGATAGTTCTGGGTTAAAACCAACTAACATGAGTGACTGTGACAATATCCCTCTTGAAAACGGAAACGCTTCTCCACTAGGCTCGAGCACATTCAATTGCATAGGCTTAACTAGGCTAGATTCAAACTGGCTACGTATTTCTAGGCCATATTTTGCTTCTAAAATCAGGGCTATCTGATGGCTTAGTTCTCGTTTTGATATTCTTTCATAACCTTTGTTACGCAAATTTTGTTTTACTTCTTCAGCAACAGCAAAAGCATCTTTTAAGCTTATACCTAGTTTTTCTAAAGACTTAGCCACCAAGCGATTTGAAAAGGCAGTTTTCTTTTTATCGCTATATATAGTCAAAGGCACAAAAGGTAAAGTCTGTAATAAAAACCGCTCGGCAATCGAGCTATCGTGCAATTTTTCCAAAATTGAGCTGATATATTCCTGTAAATCATTAATTGGAATTATCTTTTGATTTAAAAAGTGTTTTTCTACTTTTTCAGCAAGTTTAATAGCCTCATCTGTTTGAACACCCACACCTTGCAAACTCTCTACAATTTCGCCAATTGTAAATTGATATTTCTTACCCTCGTTGTCAATTACTCGTGTTTTTGGGTACTTCATTTGCTCATTCTATTATATTTACTGGTCAACCAAGTAAGTTGTAGTGTTTTTTAAGCAAATATTCTTACAATCATCACTGTTTATTATTTGTTAGAATTACTTGTCTTTGTCTTTAATCCTAGATTCTAGGGCCAGAAAGGAAGAATTGTCATGAGACAGATATTAATATTAGCAATCTTTTTTGGTTTTGCAATTGCCCAAGAAATATCAATTTGGACTAGCTTCACTGGGCTCGAGCTCGATTGGTTAAATTCTCAAAGCCAGCTTTACAGTGAGCTATTTAAGCAAGAAGTAAAAATTAGCAATTATAATATTGGCGAAATTAAGCAAAAAATAATTTTATCTAAAACCGATTCTAGTATTCTGCTAGCTGATATAATAGTTGGTCTAAGCAGTGACCAAGTTCCTATTTTAAGTAAAGAAGATCTTTTAACCGATATACATGCCTTTACAACCCAAGATTACTTAGATGACTTGTATAAAAATGCTCGAGAATCATTTACTGTTGATGAAAAATTATTTGGCTTTCCTTTATATTTAGAAGGCCCCGCCTTAATTATCAATCGTGATTTGCTATCAAAACCCCCAAAAAGTTTTGAAGATATTGTTGCCATTAAGGAAATCAGTGAATCTGAACCATTTGCTTTTAGATTTGATATTAGCAATTTGTATTTTGCCTATCCATTTTTAACAAGCTATGGTGCAAAGCTATTTGTTGATGACGAAATTAATATTGAAGATGATAATTTCATCAAAGGTGCTAAATTTTTACGAGATTTAAAGTTTAAATACGGACTATTTGAACATACTAGCTATTATCAAGAAGTAGTCGAAGATTTTTACTACAGCAAGCAAATGATGATTTATGATGGACCATGGTCACTAAAAACTTATGCTCAGGCAAATTTAAATCTAATAGTTATACCATTACCAGCTACCGAGGCTGGGCTCGAGCTAAATGGCTTAACTAATGTTTATGGGCTAATGCTTACAAATAAAACTGAAACAAATATAAATGCTATAAATCTTGCAAAATGGTTATCACGTCCTGAAGCTCAGTTGGCACTATCAAAAGCAACTGATAAGATACCCAGTTCAAAAGAGGCCACAAATAATCTGGATAATGAATTGATTATTGGTTTTGCTCGAGCCTTAGCCCGTGCTGATGTAATCCCCAATAATAGCAAAATGGCTAACTCTTGGGGCCCTATTAGCAATGCGCTATTTAAAATATTAGTTTCTGATAATTCAAATATATCTGGCATTTTTAAACAAGCTGCACAAGACATAAATCAAACTGAATAAAATGATAAAATAGTTTCTATGGCTAAACTAATCCTTGCCCTCGACCAAGGCACAACTAGCTCTCGGGCTATTCTTTTTGATCAACATGGAAATATTGTAGCCAAGGTACAAAAAGAATTTAAACAAATTTATCCTAAAGCAGCTTGGGTAGAACATAATCCAGATGAAATTTGGCAAAGCCAGTATCAGGTTGCTCAAGAACTACTAAAAGAAAAGCATGAAATTGCGGCGATTGGTATTACCAATCAAAGAGAAACAACAGTCGTTTGGGATAGAGAAACTGGTAAAGCAATTTATAATGCAATTGTTTGGCAAGATAGAAGAACCTCCAAAGACATTGATAAATTAAAAGAACAAGGCTTAGCTGAGCTCTTTAAAGAAAAAACCGGTTTGATTTTAGATGCTTATTTCTCAGCAACTAAAATTGCTTGGATATTAAATAATGTTACCTTTGCCAGAGAAAAAGCTGAAGCTGGTAAATTAGCTTTCGGCACAATTGACAGTTGGTTAATATATAATTTGACTAAAGGGAAATTACATATAAGCGATCCTTCCAATGCAAGCCGAACAATGCTTTTCAATATACACTCTTTAACCTGGGATGATGAACTTTTAGAAATATTAAATATACCTAAGTCAATGCTTGCAAGTGTAAAACCTTCTTCAGAATTATACGGCTATACCGAGGTTTTTGAGCAAGCTATTCCAATTGCTGGTATTGCTGGTGATCAGCAAGCAGCTAGCTTTGGACAAACATGTTTTAATCCTGGCGAAGCTAAAAACACTTACGGTACAGGTTGTTTTTTGATGCTAAATACTGGCCAAAAAGCCATAGCCTCTCAAAATAATTTATTAACTACAATTGCTTGGCAAAAAAATCAAATTACTTATGCTTTAGAAGGCAGTGTTTTTATGGCTGGGGCTGTGGTTCAGTGGTTACGTGATGAGCTAAAGATTATAAAGCAAGCAAGTGAAATAGAAGAATTAGCAAAAGGACTCGAGTCTAATGAGGGTGTTTACCTTGTACCAGCTTTTGCCGGCCTCGGTGCTCCACATTGGGACCAATACGCTCGTGGGCTTATTATTGGGCTAAGCAGAGGTACAGGAGCTAGCCATATCGCCAGAGCTGCGCTCGAGTCGATAGCATTTCAGACTTATGACCTATTGCAGGCAATGCAAGCAGATAGTGGTATTAAATTAAAAGAATTAAAAGTTGATGGCGGGGCTGCCAATAACGACTTTTTAATGCAATTTCAGGCAGATATTCTTAATGTGACGGTGCAAAGACCCAAAATCACCGAAACTACTGCCTTGGGGGCAGCATACTTGGCTGGTCTTGCGGTTGGCTATTGGCAAAACCAAGAGCAAATTAGCAAACAATGGAAAATTGATAAAGAGTTTAAACCAAATATGACGGCTGAAACAAGAGCAAAATTGCTTAAAGGCTGGCAAAAAGCCTTAGATCGCTCAAGAAATTGGGTTGAGGAGTAATAATTATGAATCGTGAGCAAAGTATAGAGCAACTTAAGAATAATAGTTTTGATATTTTAATAATCGGTGGTGGAGCAACTGGTACTGGTATTGCCTTAGATGCAGCCCATCGTGGTTATAAAACTGCCTTGGTTGAAGCAGATGACTATTCTTCGGGTACAAGTAGTCGTAGTACTAAGCTAATTCATGGTGGAGTCAGATACCTAGAAGCCGCTGTAAAGCATTTTGACAGAAGCCAGTTTAATTTGGTTAGAGATGCTTTGGCCGAAAGAGCCACTTTGCTTAAAATTGCACCTCATCTTAGCAAACCTTTACCATTAGTTACTCCGCTTTATAATTGGTTAGAAGTTCCATATTTTATGACAGGCTTAAAACTATATGATTGGCTCGCTGGTAAAGCTAACTTAGCCCCTAGTAAATTTGTCGACGCTAAAGAAGCACTACATAAATTCCCTATGCTCGAGCCTAAAGGTCTGCGCGGTGCGGTAATATACTATGATGGTCAATTTGACGATGCCAGAATGAACATTAGCATTGCCAAAACTGCTTCTGAGCAAGGTGCCCAAATTGTTAATCACGTTAAGGTTATTGCCTTAGAAAAAGAAAATGATAAGATAGTCGGGGTAAAACTCAGTAACACTATCAGCGGTGAAACTTGGATCACAAAAGCAAAAGTTATTATTAATGCAACCGGTCCATTTACAGATAATATAAGAAAATTAGATGACCCAAATGCTAACACAATGGTAACAACTAGCTCTGGAGTTCATATTGTCTTAGATGCAAAATTTTCACCTCCAAATACTGCACTTTTAATCCCAGAAACCGAAGATGGACGAGTACTATTTCTACTTCCTTGGGAAGGTAATACAATTGTTGGCACAACCGATAATCCTGCCAAAGTTGAAGATAACCCAAAAGCAACTGAAAAAGAGATTGAATATATTTTACGCCATGTAGATAAATATTTTTCTGTACCGGTAACAAGGGCTGATGTCAAAGCAGCTTGGTCTGGCCTGCGTCCATTAGTTTCTGACCCAACAGCCGCTGATACCGCTGAGCTATCTCGAGACCATATCATTAACATCAGCGACTCTGGGCTGATGACAATTGCTGGCGGCAAATGGACAACTTATCGAAAAATGGCTGAAGATGCTGTAGATCAAGCTGAAAAACTAGCCAAACTAGGACATATTGAATCTAAGACCGATAGCCTTCTGCTTGTAGGCAGTAAAAGCTTTAGCCCAAGTGGTACTGGACATTTACAAGAAGATTATGGCATAGACTTAGACATTGCCAATCACTTAAATCATGCTTATGGCAATAGAGCAACAAAAGTTGCCGACATTGCTAAAAAAGGCTATTCCTCAAAACTAGCTCAAAACTATCCTTATATAGAGGCAGAGGTAGTCTATGCTATCCATGAAGAATCAGCGCGAAATAGTAGAGATATTTTGTGCAGACGTACTAGACTTGCCTTTATTGACCATGATGCTGCACTTAGTGCCCTTCCTAAAACCAATGAAATATTGGCTGCCGAACTAAATTGGAGCAGTGAAGAAGCTCACAAAGATTTTCAAGATAGTCAGAAATACTTAAAATAATTTGACTACTAAGCAAAGAAGATATATACTACGCTTTGCGGATGCCGGGATGGCGGAATTGGTAGACGCTGCAGACTTAAAATCTGTTGCCCTTTGGGCGTGTGGGTTCAAGTCCCATTCCCGGCACCAATTTTCTATAATTTCAAAATAATTATAAAATTAATCAAGTATTAATTTTATATAGTTTATGGCCATAGTTCATCAATATTTTTTATAAAGTGATAGATGTTGTGGGTTATATTAAAACAGGCCGTTATAATACCCTTATGGGAGTAGAATTGTATTATCTACTACAATCAACTTGTATAACTCTTAGGAAAAAGGGGTCGAAACTATGAAAAATACAAATTTTGGAAAACTAGTTGTTCTCGCATTGTTATATCTAGCTTTAATTGCAGCGGCATATTGGTACTTTAATAGACCAAAAACTGATAATAGTAATTTAGGGTCTAATACTATCAATTTAAATAGTGGCTTAGCTAATAATGGCTTAGCTAATAATGGTCTAGCTAATAATAATAATGTTGCAAATACAGATACAAATACGAACACTTTAAATCCACGCCAAAATGGCTCTACGGTTACCGTAATAAACCCACCACTATCAAATACTCAAGCAAGTACTGTTACAGCAGCAAGTCAAGGTACAATTAACAGCCAAGCTAGGCAATACCGAGACAACAGTTTTTATGCAAATAAGATTTGGCGTGCCAATATCAATTATCCTATTGATGGCGATTTGGTAAACAGTGAAAATGGTTGGGTAAATATACATGGCAATGTAAATGTAAATCAAAGTAGATTGGGTGAAAGGCTATTTATCGTAGTTGAAAGCACTACTCAAAATCCACCAATGATTTACTTGCAAAGAGAATTGCAATTAGCTAACGATGGTTTTTGGACTGCAAATGTAAAATATGGCAGCCTAGGTTATGAGTATCTTACCTATGTAATTGCAGCCAAAGATGAAGCAGCTGCCGAAGCTATTAGGAAACTTGGTGAATTTACACAAGCACAGATTCCTGCTGGTGTTGAAATTATCAGCAAACCTAGCCTAAATTTAATTCAATAAAGCTCAGTTACAAAAAAAGTCCACGGTTATTAGCTAATAACCGTGGACTTTTTATAAATTCCTAAATTAATTTTTACCAAACTTCTTCGGCCATAAGCTCTTCAAATTGGGCCCGAGCCTCTATTGCCTTAGCATTATTACCACGCATTTCCCAAACTTTAGCTAGGCCTTCTACTGCATCAAAGCTATAGGGGTCGTGCTCGGTCATAAGCTGGAAGAATCTAGTCGCCTTTTCAAGATCATTATACTTTAAAGCAGCTTCTGCGGCTGAATATAAAAGTGCTGACTGCTCAGTTTCTAAAACATGTCTTATTTCTTCTACCCATACAGAATCAAAGCTTTTTAAATAAGGACCTTTATAAAGAGCAATAGCTCTTTCATACATTGCGATATTTTTAGTACTTTTTGCTTTTACAGTTAATTCACGGTAACTATCAGCATCATAATTGATTTTAAATTTACTATGTAAATAGTAGCGCCTATTAACAGATTCTATCAACTCACCACCCATAACCTTACGTAAGCGATAGAGAGTGGTATGAAAGCTACTGCTAGCTTTAGATTCTGTTTTGCCTGGCCACAAAGCCTCGGCAACTTCGTAAGTAGTAACACCCGAGCGGTTTTCTAATAAGAAGAATAATAATTCTAAGGCTTTTAAAGAATCCCAATCAAGGCGCTGGTTATCTCTTTCTATAATTGGTGCGCCTAAGGCTGTCGCCTCTACACTACCTCTTACAGGATTGCGTAGCTCATTAACCCTGGTTAGCCTAACTGCAACTGACTCTATCAATTCAGCCTTTGTAAATGGTTTGGTTAAATAGTCGTCAGCTCCTAGGGTCATACCTTTTCTAACATCTTTGCGGGCATCAAGGGCTGTTAAAAATAAAAATGGTACGCCCTTAATTTCGTTTATTTCTCGAGCAGCTTCATAAAAAGAATAACCGTCTAACTGTGGCATTTGAATATCACTAATGATTACATCAGGATGCAAGCCATCATGGAGCGCTTCTAAGGCATCATATGGATTGTCAAAACTAACAATATCATAGCCAGAGTTTTCTAAGCTTATTTGAACAAGTTTTAACATTGCTCGTTCATCATCTACAGCTAGTACTAAATGGTTAGACATTATACCACTCCTCTCCCAAATGATTACTATACATTTAAGCCCACTTTTCAGTTCTAGTATAATGAATTAAAACTGAGTATTCAATAGAGCTTGTAAGCCCCACAGTTGAAAATTCTATATCTGCAATTATATCGTCAGGCTCGAGCAGAGCCAAAAAGTCTGCCAAACGTTCCTCAAAACGCTCTACGCTATTTGACGTAATAAGTTTAAATTTCGAAGTCATATTAACTATCCCCCTATGGGTTTTCAGCCAATAAGATAGCTGGGTTATCACCCACTATAGCGTCTATTCCCATAGTTTTAAGCGAGGAAATTCTCTTTTTGTCGTTTACTGTCCAAGTGTTAATTTTTACTCGTCTTTTGTGAGCAGCAATAATTTGGCTTTGGCTAACTAAATCAACATAAGGGTGAATAGCATCTACATGCAAAAACCCTGCCAATCTATCAGATTGGGCAACCACTGGGCCATCAGGGAGATATAATAGGCCTGTTCTAAGCTTGGGAGCTAGTAAACGCACCCAAAACAAAGAAATTGGGTTAAAGCTAGAAACTATTAGCCTATTTTCTAGACCTGATGCTTTAATTGCTTTGATTGTGTCATACTCGAGCCTAAAGGTCTTAATAGTTTCTGTTTTTATTTCCAAATTTAATAGCTTATCTGGGTACTCTTTTGCAATTCTAAATACATCATTAAGCTCGAGCATTTCGGGGTTAATCTCTTTTAACTCATCAAATTTGTATGTTCTGATATGTTTATTATTAATATGTGAATCATGCTGAACTGCTAGTTTTCTATCTTTAGTAAGCCTAACATCAAACTCAATTCCATCTAAGCCTGATTCAAAAGCATAGCGTATTGCCTCTTCAGAATTCTCGGTCATATTGTCTAATCTGACACCTCTATGACCAAACAACAAAGTTCTATCTTTTTGATAACCCGGAAAGATTTCACGCCCTCGCCAGAGCGGAAATCGCCATATTAATATTAATACCAGCAATATAGCAAACCAGAACAAAAATGAAATCATGCCTAGGATTATATTAGATAAACTCCTATTTTCTTAGAATTTAGCTACAAAAGTATTCTGTCTGGGCTTTAAGGCTTGCTTAAGTCAGGTCGTAATTTTTTTGCATTGTTTAAATAAATATGCTTCATTTCAGACTGCTTTTTACTAGTATTCACATGCATCAAAATGCGAATTGCTTTTTCTAAACTATTTTCTACTGGGATTTCACGACTACAGATCAAAGCAACATGCTTCATACCAACTGCTCTAGCTGCCTCAGCCGGGAAAACAGATGATAAATCTGGGCTAGTGGTAAAAAAGATAGAGGCAATTAAATCAAAATCAGTAATTTGGTTATGCTCGAGCATAAGCTCGAGTAGCTCTTTAGTAGCAGTTAAAATTAATTCCGCATCATCTTTAGTCACGGTTGTTGCCCCGCGCAAACCTCTTAATAGTAATTTTTCCATATTTACTAAGCTTAACATTTCATTTTTGGCCCTTGCAATCTTGATATGCTTTTAAAATTGTCAAGACTTAGTACAAAAACAATGACTAGGCTCAAACTTAGTTTCTAAATGCTAAAATCTAGCATGACAAAAAATAATCAACTTTGGTTTGAACTAAATCCTGATCAAAAAGCAATAATCGCATCACTTAAAGATTATCTAAAAAATGAAGTTGCGCCAGGAGCAATTGAACGTGATAAGAGCTCTGAGTTTCCAAGAAAAATCGTAAATGAACTCGGGGCTATGGGCATAATGGGCATGCAAGTTCCGGAGCAATATGGCGGTTCTAACTTAGATACAAAAACTATGGCTCTAATTATTGAAGAGATCTCAACGGTTGACGGTTCATTAGCTTTAACAGTTGCCTCTCATAATTCTCTTTGCACAGGTCACATTTTATTAGCTGCCAATGATGATTTAAAAGCAAAATATTTACCTGACTTAGCAAGCGCCAAAAAACTAGGTGCTTGGGGGCTCACCGAAACGGTATCTGGCTCTGATGCTGCAGCCCTAAAAACAAAAGCTGAAGAAAAGAGCGACCATTTTTTAATTAATGGCTCAAAAGCCTTTATTACCCAAGGAACAGTAGCAGGTACGTATCTAATTACCGCCAGAACTGATGCCAGCGATAGGTCACTAGCAAGTGGCATTAGTGCATTTATTGTAGATGGCGATTCTGAAGGATTAATAAGAGGCATTCCTGAAAATAAACTAGGCTTGCATTCTTCTGATACTACCCCGCTCAGTTTTGAAAACTTAAAAGTACCCAAAGAAAACCTAGTTGGTGAACGTGGCAAAGCTTTTGTTGATGTAATGAAAGTACTAAACGGTGGACGTATAGGTATAGGGGCAATGGGGATTGGCTTAGGGCGTGGGGCCTTAGAAATTGCTGCTAAATATGCTTTAGAACGTGAGCAATTTGGAAAACCACTGGTTAAAAACCAAGCTATCGCCTTTAAAATTGCTGAAATGGCTACCGAATTAGAAGCTGCTAGGCTCTTAGTATTTAAGGCAGCAGCCCTAAAAGATGCAGGCAGAGACTATACCGAAGCTGCTGCCATGGCTAAACTAAAAGGCAGCGTGGCAGGGGTACAAGCAAATGACTATGCCATACAAATAATGGGTGGCAATGGTTATATGGTGGACTATGAAGTTGAGCGTATGTGGCGTGATAACAGGCTCACTCGTATCGGTGAAGGTACTGACGAAATACAACATTTGATTATTGCTAGAGAATATTTAAAACAATTTTCATAAAAATTTTAAATCAAAAAACCGTAGAGACACAATGCATTGTATCTCTACGATTTTTATTAAATCAAAATAGATTAAATTTTAATGCTAGGGTTTAGCTAAAGCAATTTCGAAATTCAAAATATGCAAGTATCAAATCCTTTTAGACTCGAGCCTCTAGTATTTCATCAGGTATAAAAGCCATTGCCTGCAAAATCACTTCTGAACCAGCCCCTTTTTTATGGCTATTTTCACTAATATGCCTACGCCATGCTTTGGCTCCGGGGATTGCTGTAAACATTTTGAGCATGTGTTTGCTTATATAGCTTAAATACACATCTTTTTCACGTAATTCATCAATATATTGGCACATTGCTTCTATGACTTCACGTCTTGTTTTGGCTCGGGCCTGTACGCCAAAGAACTCAGCATCTGCTTCTAAAAACATAAACGGGTTGTCATAAGCTGCTCGCCCAATCATCACTGCATCAACATATTGCAAATGCTCTTTTGCTTGGGCCAAAGTTATAATACCGCCATTAATTTCTATCATCAATTCAGGTATTTCTTCTTTTAGTTTATAAACTTCATTGTATCGCAAAGGTGGTACATTTCGATTAGCCTTGGGGCTAAGCCCACTCAGCCAAGCCTTACGAGCATGAATAGTCAAACGGTCTACCTTAGCAAGAAGCAAAGCTTCTACAAATACTTTCATATCATCATAGCTATCTAGCTCGTCAATACCAATTCGGTGCTTTACCGTAATTGGCAAATTAACTGCATCTTTCATGGTACTAACAAGCTCCGCAACTAGCTTAGGTTTAGCCATTAAGCAAGCTCCAAAATTGGCATTTTGCACTCTACCGCTAGGGCAACCCACATTGAGATTAATTTCGCTATAGCCCCATTTTTTGGCAATTACTGCAGCCTCGGCAAGTTGCTTTGGATTATCTCCTGCTAATTGAATAGCCAAAGGCAATTCAACTTCTGAATAGTTTAAATGACGTTCTTTGTTACCAAAAATAATGGCTGCTGCGGTAATCATCTCGGTATAGAGCAAAGTCTTTGCGGTTATTTGCCGCATCATATAGCGGTAGTGCCTATCCGTCCTATCTAACATTGGTGCAATACTAAGTGGATAGCTCATAAATAGCTAAAAGCTTTCTTGACTAATTCATAAATATATAAATCATCTGGCTTATCTTTGAGGATTTCTAGTTGATTACTAGCAAGCCATAAAAACTCACTGTGTTTGTCTTTTTCTAAAATAGGCTTTTTTAAATCACCCGACACAATTAGCAAAAATGCAAACTCTCGTTTTTCTTGAGCTTGAGCTTGCCAATCAAAAGTATAAAAATGTCCTAAAATCTTTTCTAATTGCCAAGAGGTTTCTTCTTTAATTTCACGACTGAGTGTCGAGATAATATTTTCGCCCTTTTCCAGATGCCCGCCCACTACGTCCCAGCAATTTGGGAATAATTTACGATCTGAGGATCGTTTTTGCACAAAAATTTTGTCCTTGTTAAGAATTAAAGCAGAAACAACAATTTGCTTTTTTGCTGCTTCTGCTTGCTTTTGCAAACTACTTAGGTATTTTGAATTAGCATCTTTTAACACAGCTAAAGTCTACCCTAGCAAGTAAAACAATTGAGTAAATTATGCAGGGACTAAAATCTCAGTTTCGTAGTCTATTAATTCTTCATCTTCTTCTACAACTTCTTGCGTAGAAAGCACATTTATTAAGAAATGCTCTTGCATTGCAAAAAATACAAAACTCAAACTTGCAAAAAGCTCCCAAACTTCATCAGCAAAGCGGTTGTCATAATGTAAAAAATAAAGGCTCAAGCCAATTAATACGGCAACAGTTGAGCTTAGGGGCATAATCGGCATTGAGATTTTATTAAAAAAAGCTCGAGCAAAAGCAAATAATTTATTCATAAGTGGCATAATTACTGCCCAAGTAAGCATAATAACTACTAGACCTATATTAGAATCAACGCCTCTAAAATTGTGCAGGGTTATTTCGCCTTGAACATTTACTCTATCCCAAAATGCAGGCGTATTTATCTTAAAAATACGCTGTCCCCAGCTTACTTCTTCGCCAGTCACCAATAATAAAAAAGCAGCAAAAAGCAGATAAAAAATGTCTCTTTTAGTAATTTTTAAGCGTGAAGCCATAAATTTTATTAAAAATAGCGCACCGGCAAAGCCGTAAAATACTGCTTGTAAATTTTCGGCAACCGTGTCTTCATCGAATAGATAGCCTAACTGGTTTTCATGACCTGAAAAAATATAGATGATATAGCCCAATAATACTAAGGTTAGGCTCGAGCTTATCGCCACGCTAAACTTTTTCTTTTCAATCAATTTAAATGCAGAGCTAACTATAACCGTCAAAGATAACCACAAAACTAGCAAACGAATTAAATTGAAAGCTGCAATCGGTACAGGTATAAGAGCAGCAATTAATAAACTAAAAACTGCTAAGGTATAGGCTCTTATTCGATTATTTTTAATGAATTCTTTTATTCCTGTAAACTTTTGGGGCATAAAAGCCAAAGTGACCAAAAACTGCAAGCTAGCCAACATAAGAACCGTACCTACAACTAGCCAATCAGCCCGTTCAATATAATAGTTAAGGGGCAACTTAGCCGAAATATGAACTTTGGCAAGAAAACCGCTTGCTTCACCAGAATAAACTAATTGCATGGCTTTATGGCCAAAGGCAATAAATAGGCCAGACATTGCCAAAGCAATAGTAAACATAAATCCACTAAATAAATTATAGATTAGACTCTTTGATAGTTTGGCTGAGTTTACCTTCTCCCGTAATCTAGCCGTTACTTTCTCTTCCTTGTAGCTTACTGATGTGTTCATATTGAACTCCTAGCAATACAAGGTTTAATTATTTCTATTTTAGAGCAATTTTTAAAAAAAATCTGTAACAATTACACACTTTAAGATTCGATAGAAAAGAAGAATTTAACTAAATTTAATACAACATTGTATTAGCTGTACAGTTACTATAATGTTGTGATTGTTTTTTACCAAAATATCCTGATAGCAAAATTACCATAAGATTTAGGCCTAATTTGACTATTTACTTTATTTAAGGCAAAATATACCATTGGCTTCTTCATATAGAGGCTTCACACCACAAATACCAAGCATCCCGCCACGATGGCATAACACTTGGAAAGTCTAAATAATGGCTTTTAGCTATGTTTTAGTGCTAAAAAGGAATCGTCATGGCAAATCAAAACAACCTTATTTCAAAATTAAAAAATAACTTTGTAATTACAACTGAGTTAGATCCACCACGCGGTGCTGACCCAAGCCCCACATATAAGCAGGCACTTGAGGTCAGACCGTTTGTGCATGCGGTTAATATCTCTGACTCTCCTATGGCAAATTTACGCATGAGTCCTATTGCCTTGTCACATATTATTCAGACCCATGCTGGTTTAGAAACAATATTTCACTTAACCACTCGTGACCGCAATATTTTGGGCTTGCAGTCAGAGCTTTTGGGGGCTGCCGCCTTGGGCATACACAATGTTTTAACCCTAACTGGTGACCCGCCTAGTCGTGGTGACCACCCCGATGCGCAAGCTATTTTTGAAGTTGATGTTTTAGGTTTAATCGATATTGCTAAGACCTTGAACCAAGGTAAAAGCCGAGGCCGAGACTTATTAAGCCCCTCAAAATTTACTATCATTGCAGCGTCAAACCCTAGTGCCAAAGATTTGCAAATTGAAAAATCTAAAATAGAAGCAAAATTAGAAGCAGGTGCCAATCTATTCCAGACTCAGCCAGTTTTTAGTCTAAATGATGTCTTAGAATTTGCTAAAATCTTTGACAATAAGCTACCAGCAGCATTTTTATTTGGCATATTACCAATTAGGAGCCTAAAGATGGCTAAAAATGTTAGTAAATGGGCCAATGTGCCTGATGAATTGATAAAAGCAGTAGAAAAAGATGGAGCCAAAGCTGGAATTTTGTGGGCAAAAGAATTGATAGAAGATTTACGTAATACTAGTGCTGCGGGGGTGCACATCTATAGCCTTGGAAAAACCTCAATAGTAAAAGATCTTTTGCCGGTATTAGCTCAAGAAAGCCAAAAAAAGGAAAAGCTCAAACTGCAATGTTAGCTGAATTATTAAAAAAGAAAATACTTGTTTTAGATGGTGCTATGGGCACTATGATTCAAAAGTATCAACTAAGTGAAAATGATTTTAGAGCTGAACGATTTAAAAACCATCATATTAGCTTAAAGGGTGCAAATGATATTTTGTGTTTAACTCAGCCTGAAATTATCAGCAAGATTCATAAAGATTATTTAGAAGCTGGTGCTGATATTATCGAGACCAATACTTTTAATGCTAGCAGTATTGGTTTTGCAGATTATGAGCTTGATGATTATATTTATGAAATAAATTTTGAAGCAGCTAAAATTGCCAAAAGAGCTGTCCTAGAATATTCCACAAAAGAAAAGCCCCGCTTTGTAGCTGGCTCTATTGGGCCAACTAATCGCATGGCTTCTATGTCGGCAGATATAGAAAACCCGAGTTTTAGAGCAATAGATTTTGATGACTTAGCAAAATCATATGAAACCCAAATTAAGGGCTTGCTTGATGGTGGTGCTGATTTATTAATAATTGAAACAATTTTTGATACCTTAAACGCTAAAGCTGCTATTTTTGCGGCTCAAAATGTCTTTGCAGCAAACAAAGAATTGGCAATAATTATTTCTGGCACAATAACCGATGCCAGCGGTAGAACGCTATCTGGGCAAACTCTAGAAGCTTTTTTAATATCTATATCTCATGCCAATATTTTATCAATTGGCTTAAATTGCGCCCTTGGCCCCACAGAAATGCGTCAATATATCGCTGAATTAAGTGGCTTGACCGAGTATTTTACCCATGCATACCCAAATGCTGGCTTACCAAATGCTTTTGGTGAATACGATGAATCAGCTAGCTCTATGCAAAATACTATGAAGGAATGGCTAGAAAATGGCTGGTTAAATATTATCGGCGGCTGCTGTGGCACTACTCCTGAGCATATAAGAGTATTTGCCGAAGCTGCTAAGAAATATTCACCTAGGATTGCCCCAAAGCTAAAGGTCTATCCTAAATTCTCTGGGCTCGAGCCTTTAGTAGTAAGAGAAAATAGTAATTTTATAAATATCGGTGAGCGAACTAATGTTACCGGTTCAAAGAGATTTGCCAGATTAATCAAAGAGAATAAATATTCTGAGGCTTTAAGTGTTGCTTTACAACAAGTAGAGAATGGTGCTCAAATTATTGACATCAACATGGACGAGGGCATGTTAGATGGTGAACAAGCCATGCAAGATTTTTTAAACCTAATAGCATCTGAGCCTGATATCTCAAGAGTGCCTATTATGATAGACTCGAGCAAATTTTCAGTAATAGAAACTGGCCTAAAACGAGTGCAAGGGAAAGCCATAGTTAATTCTATTTCCTTAAAAGAAGGTGAAGAGGAATTTAAAAGACAAGCCAAACTCATAAAACGCTATGGTGCTGCCGTTATTGTGATGGCTTTTGATGAAACTAGCCAGGCAGATAGCCTTGAGAGGCGAATTGAAATATGCCAACGGGCTTATAATATTTTAACAAAAGAATTAAATTATCAAGCTCAGGATATTATTTTTGACCCTAATATATTGGCAATTGGTACAGGTATTAGTGAACACAACAACTACGCTATTGATTTTATAGCAGCAACAAAATGGATAAAAGATAATCTAAGAGGCAGTTTGGTCTCTGGTGGGCTTAGTAATCTGAGCTTTTCTTTTCGGGGTAATAATCCTGTTCGTGAGGCCATTCACTCGGCATTTTTGTATCATGCTATAAAAGCTGGTTTAGATATGGCTATAGTAAATGCTGGCATGCTGGGGCTTTATGAAGATATTGATAAAGACATGCTCGAGCATGTCGAAGATTTAATCTTTAACCGCCGTAGTGATGCAACTGAACGGCTAATAGAATTTGCTTCGGGCATGAAAACTAGTTCACAATCTAAAGCTAAAGACGAAGCCTGGCGAAGTTGGGACATTGGCGAACGCTTGGCTTATTCGCTGCTAAAAGGCATAAATAAAAACATTGAAGCAGATGTAGAAGAAGCTCGAGCCAAATACCCAAATCCGCTAGATATTATTGAGGGACCGCTGATGGCTGGCATGAATAAAGTTGGTGACTTATTTGGCAGTGGCAAAATGTTTTTACCTCAGGTAGTAAAATCAGCCAGAGTTATGAAGCAAGCAGTAGCTTATTTACAACCTTTTATCGACTTATACCAAGCTGAAATTGACGCTAACTCGGCTAATAAAACAAAGACTATTAGAACTAAACCAAAAGTCTTATTGGCAACGGTCAAAGGTGATGTCCATGACATTGGCAAAAATATTGTTGGCGTTGTTTTATCTTGCAACAATTACGAAATTATTGATCTTGGAGTAATGGTTCCTAGCCAAAAAATCTTAGCTGAAGCAGTTGCGAATAATGTTGATATTATTGGCCTATCTGGCTTAATTACCCCATCTTTAGAAGAAATGGTACATGTAGCCAGCGAAATGAAACGCCAAGGTTTTAAAATACCGCTGTTAATTGGTGGAGCAACTACAAGCCGCGCTCATACCGCTGTTAAAATTAACCCACAGTATTCAAAGGCAATTTATATCCATGATGCTTCTAGAAGTGTGCAGGCTGTAAGCATAGTTTTAGATGAGAACAGAAAAAATGATTATTATGAAGAAATAGCTGAAAAATATGCAAATATACGCCAACAATATGCAAATCGACAAAATACTCAGCAATTGATTAGTTTAGATAAGGCTCGAGCTAATAAATTTAAATTTGAGCTTAGCAAAGCCCAAATTGTTAAACCAGAGTTCATTGGTAAAAAAATTCTTAGTAATTACCCAATAAAAGAGTTTTTAAGCAAAATAGACT
Source organism: uncultured Deinococcota bacterium (assembly GCA_947311535.1). Classification (GTDB taxonomy): domain Bacteria; phylum Deinococcota; class Deinococci; order Deinococcales; family Trueperaceae; genus CAMZLP01. Next base: position 27,827 of record CAMZLP010000072.1, on the reverse strand, counting down.
GGTCACCCTTTTTTAGAGCTTGGGAGCTAAAGGGTCAGTATCCACAAATCTTGAAAGACGAGCAAATTGGCCAAGAAGCAAAAAAACTCTTTGATGATGCTAAAAAAATGCTAGATACAATAATTGATAAAAAGCTATTTTCTGCAAAAGCAGTCTTTGGCATTTTTAAAGCAAATTCAGTTGATGATGATATTGAAATATATATCGGGCAAAAAACCTTCAAATTGCATAGTTTAAGGCAGCAAGGCAAAAAATCAGCCAAAAACAACAACCTTGCTTTGGCTGATTATATAGCCCCAAAAGATTTAGCTAACGACTATCTAGGTGCATTTGTTGTAAGTATTCATGGCGCCCAAGAGCTAGCCGAGCAATTTGAGAAAAAACAAGATGATTACAATGCCATTTTGGTAAAATCTTTAGCAGATAGGCTTGCCGAAGCATTTGCGGAGCATTTACATGAGCTGATTCGTAAAAAATATTGGGCTTATGCTCCTAATGAAAAGCTAGATGCAAATAGCTTAATTAAAGAACAATATCGAGGCATTAGGCCAGCTCCGGGCTATCCTTCTCAGCCGGACCATAGTGAAAAAGAGATTATCTTAAAGCTCTTAGATGCTCAAAATGCTATTGATATTGAGCTTACCGAAAGCTTTGCAATCTATCCGACCGCTGCTGTAAGTGGCTTATATTTTGCCCATCCAGAAAGCCGTTATTTTGCACTTGGTAAAATTACCAAAGAGCAAGTCGAAGACTACTCTAAACGAAAAAATATTGATTTCCTAAAAACCGAAAAACTATTAATGCCAAATTTAGTTTATCTTTAGATTTTATTGTCAAATGCAAATCAGTTTAAACTTAAGTTGATTTTATGGTCACTTCTAATTTTGATGAAATATTGTATTATGCAAGATAAAGGCGGCATATGAAAGATTTAATTGAAGACTTAGTTTCGCTTTCAAAAGAATTAGAAGGGCTTAGGCCAGCGCTAAATCAAATTAGTATTAGCGCTTTAGTAAATCAAGATAGTTTTTTACTTAACTCAGTTGAGACTAATAGCAAACAAATAACTAAGGAGGATATTTATGAATACAGGCTCGAGCCTGTTCTTAAAATCCCCAATTCCGAATACCTGAGCGAATCAAAAATCCTTGAAATTATAAAAAGCTCTCAAAAATCAAGGGCTAGCCAAAAAGCATCTACCGAAACGCTAATTCACGCACTTTGTTTAAAATATGGCGAGGCAAAATATGTTGCCCATAGCCACAGCCTAGCTGTTAACAAAATTTTGTGCAGCCAAATGGGTAGCGCAGCCTTTAAAGGCCATATTATTGCCGATTCAATCACTGTATGCGGTAAAACTCCAGCCACAATATCATTTCTAGAGGCTGGCTTCTTTCAGGCTAAAGCTGTTTACAATGAATTAAAAAGTTTCAAAAAGATTAATTTCCAAACACCCAAAATCTTACTTATGGAAAATCATGGCCCTATAGCTCTTGCTCAAAACCCCCAAGAACTAGTAAATATTATTAGGACCCTAGAACAATGGGCAGAACTACTTTTAGCGAGCTACCAACTTTCTGGCCCTAATTATCTCAGCCTTGATCATGTGCTTAATATAGAAGCCGAACACCGCAGAAAGCAAAAGCAGTCAAAAGAAACAATTGACAAAATTCATAGCTAGCAGTAAACTTACTACAGTATTTATGTAGTAAGTTTACAAGTTATTTATTTTTGGTAATTCTACTTCTAAGGAGGAGTAATATGAAGATTTTCAGAGGTTTATTGGCAACAGGTTTGGCCCTTGTTTTGGCACTGGGTATGTTTGCAAGTGCTCAAGACATTACAATTGGCTATTCAATTAGTACTTTGAACAATGCTTTTTTTGTTGGCATGACAAAAGGTGTTGAACAAGGCGGAGAAAATATGGGTGTAACCATACTAACCGTTAACGCTAACGGTGACTCTGCTAAACAAGCGGCTGATATAGAAGATTTAATCACTAAAAAAGTTGATGCAATCATCATCAACCCTCGTGATGCTGAAGCAATTGCTCCTTCAGTACAAAAAGCATTAGATGCTGGTATTCCTGTATTTGCTCTTGATAGAGGCGTAACTGGAGTAGAAATAACAGGCTTTTTAGAAACAGATAATATTGCTATGGGTAGACTAGCTGCTGATTTAATTGCTGAAGCACTTTTTGAAAAATATGGCAAAGTGGAAGGTAATGTAATAGAGCTTGGCGGTCTTGTTGGTACTACTGCTGCTCGTGATAGAGAGCAAGGCTTCCATGAGCGTTTAGAATCTTATCCAGGTATTAACCTTGTAGCTTCTCAACCTGCTGACTTTAATCAAGAAAAAGCTTATAATGTTACAACTAATTTAGTACTTGCCAACCCAAATGTTGATGCAATCTATGGTCATAATGATGACAACACTGTTGGTGCAGCAAGAGCTCTTAAAGCTATGGGTAGACTTGTTCCTGCAGGTCAAGATGGGCATATTTATATCGTTGGTATTGATGGCATTCAACAAGCTCTAGATTTAATTAGAGCAGGTAGTATAGATGCAACAATCTCACAAGAACCTGTAATCATGGGTGAAAAAGCCGTAGGCTTTGCAATTGCCTACTTAAATGGCGAAAGCTTCCCAGCACACTTCTTCACTGCTTTTACAGCGGTTGAAGGTTATAACATAGACCACCGTGCAAACTGGGCCGAATAAAATTTTGTAAATATGTAGAATAAAACAGGGCCTAGGTCCTGTTTTATTTTCGCTATCTGTTTTAATAAACAGTGAATACCCTATAGAGGTTTTTATGACTACAAGCGCATTAGAGTTAAAAGGAATATCAAAGCAATTCCCAGGAGTACTAGCCTTAGACAATGTATCTTTATCTTTACAAAAGGCCGAAACTCTTGGCCTAGTTGGTGAAAATGGTGCTGGCAAATCTACTCTAATTAAAATTATTGGTGGAGCTTATAAAGCCAGCCAAGGCAAAATTCTTCTGGCTAATAGAGAGGTGGTTTTTAATTCTACCCAAGAATCCTTAGAAAAAGGTATCTCAATAGTTTACCAAGAGCTAAATTTAATTCCTCACTTAAGCGTCGCAGAAAATATCTTTATAAATAGATTAAATCAAACTAATGGCTTTGTTAATTGGAAAAAACTTTATAACGATGCCACTGAAATACTGTCTAGCAATGGTATGGCTGATATAAACCCAAGAGCAATGGTCGCTGATTTGGCTATTGGTCAAAAACAATCTGTAGAAATTGCTAAAGCCTTATCTTATAATTCAAAAATATTACTATTAGATGAACCAACCTCTTCTTTAGCTGGTCCAGAAATTCAGAACTTGTTCAAAATAATATCTAGACTAAAAGAAAAGGAAATTTCAATTATTTATATTTCTCACCATCTTGATGAAATATTTGAAATTTGTGACCGAGTTCAGGTCCTTAGAGATGGCAAAAATATTGACACAGTAGCAATATCTGAAACAGATACAAATAGCATAGTATCCAAAATGGTTGGTCGAGATATTGAAGATATTTATTTTAAAGAAGAACACAGTATCGGAGAAAACATCTTAGAAATAAAGGGTTTAAATGATCATTATTTAAAAAACATCAATTTAAACCTAAAGCGTTCAGAAGTATTAGGAATATATGGACTGATGGGCTCTGGGCGAACTGAATTGCTAAAAGCAATTTATGGTGCCCGCAAATCTAAAATTGAGAGTATTAAACTCAACGGCAAAGAAATTACTATCAAACATCCAATTGATGCAATTAAGCAGGGCATAATTTATTCATCGGAAGATAGAAAGTCTGAAAACTTATTTTTTGGAAACCCGATTTGGAAAAATATTAGCTATTTAGCATTACAAACGGGCTCCTTTTCAAACTACAATTTTATAGCTCATGGCTCTGAGTTAGCTAAATCAAAAGACTACTATGACAAATTGAATGTCAAGGCACCTAATATTGAAGCTGATGTTTATAATTTATCAGGTGGAAACCAGCAAAAAGTCTGCTTGGCAAAAGCATTAATCAATGAACCAGATATTATTTTATTAGATGAGCCTACCCGAGGGATAGATGTTGGCGCAAAATTAGAAATATATAAGCTTATAGCTAATCTGGCAGGAGCAGGGAAATCAATCATATTAGTTAGTTCAGAACTACCAGAAATTATAGGCAGCTCTGACAGGGTTTACTCTATGGCCAACGGTCAAATTACCCAAGAATTTATAGGAGAAGAAATAAATGAGAAGGATATTTTACGTTACTGTTTGCAAAAAGATGATTTTGGAGTCTCAGCATGACATTTATTAAATCTCTTTTTGCCAAAAGTGAATTTATTGTTTTTTTAGGCTTGCTTGTTGTAGGGGCGTTTTTCTCGTTTCAATCACCCGTTTTTTTAAGCAGTTTTAATTTACAAAACATCATATTACAATCTTCAATTATGGGGATAATTGCAATAGGCATGACTTTTGTAATTCTAACCGCAGGCATTGACCTATCGGTTGGTTCGGTCGTGGCACTTTCTGGAATTCTTATGGCTACTATGCTGAATTCTGGTGTAAATGTAGCCTTAGTCTTATCAATAAATCTGGTTTTTGGCATTACAATTGGGATTTTCCATGGCTTTTCTATTACTAAAATGCGCATGGCACCTTTTATTGTCACTTTGGCGACAATGGCAATGGCTCGAGGCTTAACAATGGTTGTCAGTGATGGTAGAACTCTTTTTGCCTTTCCTGAAAGTTTTAATTATTTTGGTGCTGGTAAAGTTGCTTCAATCCCAGTAGCTATAATAATATTTTTGCTATATGCAATTACAGCAGAAATTTTGCTACAAAAAACTGTTTTAGGTCGCAACATTTACGCAGTTGGCTCTAATATAAAAGCTGCTGCCCTATCTGGAATTAGAACAAATAGAATATTGACTTTTGTATATATAGCCTCAGGTGTTTCTTGTGCAATTGCTGGCACTATTTTATCGGGTAGATTAGATGCCGCTATGCCTACAGCAGCTACTGGTGCAGAGCTAGATGCAATTGCTGCGGTAATTATTGGTGGCGCTTCACTATTTGGTGGTAAAGGCACTATTATAGGCACTGTAATTGGAGTTTTATTAATTGGCGTAATTAACAACGGCATGAACTTAATGAATGTACCGCCATTTTGGCAAAGCTTTATTAAAGGCGCAGTTATATTTTTAGCGGTATTAATAGATAGCATTAAAAATAGTAATGAAGAAGCTGCTATTTAATTTTTTAATGGAGGATAAATTATGATGCTTAAAGGTATTTCCCCAGTGATTTCACCAGAATTATTAAAAGTCTTGGCAAAAATGGGCCACGGTGATGAAATCTCAATTGTTGATGGCAATTATCCAGCAGAATCAGTAGGGCCACAAGTCATTCGGGCTGATGGGCTTGGTGTGCCAGCAATTTTAGAAGCCATAGTGGCTTTGTTGCCAATTGATAATTTTGTTGATGAAAATATTTTTTATATGGACAATTCTGAAAAAGAAAAACCAGCCATTTGGCAAGACTTTGACCAAATCTTAAAAGATTCTGGCGAAGACTGCCGCATTAAACATTTAGAAAGATTTGATTACTATGACAGAGCAGAAAAATCGGTAGCCCTAGTGGCAACCAGCGAAACTGCTCTTTATGCCAATGTTATTTTAAAGAAAGGCGTAATCTTTCCTGATTAAAAGCCTGTAGTACTTTTACTACAGTTTAATTGAAGTATTATTAGCAAATATGTTTGGATATTATAATGGATATTAAATCCAATGCCTTAAGCAGAATAAACAGTTTTTACAAAAGACTCTCGCCCTCAGAAAAAAAGGTAGCGGACTATATTCTTACTCATGCTAAAGAAGTAATTCATATGCCAATGTCAGAGGTTGCTAAAAATAGCGATGTTAGTGACCCTAGTGTGCTAAGGTTTTGTCGTTCTTTGGGCTATACAGGTTATTTAGACTATAAATTAGCCCTTACTCAAGATTTGGCAAGCCCGACCGAATTTATAAGTGAAGCGGTAAAAGAACATGACGGTGTTTCTGAAATAACTCAAAAAACGTTTGCAGCTGCTAATAAAGGTCTTTATGACAGCTTACAAGGTTTGGATATGCTCGAGCTGGCTCGAGCTGTAGATTTAATAAAAAATGCTCGTCTGGTTTTAATAATAGGAGTAGGTACCTCTGCCCCAATTGCCCAAATATTTTATAACCGGCTTATTCGGATTGGCATAAATACCCGAGTCCAAACAGATTCATACTTACAACTTATGGAAGCATCGCTATTAAACGAAGATGATGTAGTCATGAGTATATCTCAAACTGGTGCTTCAATTGATCCAATAATCACTTTGGAGGAAGCCAGAAGTCATGGTGCAAAAACCATAGCCCTAACCGGTTCACTGGCCTCACCAATCACAAAAAACGTTGATGTTTGCTTATTTAGTGCAACAAATTCATTACAACCCGAAGACGTATCTTCGCGAATATCACAAATAATTATTCTAGAATCAATTTTTCTGACCTTGAGCATGCAAAATTTAGAACATTCAAACAATAATGAGCATAAGCTCTGGTCAGCGATTGTAAAAAAGACATTGTAAAAAGGAGAATTATGAGAGTAGGGAATAAACATTACCGAACAATTTGGTTAAAAGAGGATAATCCTAAAATTGTTCAAATTATTGATCAGCGACCTTTGCCGCACAAATTTGTGCTTGAAGATTTAGCAAATACCGATGAGATGGCTGTTGCCATTAAAGAAATGCACTTGCGTGGTGCTGGGCTAATAGGCGCAGCGGCTGGCTATGGTATGTATTTGGCTGGGCTCGAGTCTAAACAAAGCACAGCTCAAGGCCTCTTAGATTATCTAAAAGAAGCTGGTGAAAAACTAAAAGCTACCCGCCCAACTGCCGTAAATTTAGAATGGGCAGTTCACAGACAATTAGATGCCGTGCAAAACGCAAAATCAGTTGAGGAAATAAATAAAATCCTCTTAGATACAGCCCATGCTATCGCCAATGAAGATGCAGATTATTGCAAGTCAATTGGTGAAAATGGCGTAGCTATTATAGAAAAAATATCTAAAGCTAAAAATGGTGATGTTGTCAACATTCTTACCCATTGTAATGCAGGTTGGCTAGCTTTTGTAGATTATGGCTCCGCAACTGCCCCTATCTACGAAGCTCAAAAACGTGGCATAAAAGTCCATGTTTGGGTAGATGAAACTCGCCCTCGTAACCAAGGTGCAAGGCTTACCGCTTGGGAGCTCGGTGAGCAAGGTGTCGCTCATACGGTAATAGCTGACAATGTTGGTGGCCACCTTATGCAGCATGGCATGGTAGATATGGTCATTGTCGGTTCTGATCGTACAAGTCGTTGCGGTGATGTTGGTAATAAAATTGGTACCTATCTAAAAGCTGCCGCTGCCAAAGATAATAGCATACCATTTTATGCAGCTCTTCCCTCTTCAACAATCGATTGGGAAATCTGTGATGGTGTAAAAGAGATACCAATTGAAGAACGTGGCAGTGAAGAAGTTAAATATATTGCCGGCATGCACAATGGTGAGTTAAAAACGGTACTTTTGACCCCTGAAAAATCTGCCGCTGCAAACTATAGTTTTGATGTGACACCGTCACGCTTAGTGACGGCAATAATTACTGAACGCGGAGTTATGGATGCCAATGAAGAAGCTATAATTGGTCTCTATCCTGAAAGGCAATAGCTAATGGCTTATAAAGAATTAGATACAAAATCGGTAATAGAATATTTAAAAACTCGCCCTGCCTTGGTAGATATTTTGCCAGATGATGATGAATACAAGGCAAGCGAAATTGGTGATGGTAATCTCAATATGGTTTTTATTGTTCAGGGCAAAAACAAGCCTGAGAGAACTGTAATTGTTAAGCAAGCCCTGCCCTACTTACGTGTTGTCGGCGAATCTTGGCCACTTACCAGAGATAGAATAATTTACGAGACTGAAGCCCTAAAGATTTATAATGAGCTTGCTCCTGAGTTTTCTCCAATCGTTTATGACAATGACTACGAAATGTCAGTTGCGGTTATGGAAAATCTAAACAAACATGAAATAATGCGCAAACCGCTAGTTTCACGAGAACAATTTCCTAGATTTGCAGATCACATTTCCAGTTTTTTAGCCAATGTTTTGTTCAAAACCTCTGACCTGTATTTAAGCTCAAAAGAGAAAAAGGCTTTGCAAAAGAAATTTATGAACCCAGAATTACGAAAATTGCAAGAAGACTTTGTCTATACCAATCCGTTTATGGAGGCAGAAGAAAATGAGTGGAACCCGCTGCTTGATGATTTGGTCAAAGAAATTCGTAGTGATGGTGAATTAAAAATTGCGATTAATAAGCTAAAAATGGACTATGTGCTAAAAGCCCAATCACTTATTCATGCTGATTTGCACACGGGCAGCATAATGCTAAATAAAGAAGAGACAAAAGTAATAGACCCAGAATTTGCATTTCTTGGTCCAATGGCTTATGACATTGCCGCGGTAATTCAAAATTTAGTCTTGAATTATGCTTCTCATTTTGTCCATAGTAAAAATAAAGAAGAACGTGAAGCATATCAAAAGTATTTACTCGAGACTATCCGAGATATATGGAATGGCTTTGCCAAAAAATTTGATACACTTTGGCAAGAGCACAATGACGGTGATTTAAGCCCTAACAGCTATTGGGATTTTGAAGATGGCGAAAAGGCATTTGCAAGATTTAGACAAGATTATATCCAAGCTGTTTTAAGAGATGTCTCTGGCATAGGTGGTACCAAAATGCTCCGGCGTATGCTTGGGATAGTAAGTGTTTGGGATATCTCAAGTATAGAAGATGATGCTGCTCGAGCCCAAGTTGAAAGATTCATTATTAATTTAGGGCGTAGGTGGGTTTTAGAAAAAGATGAAATTACTTCTATTGATCAGCTTATCGCTATAACTGAGGAAGAGGCAAAAAAACTTGAACTCTGAGCCCAAACTATCTGTAGGAGTTGTTTCTGCTGACTTAGCCAATTTTGCTCGAGATTTGCAATTACTAAAAGAGGCTGCTGCCGATTATCTTCATCTTGATGTCATGGATGGTGACTTTGTACCCATGATTTTAGATGCTGGCTTGCTAATGAAGGCTATCAAAGCAAATTCCGAAATAGAAATTGATGTGCATCTTATGAGCAATAGGCTCGAGCAAAATATAGCTCGGTTTGCTGGGGCTAATATGATCACTGCTCATGTAGAAGCAACTAAGCATCTTCATAGAGTAGTTCAGCAGATTAAAAGCCTAGATGCCAAAGTGGGCTTAGCTTTAAACCCAGGGACTTCTTTAACTAGCTTAGATGAGGTCTTGGCAGAACTAGATTTGGTGCTGCTTCTTGCAATTAATCCGGCCTTTCCTAAACAATCATTTATAACTGCAACGCTTGATAAAATAAAACGCCTTAGAAAAATTCGTAAAGAGCGTAATCTCGATTTCAAAATCGCAGTAGATGGAGGTGTAAATCTGGATAATGCCAAAATTATTACAGCCGCTGGAGCGGATATAATTGTATCTGGCTCAGCAATATTTAAAAATAGTGAAATTAAAAATAATATCAACGCTTTTAGAAGCGAGTTCAAGCAAGGCTTGAAAGAAAAAGGAGTATAATATGGACTGGGGAATGCAAAACAGGTATAACAGCTTATTTAATAAAAAAAGTGGTAAGACAATTTTTTTCGCCGTGGATCACGGCTATTTTATGGGGCCCACAACTGGCTTAGAAGATATAAGCAAAGCAGCCGAACCATTATTGCCTTATACAGATGTACTCATGCTAAGTCGTGGTGCCTTGCGCAATGGTATAGACCCAGAAATGACTACCCCTATTGCCTTAAGGGTCTCTAGTGGTACTAGTATTTTAAACCAAGACGCTCTTTTGCATGAGGGTTGGAGTGTTTCTATGGAAGAGGCAATTCGTTTAAATACCGCAATTGCCGCATTTTCTATCACTGTGGGCATGCCTGTTAGTGAACGTGACACCATTTTAGATTACAGTGCCTTAATTGACGAAGCTGAAAGATTTGGTATGCCAACACTAGCTGTTACTGCTGTTGGGCGTGGGCTCGAGCGCGATGCAAGATATCTTAGCTTAGCTACTCGTATGGCTGGTGAACTTGGTGCCAGAATGGTTAAAACTTACTTCTGCGAAGGTTTTGAAAAAGTTGTTGAAACCTCATTGGTGCCAGTAGTAATTGCTGGTGGTAAAAAGATTCCTGAAAAAGATGCTTTACAAATGGCTAAAAATGCTCTTATAGCGGGTGCTGTTGGCATTGATATGGGCAGAAATATTTTTCAATCAGAAAACCCAGTTGCTATGATGCGAGCAGTAAACGGCCTTGTCCATGAGGATTTAAGCGTCAAACAGGCTTATAAGATTTTCCAAGATTTAAAATAATTTCGTAGAGACGCGATTAATCGCGTCTCTAAAAATATTAACAGAGGTAGGCAATATATGCGTGTTTCAATGTACTACAATAATAGCGATCTTCGTTTAGAAGAAACTCAAAAGCCCAGTATTTTTGATGATGAGATATTAATCAAAATCATCTCTAGCGGAATCTGTGGCAGCGATGTTATGGAATGGTACCGTATTAAAAAAGCTCCGTTAGTTTTAGGTCATGAAATTTCAGGAGATATTGTTAAAATTGGTAAAGATGTAAAAAATTTTAAATTGGGTGATAGAGTTGTGGCCACTCACCATGTACCATGCAACAACTGCGAATACTGCCAGCGTGGTCAACACAGCCTTTGCCATAGTATTCATAATACCAAATACTACCCAGGTGGTTTTAGTGAGTTTGTGCGTTTGCCTGCTGTAAACCTAGAAAAAGGTGGTGTTATAAAGCTACCTGATAGCGTTAGTTATGATGATGGCAGTTTTGTTGAACCATTAGGCTGTGTTGTTCGGGGCTTACGAGAATTAGATCTTAAGCCAAGCCGCAGTATTTTAGTGCTAGGCAGTGGTTTGTCGGGGCAATTAGTAATAAGAAACGCCAAGGCTTATGGCGCTGGTAAAATAATTGCTACCGACCTAAGTCAATATCGCTTAGATTTTGCCAAAAAATCTGGGGCGGATTTAGTAATTGATGCCGCTAAAGATGATGTTATTAAAAAAGTATTAGCAGAGACAGACGGCAAAGGTGTAGACTATGTTGTAATTACGGCAGGTGCAAAAATCCTCTTTGAACAAGCCATGCACGCTGTGAAAAATGGTGGCAAAGTCTTACTTTATGGCATTATGGCTCCCGGAACTATAATTGACTTTGACATATTTCCATTTTGGCAAAAGCAGATACAATTATTGTCTACTTATGCCGCAGCTCCGATTGATTTAACTGAAGCCTTAGAGCTCATAAGAGCTAAAAGAGTAAGGGTAAGCGATTTAATTACCCATCGTTTAGCCTTGGCAGAAACTGGCAAAGGTTTTGAATTAACCGTTAATGCTGATGATTCTATGAAAGTAATTATTGAGCCACAAAAATAATTAGCAAATCCTAAATATTAGCCAGTAAAAAAGATTTGGCTTTGGAATTGTCAAATTCCTACTATTTATAATAATTAGTTTATGATATTAATTAGAGATTGCTTATTCCAAAAGGAATAAAAGGAGAAATGAATTGAATACACAAAAACTGACTATTATTACCGCAGTAGTTGCAGCACTAATTGCCCTAGGTGGGTACTTTTTTATCCAAAGCAACAAACCTGCAACCGTTGGAGAAAACGTTGTTGGCAAAATCAACTTGACTGGTCAGCCTTCGGTTGGCGAGAAAGATGCCCCAGTCAAAGTTGTAGTTTTTGAAGATTTTAAATGTCCAGCTTGTAAATATTTTGAAGAACGCAACCTACCAAAACTAAAAATGGACTATATTGAAACTGGAAAAGTTGAATTTTATTTTATTAACTTCCCATTTATTGGCCCAGACTCAACAACCGCTGCAATTGCTTCTGAATGTGTATACGAGCAAAGTGAAGATTCATTTTGGGAATATAAAACTGTCTTATTTCGCTCACAGCAAGATGAAAGTAAAATTTGGGCAACGCCAGAGTTTTTGACCAAGCTAGCCCAAGAATATGTTCCTGATGTTGATACTGTCAAAATGCGTACTTGCATTGATGAAAAACGTTATAGCAAAGATGTTCAAAATGACTTAGATATGGGCAGGAATGCTGGAGTTCAGGGTACACCTAGTGTATATGTTGATGGTGACCTCATCCAAAATTCAAATAACTATGAACTTATTTCGAAAGCTATAGAAGCTGCACTTAAAAAATAATGCGTGATTTCTTTAGTGACTATGGCTTATATTTTGCATGGATAATTGCAATAATTGCAACTGGTGGTAGTTTATATTTTAGCGAGGTCAAACTTTTTGTACCCTGTACACTTTGTTGGTATCAACGAATATTGATGTATCCCTTTGTTTTAACCTTAGCAATTGCTAGTTTTAAGCAAGACAAAGGAATAATAAAGTATGCTCTACCAATTGCGGTTTTAGGTAGCTTTGTGGCTATTTACCATCTGCTCGAGCAAAATCTCCCAGGTTTTGGTGCCCCAGCTTTGTGCAAACTTGGTATTCCTTGTAGTACTAAATATATTGGCTTATTTGATATTGAGTTCTTGAGCATACCAGCATTATCATTAATTGCCTTTTTGCTAATAATATTCTTACTTATTATGACCAGTCTGCCAAAAAAATAAAAGAGAAGCTTTAATCTGTCTTCTCTTTTAGTAATTCTTTAACCCACAATAAGGCAGTGGCATTAGCTCTTAGTATTTCTGCTTGTGAACCAGCATTTAAAAGTAAATCATTTAGCTGGCTTTCTGATATATCAGCTATCGCTTCTGCCTGAGCAAGTTCATGAGCAAATAACATAGCACTGCCCTCCGCCTGCCAACGTGGCATATTAGTAGGCTGGGCCAAATGAAAAAGCTCATGGCGTAAACTAGCTTTTAAACTACCTCGTTCAACTAACACCCTAAATCTCTGAATATCAATTTTATTTTGAGCAGGGCTGGCCAATGCTGCAAAATACCAAGGCATTTGTGTCGCCCGAGAATATGACGAGATATTGGGGTAAACCCTAATGGTAACATCCTTAGAAAGGCTAAGACCCCAATCTTGCTGTAAATCGAGCTTGGCTTGATTTGTTATAGAAAAAACCTCTGGCAGATAATATTCATCTGCCAGACTGGCAGTTTCAATAATAAAAAAGCCATCGCTAGCTTGTTTAAAATCTTGGCTTAGAGCAATAATAAAAAGGCAATAGACAATACAAATTATAAATTGTCTATTGCCTCTCATTTATTTAACCTCTAATATCTGGTTGCTACCATTAGCCCGAATTTCTGGAGCATACATTAGCCAAACTTGGGTTGGTAGGGCACTGTATTTACCAGGAGTTTCGGCACGTAGTATATAGCTAAAGCTAACTTTGTCACCTAAATAAGTGAAATAATAATCTACCCTTTCATCTCTAACGTCACGACCATCATACCAATAGTTCCAACCGTAATAATCATAGCCGTATCTTGGGCTCATACCGTTAATTTTAAAGACTTGGTCATTTTCTATCACTCTAAAGCCAGCTGGCAATGGTTCATTGACAATAGCGTACCTAAACTGATCTTGTGGGTCTATTTCTACGGTTACTAAGATATAGTCACCAACTTCAGAGGCAGCATTTAAAGGCTTGCGTTTATAGATGTAATTTTGATTTTTCTTATCATAAACAGGCTCTAAACGCTCAAAGGTTCTATTTATTTTAATATTGTCATTACTTGCCTCAAAATTATCTTGCTCGGCAAAATACTCAATATTTGCACTGCTATAAACAGTACCTTGACCTTCCACATTTAGAACTAAGTTATTTTTATTTAGGTCTAAGTTAGCTAGTTTTATCTCAATACCCTCTGCTGATTGACCCTGTAGCCTTGTACTGTATATCTCATTAGCATTTAAACTAACTGTTATTAGCAAGTCTTTTGCTTCTTCATTAGTTGCTTTTGCAAGGTCTAAGGCAGCCTTTACAATAGCTGCAGTATCCTTGGTGGAGTACCATCTATCACCTTTGCGTTCTAAGAGTAGCCAGTTGACAATTTTAGCTACAATTGGGTCATTGGGTCGTAGCAGCGCAATGGCATTTAATCCATAAGCGGTCGCCTCTACTTGATCATCATTCCAATAGTATCTAGGGACATCTGATTTCCAAAACGCCACAGTTTCAAACTCACTCAGACGGCTTAAAAGCTCGTCTAAATACAAATTGGCTTCTACAGTTCGTTCAGCTTCCGCAAAGGCCAGCACACTCAGAGCTAAGCCATAAGAAGACAAATCTTTGGCGGCCACATGTTTACCTAAAGCATCTATATTGCGTTCGGCTCGAGCCAAAGCATAATATCCATAAGCTTTAGCATCAGCATCTACAATTCGGTAATAGTTGTCATTACTAAGCGGGTTTTCTAGTTCTCTTTCTAAATATTCAAGGGCCCAATTTAAACTATAATCCTGAGTTCTATAACCTGCTTTTGCAGCATCTAATAAACCATTAATTACATAGCTTGTAATAAATATACTAGAAGAATCATGTTTCCAATAACCCCAACCACCGTCATCATGTTGGAAGTTGTAAATACGTTTTAGACCTTTAGCAACCATATCATCTAAGTTTTCTAAAACATCATCAGGTAAACTAGCCAAATCACCAGCTTGCGATGCCAATACACTTGGGTAAAAGCGGCTCATGGTTTGCTCTGTACAACCATATGGATAGCCAGCCAAGTAAGACAATGCCGGCGAAACTGCCGCGGCCAAAGATGGGCTAATAAACAATTTGCCATTTACAGTATTTGGGTCAGTATTAGCAGGCAAGCTAAAGTTCCAAGTATCCGAATTACTACTTGCCCATGCAATATTATCTTTTATGCCATGAGGCAAAACCGGTATTGGCAATTGCATGGCATCACTTGCTTGGTCAGTAAGCACAGTGGCAGTTACTAAAGCAGTACCTGTTTCACTGGCCTTAATTCTAAAGTCAGCAGTTGCTCTATTTTTAGCAGCTAAAATTGCAGCTGATTGCAATGGGTCTTTAATAATAAGCCCTAGAGCTTCTAATTGAATTCTAGCAATTAAATCTTCATCTAAATTATTTTGACCAATCACACGCAAACTAGCCTCATCACCACGAATAAAGAAACGTGGTGCAGCTAGTCTTGCTATAACTGGTAAAGTGGTCTTTACGCTGTAGTTATCTTGGCCTACTTTATCATCAAGCGTAATTGCTCGAGCAGTTAGTCGCCATTCGGTTAAGTTATCCGGAAAGGTAACAGTTATATCAGCAATTCCCTCATCATTTGTTTCTTGGGTTGGTAGCCACAAAATAGTATCTCTAAAATCAGAGCGTAGCGTTGCTGCTGCAAAATCACTTTTGCCTTGGGCAAAAACACCATCGCTAAGTTCAGCTTTTGCTACCACCGGCGCACTGACAATGTTGCCAACAGCACTACTTGCCCTAGCAAGACCTTCTTCTACATCTGCTCTACCAAAATAGTACCAGTCACTAATCTCGGTTGAGACAACATTAGACCGCAAAGCATAATAAAAGCCACGTATATCTGAATTTGTTTCACTGCGTATCAAGTAAATACCCTCATCAACAATACCCACAGTTACTTGGGCTCTTACTCCTTTGCCATCAATATCAGAAACTCTAAGTTGAAAATGCCCTTCTTGGCCTGGCTCATAAGTATCATTGTCAGAATTTATTTCTACATTTAAAAATTTGTTATCTGGTGGAACTTTAAAGTTTGTCGTTTCAGTATAGGTTCTACCATCACCAATTATTACCACCGATATATAGCTATTTGGGCTCATATCTTCAGTAACTGTTAGTTCATAAGTGAGTACAGAACCATTTATTTTTATGAGTTCATAGTCAACAATTTCTTGCCCTTCACGGGTAATTAGAGCATAAGCATCTTCTACTGGTGACTGAATTACAAAACGGGCTTGTTCACCGAGTTTATATTCTTCTTTATCTGCTCTAATATTTAATGAATCATAGCTCCAATACCATCTAGAATTACCAGAAACCCAAACATATTCAGAACTTTCCACTTTTCTGTTGCTGCTGTCTTTAGCACTTACAAAAATATTATAGCTACCTTGCTTCGTTGGTACAAAGCTTATTATTGCCTCACCGTTTTCATCAGTATGGCCTTGTTTTTTACTTAAGTTATCAGTTTCGCTGCCATTATCACTCCAATAGTACCGCTCTGTATTAAAACTAAAATCTGTACTAATTGGCTTGCCATAAATATCTTGAATTGAAACAGTTAAACTAACCTTGTCATCTTCTTTATAGGCATATCGGTCTGCTTGCACATTTATAACAATATTAGAGCGAAATACCGTAGCACTAGCTGAAGCACTAATCTCTCGCCTTGCCTCATCAACTACCCCAGCTTGCAAGGTATATTGATAATCAACATCATCTAAGCTTGTTTCAAATTCTAAAACTAATTTACCATTTTCATCTAAAACAGCCTCACCACGTTCTACTACTTCGCTATCGTAGTAACCGCCGTAATAAAAGTCATCATAAAAACCATAATATGAACGATAACCCCAATAATAATATGGCTGCTTAAGAACAGCGTAATTAACTTTGCCAGCAGCTACTGCACCACCGAACAAATATTCTGCTGAAACTTCAAATTCAACCGTTTCACCTTGTATAATTTTATCTTTTGCGGTAGTGACATTAACTTTATATTCTGGTTTTTGAAATTCTTCAACATAAAATTGTGAGTAGCTGTACTCACCATCAATTTCGGTTTCTATTTGATAGTTGCCCAAGGGTGGTTCTACACTTAAAATCAGTTCACCATTAACACTACCGTAGGCATCAGTTTTAAAGCTTTCTTTATAAATATCATCATAGTTTGCATCTTTAATTGTAATATTAATATCTTGATTAACTAATGGCTGCAAGCCAGAAGCCGAGCGAGCAGTTGCTTTAAAATAAACAGTGTGCCCTGGTCGATAAACCGGTCTATCGGTTTGAATATATGTTTTGGATTTTTCAACGGCCCAAGAACGCCAGTAACTAGCACTAAAAGCCCAAGCATCACCATAGTTAGCAGCTATCACCATTTCATTATTGTTTTCACCGCCATTCTTGATTTCGGCAGTACCTTTGCTAGCTATCACAAACTGGTCTATCTTTTTATCCTGCACCATATAAATAGTTGCTTCGATCGGTTTACCGCTGTATTTATTAGCTGTATAGGTTAAAATATTATCGGTATCTGTTTTAACTACTAGTGAAATATCTGTGACCAAAATTAAGGTAGCGCTTTTACTTTGGCTAGACTCGAGCTGAGCGAAATACATACCCACTTTAAGCTTGCCCAAAGAAATATCTCCCCAACGTCTATCACGCTCGGTGACAATCTTGATTTCTCTAATTTTCTTAAGGTTTAAATCATTTGCTCCTTCAAAATAACGTGGCCCACCCATTTTTAAGATTTCTTCGGGGTCTTTAATTCTATATAACAAGAGCTTTGCATCTTGTTCTGAATTCATAGAATACTCTAAAGAAACCTCATCATCTGGACCAAAAGTACCACCACCATAGAGCCAGAGCTCATTTTGAAAGCTAGCCCCAGCTAAGCCCAAAGCTAATAACACAAGTAATAAAATCAGTTTAATCCATGACATAAAGTCCTCCAATACGACTACTTTATAGCAATATCAAATAAATTGCACCATAACTCGATATATAGTCAATATATGCTCAATCAACTATCTTCCAACGGTAAAACCCCAAAAAGTTAGGGTTGCTTGGATCGGGGTGCCAACTAGGGTCTGGATGCCTGCGTAAAGTCTCTAAACTAAGTAAGCGAACCTCGCCGTCATCTTGCAAATCTGCACCAGTGTGATAAACAATTTTACCGTCACCAAGATAGACCATACTATGATAAGACGAGCCTTCGGCTAGGGGGTGAATAAAGAATAATAAGTCCCCCCTTTTGGCTTGTTCTTGACGCTTGCCAATGAATTTAGATGAATATTTCATAAGTTCAAAAGCTGAAGCAATCCCAACCATACGCCCCTTGGCAACATCATCAAGCTGAAAAGAGCCAGAATCTACCCGAAAAACACTTCGGCTAATAATTGGCATTGGATAATTTTCTATGGGGATAGCTTTGACTTTTGGCAAGTACGGGAATTTAGAAAACCAAGCTCCATCTTTTCTTTTTAATGCCTCTATATAAGCGAAGCGAATTAAGCCAGAACAATCTCGATATTTCCACTCAGAAGAAGGAGCCGTATACTGTGCCTCAGCAATAGCTGAAAACCAGTCTAAAAAAGCTTCACGTTCTCGCAAGCTATTTAATTCGACTACATCAGGGTAACCATCAGCATCAGCATCAAGTGGGCTAAATGCACTTGCAAATGTCATAAAAAATAAAATTATAAGTAGTTTCACCAGCAAGTGTCTCATATATTAACTACTATTATACACATATTACACATTTTGCATATAGAACTCATTACAATATAGTTGCTATTATCTAGCCCTTAAGCTATTTACAGTTTCGTACTTTGAATATGTTATGCTCGAGCCTAATGCAATATCTAGGTGATAGACCATGTTAATTATTGGCATAATGATTGGCGGAGCCTTAGGTGCTTTAAGTCGCTATTTAGCAACTATTTACATACAAAAGGGATTGGGCTCGAGCCTAGCCAATTTCCCATTAGGTACACTTACCGTCAATCTTGTAGGTGCTTTTTTATTATCATTCTTACTATTTTCTGATTACTTTGGTCTCAATCAAAATTGGAAACTAGCCATAGGTACAGGTTTTTTAGGTGCTTTAACCACCTTTTCAACTTTTGAATTAGAATCTTATGAGCTTATCTCTAATGGGCGTTATAGCTTGGCTTTTATAAATATTATAGGAAGCATTGTTTTAGGGCTTGTAGCAGTTTTTTTAGGGCACAGGCTTGCTATAGTATTAAAATCATAAACTTATTCTCATTAAAAATATTTAATTTTGCAAATATTCAGTATCTTTTCTTTGTAATTTCCTAAGTTCATCTATTAAATATTTAATTCTCTGGATATAAAGTGGAGAATCTGGCAAATGAATATATATAATTGGTGCTATACTTGCTTTCATGTTAGAACCATCCTTAGACCTCTACGGTGAAACTTTTGAAAAAGTTGACGCTTTATTCGAAGACCTTTTAACTAAAAGTCATGGACTATATGTCTTAATCGTTGACTTAAAAGGCTTTGTGATTGCGCACAATAAAGCTTTGTGGGCACCTAAACCACCTTCCTTAGATTCACTAGCAACATTAATTGCTTCCAACTACTCCGCAAATATAGCCATCGCTCAATTATTTGGTGAAAAAGGCTTTAAAGAAATGGTTCAACAAGGTGATGGCATTGGTATGTATGTAGAAGAACTTACCGACAAAACACTTTTAGTAACCGTTTTTGATAGTTCTGCAGCACTTGGTCGAATAAAATTATTTACCAAAAAGACAATTGTGGAAGTTAAGGCTGTATTAGCTGCAAGCACAGATACAAGACCAACTATGAATTTTGATGATAAATGGCAATCTTCTACCCAGTCTTTAATTGACGGACTTTTCGGGGCAAGTAAATAAATGAGCACAATTAATTTTTCTGCACATGAAATTAACTTCAAAATCGTTTATTACGGACCAGGTATGTCTGGTAAAACTACAAACTTAAAAAAGATATATGAAAATATCCCTCAAGAATCAAAAGGGGAAATGGTTAGTTTAGCCACCGAGGACGAAAGAACTCTATTTTTTGACTTTTTACCACTTGACCTAGGTGAAGTGAACGGTTTTAAAACTCGTTTCCATTTATATACTGTTCCTGGGCAAGTTTTTTATAATTCTAGTCGCAAACTTATTTTGCGTGGTGTTGATGGTGTAATTTTTGTTGGTGATTCTGCACCAAATAGACTACGTGCCAATGCTGAGTCATTACGTAATCTTCGTGAGAATTTAAATGAATATAACTTAGACCTTGATGATTTGCCTTTTGTTGTTCAAATCAATAAGCGGGATTTACCTGACGCTTTACCACTTGATATGATTAAGCAGGTTTTAGATCCAACTGGTAAAATTCCATTTATTGGAGCTGTTGCCGCTAAAAATGAAGGTGTACTTGAACCGCTACGTGAGGTATCACGTTTAGTTTTAGAAAAGCTAGCTCAAACTGCCTAAAAAGTTTTTTGATATCTAAAGCAGGCTTTTACAAAAAGCCTGCTTTTTTTATTAGCCTAGCCTGAGCTTGGAGATAGAATAGTATCTAGAACGGGCAAATGACCCGTTTAGCTTTTGCCCCTGCCTCCTGGAAAAAGTTGCTTCATTTGTTCTGGGGTTAAGCTGCCTCCGTTTTCTGCTGCTGCCCTAAAAGCTGGCAGATGTCTTTCCTCTGAGGCTCTGCGAAGATTGTTAAAAACTCTTGTAATGTCTGGGTAATCTGAGGTTTTCTCAAAAAGTCTATCATACATTTTGATATTTTCAACCTCACCCTCAACCCAGTTTAGAGCTGCTTGCTTCAAATTATCAGGTGCAACTGCCGTAGCAATATATGGGTTTGTTTTAGGATAAGATATGTTATATTTATCCAATATTTTTTTTAACGCATCAATATGCTTTGCTTCTGAACGTTGAATCGTAAGATATGGCTCAATTTGCCCGTATTTATCTATTACCGCTCCATATAAAGCATATGCCGCATATTCACCTTCGGGGCCTGTTAAGGCGTCATATACTGCTTGCATAGCAATGGATTCTTCCGATTCTGAAGGTTCTTTATTTTCCACATTACATGCAGAAAATAAAATAGATAAAATTAATACTGTGCCTATAAAGAGTTTATTTTTATTTGTCATAATATTAGCTCCTAAAATTTGCTTAAGTAGTTTCAGATAAGCATGATTAAATTTTACTATGCAAAACGTGAACAATGATTGAACAAATTGTGAATAATTTGTGAATTAGCTTATTGTTATAATATTTTTTTGTTTATAGATTCGCAGCCTCAGACTTTCTACTTTCCACTCATTTAATCTTAATAATAAAACTAAAAGGAATATCTTTTTAGGTTTAGTATCATTCAATTGAGATACTGAAATACTCTTATCCCAGAAATATTTGTTTTATTAAAATGCTAAAAATACCTAGCTCTCAAACCTAAAGCAATTACGTTAGAAGCACCATGAACACCATTAAAAAGTCCAAATACTCCTGAGCGATGATGCAATCTTAATACCGCCGAGAGTTCTGAAATATCTTGAACTACAAGATATGGAATTTCAAAAGCAAATTCAAAGGTCATATTATTTAGTAACTGACTAGATTTAGGCCATCGGATATCTTCATAATATGGAATTTTAGACGCATAAGAAAGACCATCACCAAAAGCAAAATTAAGATTTACAAAATGGTCAAATGGGCTAAGATGCCAGCGACCAAAAATTAAAAAATTTAGCTCAAAATTATCTTCTTTTCCAAAATGCTTGACAATATTGGCTTCCCACTCGATAGAGGCAAGCCGTCTATCATCAAATAAAAAAGAATCAAATACCTTATTAGATTTAGGTAGATTAAATTCAGCAATTGTTTTCCCAACGGCAAAACTGTAAAAGCTCGAGCCTGCCTCAATACCGGCTTCGCCAATAAGGCTTTCATACAAAGCTCCATCAGACATTGTGCCTTTAAAAATACTAATGATTTCATCATCAGGATCGTCAATGATTATAAATGGTTCTTGCTTGGTTTCAGGGACTTGGGCTTCATACTCAAGCCGAGGCATACAGGCAGAAAGAATTAAACTTAGACAAACTAAAATAGCTATTCTCATAATAAAAAAGATGAGAACTTAGTCTCATCTTTAATCCTCATAAATAATTTACTAGTGGCAACTAGCTCCTTCAGCATCTGGTGCAGCTGCACCATCTGTTCTAAACGAGCTACCACAACCGCATGCGCTAGTAGCATTAGGGTTATTCACACTAAAGCCCCCACCCATCATATTCTCTACAAAGTCTACTTGAGAGCCGTCAACTAGAGGCAGACTCATTTGATCAACATATATTTTTACGCCTTTGTCTTCAAAGGTTTTATCGCCCTCTAATTGTTTATCATCAATGGCCATACCATAGCTATAGCCACTGCATCCGCCTGATTTTACAAAGATACGGATACCCGCATCCAACTTATTATTAGCTTTTAACATTTCAAATGCCTTTTCAGCAGCAAATTCTGTAAAAGTAATCATTAAAATCACTCCTTTCAGCTTATCTCATTCTAACATAGCTTATATTCTAGTTTTGTTTAAACTAGGCTTGGCATAATTCTTTAAAGCTGCTATACTTCATAGTCGCTTGGGGGTATAGCTCAGCTGGTAGAGCGACGGTCTCCAAAACCGTAGGTCTGGGGTTCGAGTCCCTATGCCCTCGCCATAGACAGACAGGCCTCGCTTAAAATTAAGCAAGGCCTGTTTTATTTTTTGGGTATTTAGGCAAACAAACATAAGCAAAAATTAATCTGGAACAGCAATAATGTTGCCGTCAACAAAAATAAGTTCATTATTTAGGCAATTTTCACATTCAAGATAAAATTTATTTTCATCTCTTCTAACATATGCTTGTTTATTACAAGAGCTACAGTGTTTATCGATTTCTAAAATATGTGAGCAATCTAAGCAATATAATTGATAGCCGTTATTATGCTCCATAAATACTTGTTTACTACCACAGTTTTCACAAGAATAATAACTTGGTTTTAAAGCTTTAGCTTGGGTAGGGGTTTGATTTTGGCGAATTTTACTTCTATCCAACGGAGTATGGCTTTTACGAAAATAAGCGGTTAGCCTAAACAACTCATCATTATTTAAGGCCTTTGATTGCCTATATATTCTTGGGAAAATACTAGCTGCTTCTTTGCGTTGGTCTTCTGCAATTTGCAAAATAGCATCTACAACGTTTGATCTTCGACATATTTCTATGGGGCTATTTCCTGAAGAGCTGTTAATATTGCCATGATCTGAGATTGCTACTATTAGGTCAAATGCAAATTCTTTGAAGTCATTTTGATTTTTACTGGTTTTTTGGCGCAATAACTTATGGTTATGCTCGAGCACAGACCTAATAAACTCCATCTTACGTTCTCCTTGCTCTAATGGCGAAGTAATTTTTAAGCTTTTATTCTTATATGTCTGAGTCCATTGTCCTATTAAGTTAATATCAATATCTGCTGTTTCAGAGCGGTTCTCTATAACTATCATGCCGTATTTATGTAAAATTAGGTGGTCAATTTGAATAGCATAATTGTCCATTTCAAAACGCAAACCATTAAACACTCTTATACCCAATCTTTTAACAGCTGGGTTTTTAGCAAAGATAACTTTCATCAAAAAAGCCAAATCTTCTTGAGCAGTTAATATTGCCTGCTCATAATCATGGTTTGATACATATGGGTCTAGTTCTTTTGCAATCATTACATCTATTCTAGAGCATGAAGACCGTTTCTTTCAGTGACCGTTGCATTGTTCTTAGCAATAAAAGTAAGCTGGTTTAAAAATAAAAACAAGCCACAAGATAAACTTTGTTTATGTTTGATCTAAAAAACCACAAGGCAAATAAACGAACTATAAGCTATGCTAAAGAAAATAAAATCTCAATTGACGAATTAAAATCTAAAAATCCTAATATTTATAAAATTCTAAATTCTCAGGAGATTCTTGAGGTAGACCAAAGTTTAGAAGCAGAAGCTTTAGCAATTTTTGAAATTTTATTTAGCGACAGAGAAGTTTTTAAAATTGATAATTCCAATACTAAAACGCTAAATAAGTTAATGGCCTTTCCGGAGCTTAGCTCGGATGAATTAAATAAATTTTGGGATAAATTAAGCCTTTTACTTGAGCAAAAAACACTGATTAAAAAAAATATATACTACCGAGTTCTAAATAACATTTCTGGAGAACATCATCAACTAGCATTGGCTATTAAGAGTGATGATTGGCAAGGTCAGGAAAACCTCTTAGTTGGTCCATTTGATAGCAAAGAAGCCGCCGAAACCTGGGTTTCAGCAGCTTTAGTAAATTATAATAATTTTGACTATGATCATGTTAGCTTTAATAATTACTACTTTTTAGATATTTTCTCTAATCTAATTTAATCATTATTAAAACTAAGCCTTAATAAAATTGGAGTAACTAAGGTAGTAACAACCACCATTAATACCATTAGGCTAAACACATCTTCTGTTATTACAGCCTGCTCGAGCCCAATCCCAGCGACAATTAGACCAACCTCTCCCCGTGAAACCATGCCAGAACCTACTCGCAAAGACTCTTTAAAGCTGAAACCGCTTAGCAAGGCACCCACTCCAGAGCCAATAATTTTGCCAAGAATTGCCACCAATACAATCGCTAAAGCAATCCAAATCAAATTACCAGTTAATGCTTCCCGCAAGTTTGCCCTAAGGCCTATATCAACAAAAAATATTGGTACAAATAAACTATAAACAAGTACCTGAGACTTCTCTTCTAACTCGTGCTTCCAGCTGCCACTAGCTAAAATAATACCTGCCAAATAAGAGCCAGTAATAGCAGCTACCCCACCCCATTGCTCAGCAGCAAAAGCATAAAAAAGAGCTACAACCACAGAAGCTGCTACTAATGGTTGAGAGACTGGCAATTTAGAAAACCAAGCTATAAAACGTTTAACTATTGGGCTTAGGGCTATGCCTATTACAAAAAACAGAAGCATTTTTAGTGCTACTAACCAAAGTGGTGGTGGTGTACCGCCACCAGTTGCAAAAACGGCTACTACAACTGATAAAATTAAAATACCAACAATATCATCAATTACAGCTGCGCCCAAAATAGTTGCACCCTCTCTTGTTCGTAATTTCTTTAGCTCAATTAAAGTTTGGGCACTAATAGAAACACTAGTTGCCGTCAGAATAGTACCAACAAAGATAGCCTCTTTAAAAGGCATACCGAATAAAAGCCCTACCCCTAAACCACCAGCAAATGGTAAAACCACTCCACCAATTGCGCTATTTGTGGCTGCAACACCTACTTTTTTCATGGCTACTAAGTCGGTCTCTAAGCCTGCTAAAAACATTAGCAGCAAAACACCTAATTCTGCCATTATCTTAATAATTTCTGCTGAGGTCTCGTGATGGGCAAAGACGGGCACTCCAGCAATATGTAAACCTAAAATATTTATAACAGTAGGTCCAAGTAAAATACCAAAGGTAATTTCCCCTACAACCATTGGTAAATCGATACGTGAGGCTAAATAGCCAAAAATCTTAGCACCTATAACAATTATTGCTAGCAAAATCGTAATCTCTAAAAATTCAGTTCTTATCATTTAATCTAATCTACTCCACCAAATTGGTCAATTGGTAGAACCACATATAAGCCTCCACCTTGCTCATGAATGGCTGATAGTTCTTCTTTTAAAATTTCCAAAACCCTTCCTAAGTTATCATCTTCAACTACCGAAAATACAGTGGCGTTTGAAATACGGTCACCACTAAAAAGATTGGATAAATTACCAATACTAAATTCGCCAAGCTTTTTCTTAGATTCTCTACCAACACCTTGAGAAGGCATAATAGTAAAACCAGCCAAATTTTCTGCTTTGACCTTATCCATAAAGATGTCTAATGCTTCATTATCTTTGTAAACAATTATTAATAATTTCATAAGCTAGATTTTAACCTTTATGAGGATTGATACTAGCTTTGTAAACAGCTAAAATAAGAACAACAGTTTTTAATTAGCAATTCTCTGGGCTAAAATAAACTATGAGTAATAATATTTTAGTTATTGGCAGTATTAATATGGATTTAGTGGTAAATGTAGAAAGAATTCCTAAAGCAGGTGACACTATTTTGGGTTCTGACGTAGAGACTTTTGCCGGTGGTAAAGGTGCAAATCAAGCCGTAGCAGCAGCAAAAGCAGGTGGGCAGGTTAGCATGATGGGCACTTTAGGTACTGATGCCTATGCAAAAGAACTATTACTGGGCTTGAAAGATGTTGGTATAGATACTGGATTAGTTTTAAATGAAGAAGGCTCGAGCGGAATCGCATTTATAACAATTGATGCCAAAGGTGAAAACATGATTGTAGTAAGTAGTGGTGCCAACCGAAAAATAAGCAAGCAAAATCTTGAGAAAATAGACTTTGAAAGCTACTCATATCTAGTTTTACAACTAGAAATCCCCTTAGATGTTGTAGAAGAAGCTTTGATTATGGCAAAATCTAAAAATATCAAAACAATCCTAAATGTAGCTCCTGCCCAAAAGCTAAGTCAGTCAGTTATAAAAAACATTGATTATTTAATAGTAAATGAGGGCGAGGCTGCCCTACTTACTAATAAGCAAGTTAGCGATAAAAACTCGGCAAAACAAGCTGCCAAAATATTGGTGGATAAGGGTGCAAATACCGTAATTGTGACTCTTGGTGCCGATGGGCTAATCTGGCAAAGCCCTGAGTCAAATGGAGATTTAAATGCTCATAAAATAACTGTGGTAGATACAACCTCAGCAGGAGATTGCTTTTGTGGAGCATTTGCAGTAGCACTATCAGAAAATAAAGATTTGGAAAACTCACTAGCGTTTGCCAATGCTGCTGCGGCCTTGGCTACTACAAAAAAAGGTGCTCAAGCTAGTTTGCCAAATAGAGAAGAAATAGATAAAATACTGACCTAGCTCTAAGTACACGACAAAAGCTTAAAAGAATGGTCTAGGAGCTTGTTATCAAGGCTAAAGATAGCAATAGCACGATGAATATAATCAAGCCCAAGGCGAAAAATAGAAACTTCACGGCGACCATGAGATTTACGAGGAATGGGTTTTAACTTATGAAGCCAATGACCAGTCTTTAAAGCCCAAATAAAAGCTAGGCTTACAACAGCAACTAAAGTAGATAATCTACTAATATGTTTTAGGTGGGTATCCTCAAGATTAAAGCCACTAGACTTTAAGGCCTTGAATAAAGATTCTATCTGCCAGCGTAATTTATACATCGTTAAAGCCCATCTAGGACTACGATTAGTAACAATAATGACAAGTTCTTTATCCTTGCCTCTAGTGGCTATTACTGATAATTGGCAATTGTTTATCTTATAACTATATTTAAGCTCTTTTATTTCTCCAATTTTAAGATTATTGAAAAAAAGAGATATTCTAAACCATTCATCTGCTAAAACATTCTTTCGCATCCTAATTGCAAATGCTATCTTTTTAGATTCAAGATAATTAAACCAGTCTTGACCTATAAACTCTCTATCGGCAACTAAAACTTCTATTTGCTCTACAGATATATGTTTTAATAGCTGCTCCATTATTGTAATTCTTTCTAAGCTATTTGAGTTCCCTTTTTTATTTAAAAGTTGAAATGCTAGTGGTATAGCCAATCCCTTATCTGCTATTGCTATCATAAGTATATTTATGTCAATGTTTCCAAACTTCCAGTTTGTTCTATCTACAGTTAGTACATATCGTTCCTTTTGAATAAGTTTTAAGACTATCTTTGTAAATAATAGATTACTACTTCTTATTTCAGAGAAAAACCGCTGTGCCCGCCTATAACTTGACTTTGGTTTTGCCCAGTTTTCCATGCTTGCTACAACCGTTTTTAGATTCACTGTCCTAG
>CAMZLP010000071.1 GCA_947311535.1 uncultured Deinococcota bacterium | reverse complement strand
TGTATGAAAAAAACAGAACAATTCCTCTCCTTTTTGTCTAGTACTTTTGTCTTTTGAACTCTAAACTCAAGTTATTGACGTTAGTAACATAGAAATTGTAGCTATAGAAGCTTAAATCTTGAGGAGGATTTAATTATGAATGATTTTGGATTTTTAGGTTTAGTAGTACCAGCAATAATATTTATGGCATTCTTTTTTTGGATGATACCAGTTGGTCTGTGGATTAGCGCTATCGCCTCTGGGGTAATGGTTAATTTATTTAGCTTAGTAGGCATGCGTTTACGCCGTATTCCACCAGCCAAAATAATTAACCCGTTAATTAAAGCCCGAAAAGCTGGTATACCAAGTGAGCAAAATTTACTAGAAGCCCATTTTTTGGCAGGCGGTAATGTTAACAGAGTAGTAGATGCTCTTATTGCAGCTGACAAAGCCCGTATTGCACTACCGTTTGACCAAGCTGCTGCCATTGACCTTGCTGGCAGGAATGTACTAGATGCCGTAAAAGTATCAGTTAACCCAAGAGTAATTCAAACCCCAAATATCTCGGCGGTTGCCAAAGATGGTATTGAGCTAATCAGCACAGCCAGAGTAACTGTAAGGGCAAATATAGAACGTCTAATTGGTGGTGCTGGCGAAGAAACAATTATTGCTCGAGTCGGTGAAGGTATTGTATCTTCAATTGGTTCAACCGATAGCCACAAAAAAGTATTGGAAAACCCAGATCTTATCTCTAAGGCAGTACTTGCTAAAGGCTTAGATTCTGGCACTGCCTTTGAAATTTTATCTATTGATATTGCTGATGTGAATGTTGGTAAAAATATCGGAGCTATTTTACAAACTGACCAAGCCGAGGCCGACAAGCAAGTGGCCCAAGCCAAAGCTGAAGAGCGCCGTGCCATGGCTATTGCCGAAGAGCAAGAAATGCGTGCTAGAGTTGAAGAGATGCGTGCCAAAGTAGTAGAAGCAGAAGCGCAAGTTCCATTAGCGGTTGCTTATGCCTTTAAAAAAGGGCATTTAGGAGTAATGGATTTTTACAAACTAGAAAATGTAAAGAGTGATACTGATATGCGCACTAACATTGCCAAAGCAACCAACTCTGACGAATAATGGATTTCTACGATTTAGTTAGGATAGGGATTTTCTTATTAATTTTTGTAGTCCCTGTTATTAAAAGCCTTAATAAAAAGACTAAAGAAGGCACGCCTAGACCAGTTGTAAAACAGAATACTAGACCTGTAGTTAGGAAATCAAATGATGAATTTAATGCTCGGCTAGAAGAAGCTAGAAGGCGCGTTCAGGAAGCTATGGAAGGCAAAGAGCCTGCTGGGCCTGTTCATAGCCAAAGCCATAAGGCTAGCCAGCATCAGGGTAGTGAAGCTGCCGATGAGCTTTTTCATGGCAGAACTAAAGCAGAGCATATTGAAATGCCAGATGGGCTCTCTCAAACCATCACTACATCTAGACATCAAAACTTACCCCAAGGTATAGGTGGGCGCAAAAGACTGCCGACAACCCTTACTGGCAAAACTGTTGTGACTCATCAAAGCCTACCTACTGGCATGTCTGGACAGCTTAGCCAAGCAAATCATCAAGCTCTGTCTGAGGGTCTATCTGGGCATATGAGTAATAACTACAGCCGGCCTGAATTTGAACTTGGTTTGGATAGGCTCGAGCAACACCGAAGTGAGCACGTTAAATTTAAGCAGCATACAAAAAATGTCTTTTTAAGAAAGCAAAAAAAGCCTGTTAAGTTAAAAACTTCAGTTGTTAACACCGATGCTCAGAGTATTGTAAATGGAATTATATGGCATCAGATTTTATCTGAGCCTAAATATAAAAAACCTTGGAGGAAATAATAAGCACTATAACTCTAAAACTCCGTAGCCCAAAAGAAGCAATTAGTCTTTATGGGAAGCATGATGAAAACCTAAAAATTTTACGCAAACGCCTAAAGGCCAAAGTTGTTGCCCGAGGTGACGAAATTAGGTTTATTGGCTCAGAGCCTGAAATCAATGAAGCTAAGCAAACCTTTAATTCTCTACTCAAAACAATACGTAGAGGTGAAAGCATAAGTATGACTGAATTAAGGCATAGTAATCTCAAAAACCTAAACGATAATTCTGCAAAAGATAATTCAACAAATACTCTCTTGCCAAATCGTGTAAAGCCAAAAACAGCTGGTCAAAGGCGATATATAGAAGCAATTGCTAAGAACCCAATTACCTTTGGTATTGGTCCTGCTGGTACGGGCAAAACCTATTTAGCAGTTGCCATGGCTATTTCGGCACTAAAAAACAAAGAGGTAAAAAGAATTATATTAACCAGACCAGCGGTAGAAGCTGGTGAGAAACTTGGTTTTTTACCCGGAGATTTACAAGCTAAAATTGATCCATATCTTCGTCCTTTATACGATTCACTATATGATATGATGGACTCGAGCAAAATCGACTTCTATTTAGAAAACGCTGTCATAGAGGTTGCCCCCTTGGCATTTATGCGTGGACGCACTCTAAATGATGCCTTTATAATCTTAGATGAAGCCCAAAATACTACCCCAGAGCAAATGAAAATGTTTTTGACACGTATGGGATTTCATAGCAAGGTAGTTGTAACAGGTGATATAACTCAGGTAGACTTACCTAGCAATATCACTAGCGGCTTAAACATAAGCGAGCGAATCTTAAAAGATATTGATGGCATTGGATTTTTATATTTTAAAGAAAGTGATGTGGTTAGACACCCACTTGTAGCTAGTATTATTAAAGCTTATGACTCTGCTTCTAAATAACCCAAGAAACTCTAAAATAGCCATACTTGGCTTCATTGTAGTGATGATGCTAACTGCGCTATTCTACAGTGTTTATGGTCTAAACCCTCAAAACACCTTAAACATTGGTCAAGCAAGTCCAAAAACTTTCAAAACCCCGATTTCTTTAAACGTAATAGACCGCTTGCAAACAGAACGCAAAAAAATAGCAGCTATGTCTCAGGTACAAACCATATTTCTTACTGATATTGACTTAAAACAATTAGTTGTTAATGAAATAATCAGTTTAAATCTAACAGCAACAGCTCAAGACTATTTACTAACCCAGTACAGCAATCCTAAAGGTGTAAAACAACAAGATCTTAAAAGAATAATAAATATGGCCGTTGCTTTAAGCCCAGATCAAAACAAACGCAATGTAAAGCTCTTACTTTCAAAAAGATTAATAGCGACATCCGTTGCTAATGCTAAACTTACTCAAGCTGCCAGAGATGCAACCGCAAATTCTATAGAGCCAGTTATGCATAATTTAGAAGCTGGCGAAATCATTGCCGATAAGGGTGAAATCTTAAGCAAAGATCATATGCTTGCTTTGCAAGCCTCTGGGCTATATAACATCAGAGCAGAAATAGCCAATAGATTTTTAAAAACTATTATCGGTAGTCTTTTGATTAGCTTTTTATTGGTTTTGCCCCTTATCCATATCATTATGCGAAACGAAAAACTAAATCCTAATAAAACCGCTTTTCTACTGGGCTTAACTATCTTAGGTTTATTCTTACAGCGAGTAGTTTTGGACTTTAGCCCGTTTTTCATTTTTATATCTTTTATAGCGATACTAGTAGCTGTATTAGAAGATGAAATCAGTGGAGTTTTTTGGGCTATCTGGCTAGCAGTTGCCCTAGCACTTTTAGACCCAGACGGGACTATTTTTAGCTTAATAATTGGCTTAAGTACAGCTATTCCAGCAGCAATTTTAGCTAATCGCTTTAGAAGTAGGCCTTCCTTATTAATAGCTAGTTTAAGCTCAGGGCTTATAGCAGCTGTTAGCTATGTATTATTAATATTGGTTTACGGAAGTAATTTTAATGTTTTATTAAGCTATAATATATTAATTATTTTAGCCGCCAGCTTTCTTGCAGGTATTTTAGCCTTAGGGATTTTGCCTTTAGCTGAAAGTGCTTTTGATTTTTATACTGAATTTAGATTAATTGAGCTCTCTGACCCTAATTCTCCGCTTTTAAAAAGGCTACTACTAGAAGCCGCAGGTACATATCAGCACAGCTTAATAATTTCTAATCTAGTTGGTGAAGCCGTAAATGAAATTGGCGGTAACTCACTATTAGCTCGAGTCGGTGCCCTTTATCATGATGTTGGCAAGCTCAAACGACCGCGCTTTTTTATTGAAAATCAAAGCAACGAAAACCCTCATGACCATATTAGCCCGCATCTTAGTTATTTAATAATTACTGACCATGTTCGCTACGGTATGAAGCTTTTAAGAAAGTACAAGCTCCCTAGTATTTTAGAGCAATTTGTTAATGAGCATCATGGCACTACTGTGCTTAGCTATTTTTATAAAAGAGCTTTAGAAGAAGGTGATAACTCAGAAGAGCTTAATTTTCGCTATCCTGGGCCTAAGCCAAGAACTAAAGAAACCGCAATTTTAATGCTAGCTGATGCTGTAGAATCTGCATCACGCAGCTTGGCTGACCCTAGCCAAAGTAGAATAAGGGCTTTGATTGATCAAATATTTGAAGTTCGCTTACAAGATAACCAATTGTCAGAAAGCCCGCTTAATTTCAGTGATTTAGAAATTATTGCTAATAGTTTTGAACGTATGTTAACAGCAATATTACACAGGCGTATTAGTTATCCTAGTGAAGAAGAAATCAAAAGTCTAGAAGGAGAAGATAATGCCCCTAGAGCTAATCATGGAGAGCCAGCCATTTCTGGAGTCTAAAATATTAACAAAAGCTTTAAATTCCTATTTAGATAAAAAAGGAATCAAGCAAATTGTAAGCCTAATTTTAATAGATGATAATGCCATACAGAAACTAAACTTAAGAGATAGTGGTATTGACAAAGCCACTGATGTACTATCTTATTCCATGCATGAGCCAGATGATATTGATATGCCTGAAGTAGAGCAATTAGGAGATGTTTTTATTAGTCTTGAGACAGCTCAAAAACAAGCGATAGACCATAATCATAGCTTGCTAGATGAAGTATTAGTTTTGGCAGCTCATGGAATTACGCACTTAAGAGGTTATAACCATGATAGTCCAGAGAATTGGCAAATATTTTTAAATGAGCAAAAGCTTGTGCTCGAGCTTAAACAGTATTAAGAAAAATAAAATAATTCATGAATACATACTTAAATCATAATTTAAATCGAGGGTTTTAAATTATGATTTTCAAAAAAGTCTTTAACTCTTTTGGCTATGCTGCTAATGGCATTAGCTATGCTTGGCACAATGAATTAAATTTTAGGATTGAAGTAGTCTTAGGCATTATTGCTGTGGCTCTATCAATTTACTTAAGAATTGAGCTTGCTCCTATACTTTTAGTATCTGCACTTGTGCTTGGGCTCGAGCTTATGAATACAGCTTTAGAAGCTGTAGTTGATTTAGTCTCGGCAGAAGAAAGTAAATTAGCTAAAATTGCCAAAGATTGTGCTGCTGCATCAGTATTTATGGCTGCCATTTTTGCAATAACCATTGCTATAAGCTCAATTCTACCAGCAATTTTGTTAAGGTTAGGGCTATTATGAATATTCCCAAAGATTTATATGAAGCAGCTATTGCTGTTCGGCAAAAAGCCCATAGTCCGTATTCCAATTTTAAGGTTGGTGCAGCCTTGCGTTCAGCCAATAATATTTTTGTTGGCGCCAACGTAGAAAATGCCTCTTATGGTCTCTCTCGCTGTGCCGAGCAATCAGCAATTCAAACTATGGTGAGTAGTGGCTATAAAGATTTTACTGAAATTGTTATTTATACCGAAGCAGATACTCCAGCTTCTCCTTGCGGAGCCTGTCGGCAAATATTATTTGAATTTTCACCCGATGCCAAAGTATTTATTATAAACCACAAGAAAGTTCTAAAAACTTTTACAGTAAAAGAACTACTACCCGAGGGTTTTAGCTTTTAAGACATCTTGCTACGCTTTGACAATCTTCAAAAATAGTATTGCCAAACGAAAAACAATGAATGCCCCACAAATACCAACTCATTGTGCATAAATCCAAGAAATTGCTAATAGTAAAGAACTTAAGAATATTTAAGCTCTTTGAAAGCAATTCGATAAAAAGAGTATAAGCACTAATCCTCAATATAAAAAAACAAAGCGAGCATGGTTTTGAATTTGAAAAGCTAAGATTGATTTTAGCATTGGGAATTTTCTACAATAAAAGCCAGCCAAAAGCTGAGGAAAAAAGACATCTGGGATTTGGAAAAATTACTCTATAAGAGCAGAATTGGCAGATATATCACCATTTAAATCATCATTTTGAGTGGTTTGCTATCTAATTTATGAATAATAGGTAAGCCTATTGCCTAGCTTCTCATCTAAAAGCAGGTATACTCCCACTGATGAAGCGATTAACATTACTCTTATTATTTATTGTGCTTAGTCTTTCAAGCGCACAAGACATCAAAAAACTTGTAATTTCAACATTTGATACTAGTGATAGTATTTCAAATTATGGTTTAGGTCTTGCTACAGCCCTGGAGAGAAGTCTAAGTCTTGTTGACAATATTTTTGTCGCACCTGTTGGTGATACCGTAATTTACATTCAAAGACATTATCAAGAGGATGATATTTTAGATAAACTCAGCAATGCTTTTGATGCTAGTGTTTTAATTAGTGGCCAAATTGATAATCAAGCCACTGATAATAATACAATCTTGGTGTTCGCTGGTCCAGATTATTCAACGAGCAAACAAATTGCATTTAAGGTAGATTTATCCGATCCGAAAAGGGCCGTTGCTACTATTGTAGAAAAAATTATTTCAGAACTTCAACTAGGCCTTAGTGCAGAAGAAAGAACTCAGCTAAATGCTGTGATTGCTCAGACTCCATCAGTACCTAGTTTAGGGGTTGTATCCGAGGCTGCCCTTGGTTTACCAGTATCTAACTTAAACGAATTAGCAGCAGCAAAAGATTTGGATCCTAATTCTACATGGGTATTATCAGAATATGCTCGAGCCTTGGCAATTAGTGGTGATTTAAATAAAGCCCTAGAAATTTCGGATGCCGCAGTTGCCTTAGAAGCCCAAGATATAGATGCCCAGATTACTACTGCTTTAATCCAAACTAGCTTGGCAAATAACCAAAAAGCCATAGAAGCTTTTAATCGAGCCTTGGCCCTTAATCCTAATAACCCTACTGCCTTAGCAGGCTTAGCTAATGTAGAAGCTGATCCTGCCAAAGCTAAAGCTTTATTAGAAAAAGCTATAGCTATTTATCCAAGATTGGTTGATGCTTATATTAGTTTGGCAGATCTAGAACTAGCTTCTAATCCGCAAGCAGCTTTAAATACCCTAAGGCAAGGTAGTAATAGAGTCCCCGATTCTACTAATATTCGTCGTAGATTTTTAGAAATTGCTGTTGACCTTGGCGAAGAAGCTGGAGCACTTGATTATCTAAAAGAAACTTTAAGAGGCTATCCAATTCCACCAGTATCAATTTACAACCTAGCCACAATATTACCTTATAGCCAAAATCAAGAAGCAATTAAAATCATACGTGATGGCAGAAACCATCATCAGGGCAATCCTATTTTAGCTTTATCAGAGGCTGAGTTATATGCCAGAGGCAATGACTTTTTAAAAGCTGAGGTTGTACTAAAAGACGCTCTTGCAAGTAATCTTGGTGATACTGGCCTAGCGGCTGCTCTGGCTACTGCCCAAGCAAAGCAAGGAAAAATTACCGATGCAGCAAATACTATTTATAGTGTGCGCGGTCATACTGATGAAGCTGATTTTGAAATAGCTCAAATATTTTTAGAGGCTGGATATGCAATTGACGCTTCTACCCTATTAGGAAATTTAGCAAGCAAACATAGCGACTCCGCTACAATATTGAGCTTGTATGGCATATCACTTGCTCGAAGCGGTGATAATGAACGAGGGCTTATTTATATAAATCAAGCATTAGATTTAGAACCTAGCTTAGCTTTCGCCCAGCGAGCCAAGCAATTAATAAGCGAAGAAAACAGCCTAAGCGGTGGCCAAGCAGCGGCTTTAGGCCCTGAGGCAAAAACTCTTTATGACCAAGGCATAGATGCATTTCAGCGCGCTGACTACCAAACTGCAAAAAACTACTTCGCTGATTCTCGCAAAATTCAGGACAATGGACGAACTGCTTTTTACCAAGGTTTATCTGAATATCATATTGGAGAAACCCGAGCTGCGGCTAGGTCTTTAAAACGAGCTTTAAATGACTTTCCACAAAGCGCACTTGTTTTAAATGATATGAGCCAGATTCAGCTCGAGCTCGGTCGATATGATTTAGCCGAAGACTACGCCAAAAGAGCAATTGCCGTTGATGCTAGTTATGATGATGCCCATTTAAATTTAGGAATGGTTTACTATAAAATTGGCAGCTACGCTAAAGCTATTAGTTCATGGGACGAAGCCATTAGAATTAACCCTAATAACCAAACTGTCATTAATGATCTAATGACAGATGCACGCAATAAACAATAAGAAACAAAGATTTTACTAATGCCAAATTAGCAAGCTAATTTGGCATTAGTATTTTTATATATTAATAATCTCTTTAGATTTAAGGTAAACTCATTAGAATGAATATACGCCCAGAAATATTAGCTGTTCCAGCTTATAATTTTAGTGAGCAAAACTATAAAACCAAGCTGGACCAAAATGAGTCACCTTATGATTTGCCAGCTAAGCTAAAAGCCGAAGTATTAGCAAAATTTGCTAAATTATCATTTAATCGCTATCCCCAATTAGATGCTCATAGCCTTAGACAAAAACTAGCCAAAAATATTGGCTGGAGTAGCAATAATATTGTTATTAGTGGTGGTTCTAATATTTTAATACAGGCTTTAGTTTCGGCAGCTGCTATTAACAAAACCGTATTAACCATTAGACCTAGTTTTTCTTTATATGCCATGCAAGCCCAAATCCAAGCTGCTAAATTGGTAGAAATCAGTTTAAAAGAAGGTTTTGAATTGCCTATGGCAGATTTGCTAGCAGAATTAAAAAAGTCAGCAGGTGTTTTTTTTATAGCTAATCCAGCCGCACCCACGGGCAATCTATTTTCCAAACAAGATATTCTTGCTTTGGCCCATGCATCATCAGAAAGCTGGCTTATGGTCATTGACGAGGCTTATCATGAGTTTTCAGACACTGACTATTCATATCTCATCAATGATTTTGAACATGTTGTTAGTTTGCGTACTTTAAGCAAAGCTTATGGCTTAGCAGGGGTTAGGCTAGGTTATGGGCTTATGGATAAAAAACTTGCCCAAGAGATACAAAAGCTAATTATTCCTTTTTCAATTTCCATATTTCAAGAAATTGTTGCCGAGGTTGTTTTGGACAATTCTCAATACCTAGAGGCACGAATTTATGATATTAAACAAGAGCACAAACGAGTTTTTGCAGCATTAGAAAAGATGCCAAATATTTCACCCTATCAGTCAACTACAAATTTTATTCTTTTTAAAGTAAATGATGCCGCTAGTTTTTATAATAATTTATTAGCCCAAGAAGTCTTAATAAGAAGACAAGATCATCTATTAAACTTAGAAAATTGTTTGAGGGTGAATATAGGCACAAAAGAAGAAAATGATATATTTTTAGCAGCAATGGATCAGACTATAAAGGAGTTAGCTAATGGCAAGACAAGCTAAACTTAAAAGAAAAACTAATGAAACTGATATTTCACTTAGTATCGATTTAGACAACTATGGCAATTCTAGCATCAGTACCGGACATGGGTTTTTAGACCATATGCTCGAACAGTTGGCAAGACATGGCAAATTTGCTTTGGATATTAGAGCCAAAGGTGATTTAGAGGTGGATGTTCATCACCTAGCCGAAGATATAGGCATTGTTTTAGGTCAGGCTCTAAATATAGCTTTAGAGCAGCGTATAGGCCTAGAACGCTATGCTGACGCTTTTGTACCTATGGACGAGACCCTTGCCCAAGTAGTAATTGATTTGTCTGGCAGACCGCATATTAGTTTTGAACCCGCTGGTTATGAGGGAGATTGTAACGGTTTTAATTTATTTCATCTCCGAGAGTTTTTACGTGGCTTTAGTAACCATGCTTTTGTTACTATGCATGTCAGAGTTTTAGCTGGTCAAGAAACCCACCATGTCAGTGAAGCAATTATGAAAGCTTTTGCTCGAGCCTTATCAAAGGCATGCCAAGTAGTCTCATCTGAGTTACCATCAACAAAGGGAATGCTTTGAAAACAGTAGTTATAGATTATGGAGCCAGTAACTTGCATAGCGTTGTAAAAGCCTTAGAAAAAGCAGGCATGAATGTTCAATTAAGCTCGAGCCCAGCCGATGCTAAAGATGCTGATAGTTTGGTCTTGCCGGGTCAAGGTCATTTTGGTCAAGTTATGCAGGCATTCTTAAAGTCTGGCTTTGAGCCCGTTGTTCGCAAACATATTAAAAATAAAAAACCATTTTTGGGTATCTGTGTCGGCTTGCAAATTTTAATGGATAGCTCTGAAGAAGCTCCTGAAACTGCTGGCTTAGGCATTATAAAAGGCAAGGTTAAACGTTTTCCAAATGAACTAAGCGTTCCTCAAATGGGTTGGAATCAATTAAAAATTGACAAACTAAACCCGCTATTAGAAAATGTCAAAGATAGCTCTTTTGTCTACTTTGCTAATTCATATTATGCCAGCTTCTCTGAAAACTTATTAGGTAGCAGCACCCAATACGGCTCAATTAGTTTTCAAAGTGCAATTTCTGATGGCTTCTTAAATGCAACCCAATTCCACCCCGAAAAATCACAAACAGTTGGCTTGCAAATATTAAAGAACTTTAAAAATATTACCGAGAGTTTTGTATCATGAAAAGAATATTCATTCTTTTATTATTAAGTTTTGGCTTAGCCCAAGGACAAACTTGGACTATCCAAATTGCCTCTTTTTATGATTTTAGATTAGCCCAAAGAAGCTTAGATCGGCTTGTCTCGGCTGGTTTTGATTCTTATAGTGAGTTCTTTATGGAAGAGGGCAGCCAATTTGTCAGAGTAAGGGTTGGCTGTTTTGAGAGCCGTGAAACTGCCCAAAACTTTTTAGATACTATGAATTCAATGGGGCAGATAAACGCTTACATCACCCAAAATACTAATAGCAGCAAGAACTGTATTAATCGTAGTGTTGGCTTTATTACTCCTGAAAAATGGGGGACCTATCAGCTTAATAACGATAATATTGTTTTTTGGGTCAATATATCTGGGCTTACTGCATTCATAAGCAATAGTGATTCAGGTTGGCAAATATCCCAAACTGGCACTGATTTATTAATCGATACCATTCAAGAAAGACCTATCTTTCATTATTTTGTACAAAATAATGAAACTGGCCCTATTTATGTAGTTATACCTAATCGTAAGCCTTATAAACTCACAACTGGTAAGCTATTATGGCAATCAGGAATACTAGCTGTTATTTTAGAAAATGACACTATAGTTTCTTATAGATTATCTTTAAGGAGTGACTAAACATGGATTTTGTTATTTTAAGTGGTCTGAGTGGGGCAGGTAAAACAACTGCCCAACATGCCCTAGAAGATATGGGTTATTTTACTATTGATAACCTTCCGCCATGTCTTTGGTCTGCTTTAATAGAGAATTCTAAGACAATAAAATTAAAAAAAATTGCAATTATTATTGATATCCGAGCACAATTATTTCTGAGCGATTTTGATAATGCATTAATAAACTTAAAGTCTCTTGGAATCAAGCCTAAAATACTCTTTTTAAATGCAATTGATACAGTTTTAATTCAGCGCTATAATCTGACAAGGCGTACTCACCCAATTGGTCAATCTAGCTTAACGCATGACCTTGCTAGTGAAAGAGGTTTGCTCGAGCCTATTCGATCTAAAGCTGATTTAATTATAGACAGCTCCCGAACTAGTGCTAGTGAGTTAAAAGAAATAATTTGGAATAGACTCAGTGAAAAACCTAAATTTAATTTACATTTAAGAAGCTTTGGTTTTAAAAGGGGCGTGCCCATTGATGTAGATATAGTACTGGATGTACGCTCTATGCCTAATCCATATTATGACCCAAAACTGCGCTCAAAAGCTGGTACCCAAGCAGATGTTCAGGCTTATATTTTTACTCCAAATAGCTTGGAGTTTTATACTAAACTACGAGAATTTGTCCGTGAATTAATCCTAGCAGCTCAGGATTCTGGTAGAGCTAATTATAACCTAGCTATTGGCTGCACAGGTGGACAACATCGCTCGGTGGCTGTAGTTGAAAAATTAGCCATAGACTTAGCTGATAGCTTTAAACCCAAAATAATTCATAGAGATTTACAAAAATCTTTAGCTGAACACCAAAAAAGTGCCTAATAAAAAGCTCCAACTTATGCGGCTTTGGCTTAAGCCAGGCATGGGTGTAAAACGGCATTTAGCCTTGCTTGTAATAGCTACTCTTTTACTAACAAGTGGCTTTGTTTTATTGCTCTTGTGGCTATATGCTTACAACCAAAAAATGCTAACTCCTTCTATGAAGTCATTCTTTAATAGTAATTTTTGGCTTTTTTACGGCAACATGGTATCAATCATAGCTATTGTAATTGGTTTATTTTTATCGGCAATTGCAATCGCTCGTTTAAACAGCTCCCTTCTTTCTCATTGGAAGCCCGAAAATCATGGTACGGCACAGGTAATATCACAAAAACTAAATCTTTCAAAAGGCCCTAAAATAGTTGCCTTAGGTGGGGGAACGGGTCTTTCTAACTTATTAAGAGGAATAAGAAAATATAGTTCAAATATCACAGCTGTTGTTGCAGTCAGTGATGATGGCGGTTCGTCAGGTCGCTTGCGTTCAGCTTTTGATATGCCAGCACCGGGTGATATTAATGATTGCCTTGCAGCCTTATCTGACTACGAGGATGATGTCAGTGCTTTACTGGAATACCGTTTTACCCGTGGTGAAGAATTGCAGGGTCATAGTTTTGGAAACTTAATGATTACTACTTTGACCGAGGTCGAAGGTAGCTTTGCAGAAGCCATAAAGACTATGAATTCTATTTTAAATATTACCGGTGCTGTCTATCCTGCAACTGAAGAGGCGGTAATATTAAAAGCTAAAAAACGTTCCGGTAAAATAATTGTGGGTGAAAGCCAACTTGCAAAAAGCTCAGGAGCCATTCACAAAGTACAAATAGAACCAACTGATGTAAAAGTACTTTCAGAGGTAAGAACTGCAATTTTAGAAGCTGAGCTAATTATTTTGGGTCCTGGTAGCTTATTCACTAGTACTATTCCACCTTTATTAGTTAAGGGAATTCAAGAGGCAATTAATAATTGTCATGCAGAACTGGTTTATATTTCAAATATTATGACTGAAGTCGGAGAAACTGATGGTATGAATGCCTTTGACCATATTCAAGCCATCTATGAGCACCTAGGGCGCTATCCTGATAGGCTAATAGTTAACTCCAAACCCATTGATAAAGACAGGCTCGAGCTATACCAAAAAGAAGGCGCTCAAGTTGTTGGTTTTGACGAAGCAGATTTTAAAGAATTAAATATTAAACTCAGTCAGCTAGCAATATTGGGTCATGGACAACATGCTCAGCATGACTCTGATAAACTAGCTCAGTGGCTAGCTAGCTATGCAAAAAAATATCTAGCTAAGAAAGGTGCTTAGTTAAAAAATGATACTGCTAATTTTGCTATTAAATCTTTTACTTAATTTCTCTGATCCTATTAATGATGGCTACGGCAATAGCAGCTTAGCTCAACCCACAGATATAATTTATCGCTCTGTAAATGCCATTGATATCATCGATTTTGAAATAAAGAACAGTTCAAAACTAGCCTTTAGTATTAGTTTTAGCGACCTTAACAGAGCTCCAGATTTAAAAAACGGCTTTTCTTTAGCAATAATTGAAGCCTATTTTGAGGATGAACCAAAATCAAAACGAAGCAATCAATTACTGCCTGGTTCTGGCATG
Organism: uncultured Deinococcota bacterium; assembly: GCA_947311535.1. Taxonomy (GTDB): domain Bacteria; phylum Deinococcota; class Deinococci; order Deinococcales; family Trueperaceae; genus CAMZLP01. The sequence continues at coordinate 8,940 of CAMZLP010000071.1, read as the reverse complement.
CGTTTGGCAGATACAGAGTCATGGCATTATGCTTTTCAGATAACTGCTGACTATCTAAAAGTTTTTGAGAATACTGCTAGTGGCATAACTGATATTAGCAAGAAATATATTGTTGAATTAGCTATTGATGGTAATACTATTAATATTTCAACTGACATTCCTAAAAAACGGAACTTACAAAGCTACTTAATGGCTGGTAATTATACTCCCTTTAACGCAACAGGTTGGAAAGAAATTACTAACTATCCTAATCCTTGGTCATACTCGAGCCTAACGCAGAGCAAACCTGTAATAGATCTTTTTGCCGAAACTATCGATTTACAAAAACAAGCAATTAATAGTGGAATTTTAAAAGCGGTGCAGCCTAGCAAAGATGCTAAAAATCTCTGGCGCTGGCTAATGATTTGGGGCTTAGCTTTGGCTATAATTGGCTTCTTTGCTAAATTTTTGGCAAAGACAAAAGTAACAGCAATGAATTCAAATGCAACCAATTTGGCCTCTAGAGCTCGAGCCGCTACAAATATTAAAGACCCAAACACTATCGATTCTGAGCAGATAGAATCTATTTTACTTGGTAAATTAGACATAAATATTAACGACTACGAAAAAACTATCGATTTTGAAGAAACTTTGGATAACGAAATAGAACTAAAACTTGATAGTGAAATATTAGAGCAAAATCCTGACAAGAGTCAAGAAGCAATTCCAGAATCAAGAGTACTTGCACCATTATCCTTAGATAAACTGGATTTTAATCTTAAAGAGGCTAACACAAGCAAGCAAGAAAGTTCTAAAAACCCCAATAGACCTAAAAAGAGAGATAAATTAAAAGTTCATAACTTATCAGACGATGCAAAAAAACAAGACATTAATAAAAAACAGAGCAAAAAAATAAAAAAGCAAAAAAATAAAAAAAATAATGCAAAAAAATCTTTAAAAGTAATTCCTACCCAAGAATCAGATAGTCAAAGTCAAATTGATATTCCAGCTTTAAGAATTGAACAACCTATAACTGGCCAAACAGCCGCTAATGAGAATCCAAATTATTCTTTAGGGGATTCTTTTTGGGATAATTTTGATAATGCTCGAGACGTTTCTTGGAAGCCTAAAAAATAGCGTTGCTTTTCATTTAACTATCTCTGCTATTATTTTAGCTATTTTTGGCCCTATGACATTAGCAACTTCAATTACCTCATCACTATCATCAGCTAACTGATCTTCGCCACCTGTGGCAACATTAGTAATTGCCGAAAAGCCAATCACCTTTAGCCCAGCATGATTAGCTGCTATCACCTCTGGAGCAGTTGACATCCCTACCGCGTTAGCTCCTAGTTTGTACATATATCTTCTTTCAGCTGAGGTTTCAAAAAATGGCCCCGGAGTAGACAAATAAACACCCTCTTGAATATTTATCTTTAATAAACTGGCAATTTCACGAACCTTAGAGCGCAGGTCTCGGTCAAATGCGTTAGACATATCAGGAAATCTAGGGCCTAAAAAATCATGATTTTTACCGATTAATGGATTTACTGGCATCATTGATATCTGATCTTTAATGAGCATTATATCACCTGCATTGTATTGGGGGTCCAAACCTCCAGCAGCATTGGTAACAATAAGAGTTTCTACGCTTAAATATGCCATTAGCCTAACCGGATAAACAATATCTTGCATGCTATAGCCCTCATAAAAATGAAACCTACCTTGCATTACCACAATTGGAGTGCCAGAAACTGTACCAAAAACCAATCTACCAGCATGACCGATAGCCGTCGAGACTAAAAAATTGGGTAATTCAGCGTATTCAAAAATATAATCGATACTCATCTCATCAACCAAGCCACCTAAACCAGAGCCTAGAATTAGACCATATTGAGGTTTTATTTTGGTTTTGGAATTGATATAGGCTTTTGTTTCATTTAGTTTTGCTTCAAGCATTATTTCTCCTTTTAAAAATAGGCTGCTGTAGAAATTCCAGCATCTACTTTGATATCCTGTCCTGTTATCATCTTAGCGGCGTTAGAGCTCAAAAACAAACAAGTATTTGCAATATCTTTGGCAGCTATTAGCTCTCCTAATGGTGCAGCCTTTTTCCATCTTTGAACACCTTCTGGCCAATCATCTTCTATAGCATTACGCCAAATAAGACCTGCCGAGATTGAATTAACTCTAATATTATATTCTGCTAGTTCATTAGCAGAGGCTCGACTAAACATATTCAAGGCAGCTTTTGAGCTGGAATAATGGCTGTGCATTTTAGCCGGCTGCCAAGCTTCTATGGTGCTTATATTTATAATATTGCCTGCAAGCTTATTTGCAATCATATCTTTAGCAATTAATTGCGTTGCTAAAAATGCAGTTTTAAGATTGCTGTTTATTACCTTATCCCAGCTCTCTTCTGGCATTTCTAAGATTGGGTTTAGAGGGTAAATCCCAGCATTATTTATCAAAACATCAATTTTAGAAAAATATTTTTTAGATTCTAATATTAGCTGTTCTAATTCTTCTTTTTTACTAATATCCGCCCTTATAGCAACGACTGAGCTAAATTCACTTAATTCTTTGCTTAATATTTCAGCATCTTGGGCAGCAGAGCGGTAATTAATAATAACATCAGCCCCAGCCAATGCAAATTCTTGGGCTATAGCTGCACCCAAGCCTTTTGCAGCACCAGTGACAAGCACGACCTTATTAGTAAAATCAAAATAATTATTCACTTTTTCTAAATCTTTTTAGAATATTTTCTTTTTGCTCTGGATATGCTAAAAGCAAACTGTCATCTGCTAATTCAAAGCCCTCTAGCGTAAATTGTGGGCACATAGTTGTGGCTATCAGGCTATAGCCATATTTGTTATTTAGAACAATTGAGCCTTGCCAAACATTTTTTTTGACTTGTAATTGCAATGTCATATCATGTTCTAAATCTGAGCCTATAACAGTTATTTTTGAGCTGCCATCTGGTCTTAGCTCGAGCATCTCCAAGGGGTCTCCCATATAAAAATGGTAAATCTCATCAGCATCTAAACGGTGCATAGCCGAGCAATCATTAGCTTCTAATAGATAATAAATACTACTAGCTATAACTTGACCATCTTCTATCACCTCAGCATTACGCCTGAAGTATCCTCCTTCAGGTTCGAGCTTTTGCAAATCCAGCTTGTTAATAATATCTTTTGCAGTTAGCACAATAAAACTCTCCCAAATAAAGAATAATCATAACAACTAAAAAAGCAATAACCATCTTTTAAAAAACAAAAGATTAAATACTAGTTGTTTGCCCAATCTTTCTACTATGAAACAAAGCCCAGTAAGACTGTTAATATTTTGTGATATTTGAGCTATATACTAATAAAAAGAATGGAGGGCAATAATGTCAAAATTATTTTCCAGATGGAGTTTAATCAGTTTGGCAGCCAGTTTGCTTATGGCAGCCGTCATGTTTGGCAGCAGATTATTTGTTAATTCAATACTTCCTAGTGAAATGTTGTTTAATTTTATCGGTCAATTGTTAGGGGTTCCATGGGTATTTAATGCAATTCACAATTTACCTTGGGGTTTAGATGCTTATGCAAAATATGCCCTGTTTTTTACGTCTAATATCTTATTTATTGTTTTTTACTATCTTACTGCAAGGCTCTATCCTGTAGTAGCCAAACGAATCTCAGCAGGACAAGCTGCACTAGTTTTTACCATTTTTAGTGTCTTGGGCATGTCAGTTATACTATTTCCAATTCAAGGCTTAGGAGTATTTGGTTTATCTGATAATAATTATGCTTACCCTCCAGTAGCTAGTCATTTGTGGATGTTGTTATTCTCAGTAGTTTTTAGCCTAGTTCTTTATTTTGGCTATCAGCAGTTTTTTAGCAAAAAAGAACTAGCTTTTGACCAAGAAAAACGTAATAGCTTAAAAACTTTTGTCAAATTAGCAGTAGTAGCTAGCTTTAGTGGCTCTATTTTAAACAGTTTGGCTCGAGCCCAATCAAATTTAAATAATTGGTTTCTATCTCTTCGGGGTATTAGCCCAGAAATCACCTCAGTCAAAGATCACTATCAGGTTTCAAAAAATGTTTTTAACCCAGATGTAAAAGAAAATAACTGGAAACTAAAAATAACCGGCATGGTAGATAATGAACTCTCGCTTAGCTTAGATGATATTAAAGCACTACCCAGTGTAGAACGCTCGAGCACACTGACATGTATATCTAATAAAGTTGGTGGCAATTTAATCGGCAATAGTAATTGGACAGGCGTAAAACTAAAATACCTGCTTGGCATAGCCAAAGTACAAGATTCTGCAAATGAGCTCATCTTGCGAGGAGCAGATAATTACAGCGACTCATTCCCAATTGATGCAGCTATGCGAGATCACACAATTTTGGCATATTTGCAAAATGGTAAAACACTAACTAAAGATCATGGCTTTCCTGCTAGAGTATTGGTACCAGGGATCTACGGCATGAAAAATCTAAAATGGATTACCGAAATAGAAATAGTTAATAAAGACTACACCGGCTACTGGCAATCACGTGGCTGGTCAGACAGTGCTGAAATACAAACCATGAGCAGAATAGATAGCAAAGATGTGACAATACTAGATGACGGCAGTGCTGCCATCGCAGGTATTTCTTTTGCTGGGATTAGAAAAATAGCTAAGGTTGAAGTTTCTGTAGATGATGGTAATAGCTGGCAAGAAGCTGAGCTAAAACCCGCTCTAAATGATATCTCTTGGACCCTGTGGGGCTTTAAATGGAAAGCCAAAAAAGGCAAGCACAGTATTTTAGTAAGAGCCACAGATGGCGACGGCACAACCCAGACCGCCCAAAGCCAAAAACCATTGCCAAATGGGGCAACTGGCTATCATAAAATCAACCTAAATATTTAAACTTGTTTAAATATAATTAAAAAGGAACGGAACAGCTTCTTCTTGCTAGCTGTTCCTTATTTAATTGCTAGCTTATTGGTGGGATAGACAATTTACTAAGACCATCAGTACCAGTTATTGATTTAGCAATTTCTGACTTATGAATATCTGCCCCTAATTCACGTAAACGCCTGTCTATCTCTTCATAACCGCGTTCTATAAATTCTACCCCTGTTACTGTCGAAGTACCCTTGGCAGCAAGTGCAGCTATGATTAAGGCCCCACCAGCTCTAATATCAATGGCATGTAGTTGCTCAGCTATTAATTTACCGCCATTAATAGTTAAGGTGCTTTCTTTAAGGCTAAGCTCTGCGCCCATGCGTTCTAAATCAGCAACATGTTTAAAACGATGCAATGGATAGACAGTTTCTTCTACGGTGCTAGTACCTTCAACAGTCACCAAGAATGCTCCGAAGGGAGCTTGCAAATCTGTGGCTATACCCGGATACTCCTTGGTAACAATATCAAGTGGATAAAGCTTGCCTGTTGCATCTAATTCAAAGCTGCTATCATCTAATTTTTCAATTTTTATACCAGCTTCATAGCATTTTTTTATAACACTATCGAGGTGTTCAAAATTAACAGCTTTAAAAACAACTTTTCCACGTGTTGCAGCCACTGCCAACATAAGCGTACCTGCTTCTATTCTGTCTGGTATTGGTCTAAAATCTACTCCGTGCAATTCTTTGGCTGAATCTATTACTATTGTTCTAGTACCTGCACCTGTTATTTTAGCACCCATTGCATTTAGCATATCTACCAAATCTACTATTTCAGGCTCGAGCGCAGCGTTTTCAATAATTACCTTGCCTTCACCCAAAGCCGCCGCTAATATTACGTTTTCTGTACCGCCTACAGTTGGTGCTTCAAACTCAACAATACCATCTAACGGGCCTTGCTTTTTAAACATAAAATCGCCAGCTTCTTCTATAATTTCAACACCCAAATCAGCAAAAGCTTTTATATGACGATCAATTGGCCTAGGGCCCCAAGCACAGCCCCCCGGCATTGGCATTGTAGATTCATCGCAACGGCCCAAAAGTGGGCCAATAGCTACAAAGCTGGCTCTCATCTTACCAACTAAATGATAAGGTGCTTTGGTACTAGTTAATTTTTCAGCTTTAATATACAGGTCCCGCTCATGCCATTTAACTTTAGCTCCAAAATGCTCAAGCATATCCGCCATAAGCATAATATCAGTTAGTTTTGGCAAATCTCTTAATATTACTTCTTCTTTGGTTAAAAGTGCTGCTAACATCAAAAAAAGAGCAGAATTCTTAGCGGTATTTATTTTTATTTCTCCAGCCAATGGCTGGCCGCCATTAATTATATAAGCATCCTGAATTTTAACCATCTTTTTTCTCCTTGTTTTGATAATGAGTTAGCTTACACATCTTACTCAATTAAAGTGTATCTAGCAATGGCAGCATTGTCAAGTATTTCACTACAATGTTAAATTCATCATAATAATGTTAATATAGTACTTATAGGAGGGTCATTGTGGCCAAAAAGAAAACCAAACGTTTACAAGTTGTTGTTACCGAAGAACAAGACTCACTACTCACTAAAACTGCTTACCAATTATCTAGCCCAGAGCGGCTTTTATCAAAATCAGAGGTTGTAAGGCTTGGTATAGAAATGCTAAATAAAGCTGTAGAAGATGGAAAATTGCCAGAAGATATTTTAAGAACTTTAGAAGCTGAATAAAAAAATAAAATTTAAACTATTAAACAAGAAGTTTTTATTGGTATAAATAGCCATAGCAAAAACCAAATCAAGCAATCATAATACAGCCTATGTCAAAAGAGTTTCAGTTATGAAAGATTGGCTAGTATTAGCCCTTAGTGCAAGTCTAATTTGGGGTTTGTGGGGGTTTTTAGGCAAAATTGCCAGTAAAACCATCGAATCTCAAAATTTATTAATTATCAGCTCCTTGGGTTCTGCCATAGCACTGCCAATCACGTTGCTACTGTTTCACAAGTACTTTAATTTTCCAATCAATAGTAGCCCCCATTATGTTGCACTAGTAAGTGGTTTTTTGGGCGGGATTGGAGCATTATTCTTTTTTTTGGCAATATCAAAGGGTGATGCCTCTAAAGTAGTGGTAATTACAGCCATGTATCCGGTAGTTACAATTTTATTGTCATTTATCTTTTTAAAAGAGCCTATGAGCCTAGAGAAAGTATTGGGGATTGGCCTTGCTATTGCCGCGGTTATTATTTTAGCTAAATAGCCAAAGCAAGGTAGACCTTTAATAAGTTTTATTTATAGAAACATAGCCAAACATAAATAAGTTTTGTTGAAAATGTTTTGCTTTTTTAATATTATCCCTTATGATTGATTCTAAAATTGCCAAGAATGTAATTTCGCTAGAGCTAAAAGCTATGCAAGATAATTTAATAATTTACCAAAACTTATTAACTAATCTTAGCCAAGAACGCTCAAAACTAAAGCTAGCCAAAGGTGGTTGGACTATTTTGGAAGTGATATGCCATTTAAACGACTATGAAGCTATATTTTTAAATAGGTTAAAAGCGGTTGTTAATAAAAACCTAGCAGAACTCCCCTTTAGAAATGAAAAAGAAGAAAAGCTAGCTCGCTCAAAATACTTGACCAAAGATTTAGTAAAGGTACTCAAGGAATTTGGCTCGAGCCGAACCAAATCTATTAATTACATTAGCAGTATAAATCCAAATGACTTAGGCAAACTAGGTATTCATCTTCAATATGGAAATTTAAGCTTATTAGAATTAATCTTGCGTTTTAGTGCTCATGATGTCAACCATTTAAAGCAAATTACAAATATTTTAAAAGAACATAATGAAATTTAGAGATATTTTATTAGCCGTTAATGATTGGGATTTCTATTGTAGCTTTTCAACAAAAAAGTGATAAATCAAGAACTAGCTCTTAATATTTGCCACACTATTAGCTCAAAATTAAAAAGCATTAAACTAAGCCAAATCATAATCCATAATCACTGGTGCATGATCAGACAAAACTGGCTCCATAGGTATCTCGGCAGTTTTTAAGGTTTTTGCAATACTAGGAGTTGAAATTTGATAGTCTAGCCGCCAACCAACGTTACGGGCTCGAGCCTTAGTTCTTAAGCTCCACCAAGAATACGATGCTGTATCCTCCCCTATAAATTGCCTATACGCATCAATCAAACCCAATTTTAAAAAACCAGTCAACCAGTCTCGCTCCATGGGCAAAAACCCTGAAGTCTTTTGATTAGTCTTCCAGTTTTTTAAATCTATCTCGTTATGAGCAATATTATAGTCACCGCAAATTATTAGCTCTCTGCCCTCTTCTAAAAGTTTTTTTATGTAAGTCTTAAAACTACGCAAAAAACGCATTTTAAATTCTATACGTTTGTTTCCGCTCGAGCCTGATGGAATATAAACACTGATAATACTAAGCTCCCCATAATCCGCTCTTAAAACTCGCCCCTCAATGTCATAAACCTTTACACCCATACCGTATTCAACCCGATCAGGTTTTTGCTTCGTTAATATTCCAACACCGCTATAACCCTTTTTATCGGCGGGGTGCCAAAACAAATTATAATCCAAGAGCTCTTCAGGTAAAACCGATATATCAGCTTTTAATTCCTGAAAACAAACAAAGTCAGCATTTTTTGCTTTCAAAAAATCAGCTAGACCCTTACGGCTAGCTGCTCTAATTCCATTTACATTTAAACTAATTACACGCATAATCAATACTAACCCATAAAGACGCTAGGCTTAGCGTCTTTATGGGGAAAATATTTGTAGTGATGCATCACGTCTCTACAAATATTGAATTATTTTTTTAATTCAGAATAAGCCTACCGCCTCTCCATTTTCATCAATATCAATGCTGTTGGCTGCTGGGTTAGAACCTAAGCCAGGCGATTTGTACACAGCCCCATATTGCCAGCTTTTAGAAAATGTTTAGATATTTAGAATAAGCCTACTACCTCTCCATTTTCATCAATATCAATGCTGTTGGCTGCTGGGTTAGAACCTAAGCCAGGC
>CAMZLP010000070.1 GCA_947311535.1 uncultured Deinococcota bacterium | reverse complement strand
TAGTCTTGATTTTCTTCATTTCTTCTAATGGTTGGTAACACGAGTATATACGCAACTCCACCTTTTCTATTTATAGAATAGCTTTTTTTTATTAGTTATGCTAGTGTAATATATCTATGAATAAAGGATATATCACGCAGTATAAAAACCAATTAACAATAAAAAGATATGCGGCAAGTACGATACGAACATATCTTTCGCAAATACAATTGTTCTTGGCCTATTTTGACGGTAACGATGCTAAAAATATAAAAGAAGATGATATTGAGGCCTATATTCAAAAATTATTAAAAGAAGATGAAATATCTTTTTCCACTCAAAAAGCTGTTTTAGGCACTATTCGTTTATTTTACAAACTGGTTTTTGATAAAAATATCAAAATAGATTATTTATACCCCGATAGACAGGAATATAAGTTACCGACTGTTTTGTCGCAAAATGAGATAAAGAAACTTTTATCTAAGATTAACAATATAAAACATAAGGCTATTTTGTCGCTTATTTATAGTGGAGGATTGAGAGTTTCTGAGCTGCTTAGTCTAAAGTTAAAAGATATTGACTCGGATAGAATGCGGATTTATATAAGAGGGTCAAAAAATAACCGAGACAGAGAAGTTATGTTATCAGAAAAAATATTAAAACTTTTACGAAAATATTTTATTGCCTATAAACCAAAAGAATATCCTTTTGAAGGGCAAAAAGCTGGGGCATATTCTGCTCGGAGTGTACAGGAAATACTAAAAAAAGCAATGAAAAAGTCTGGAATCAAAAAACACGCAACCGTACATACACTACGCCATTCTTTTGCTACTCATTTAATAGAAAATGGTACTGATATAAGAATAGTGCAAGAATTGCTGGGGCACAAAAATATTAAAACGACGCAAATTTACACACATATTAGCGACCAAACAAAACGAAAAATAAAAAGCCCATTTGATGAGCTTTAGTAAAATAAAATTGCTGACCCGTAGAGATGTGATGCATCACGCCCCTACGGGGTATCCGTATCAGCTAAAAGCTCTGCAAGGGCTTTTTGGTTAAATCCTTTGGCGATTAACCAGATTGCCATAACAATTTCTTGTGGTGCTAAAATCATCTGTAAATAAAAGCCAATGCCATTATCTAAATGGAAATAATGCAAGATAACATAAGCCAAATATGGAATTACGCCAATAAAACCCCAAATTGTTAGCCAGCGGGGGATTAGCTTGGTGCGGTAAAAAGAGATGTATAGACAGCTAGCGCCAATAAGAAATACCAAAGTGCCAACTGGTGCTAAAAGATCTTGGAACTGATAGACCACATTGCCAATAGATTGCAAAGCTGTCGAATTAGCACCAGTAGAAACGTATTCTTTACTAACAGCCACCAATACTAAGAGATTTAGCATAGTAATAAGGTACCAAGTGCCCTCTAAGGCTCCTCGGAAAAGCAACATGCCTAAAGCAAGTTCTTCGCTATCTTTTTTGAAAATTGGGTAGAGGAAGGCGGTCATTGCGACAAGTGAGATACCCATTAGAAGGGTGAAAAATGCTCCTGCGTTTAGCTGAGCTGAGTTAGAAGCGACTAGAGCCAACAAATCTACATTGCTAAGTGGTTTGGCGGTGACAATTGAAGAAAGCACTTTGCCACCAACCACGGCAGCGGTTATACCGAAGGCAGTTCCTAAGAAGTAGAGTGCACCTGCCATTACGGCATTTTTTTTGTATGTTTTCATAATATTTTGCTCCTGAATGGTTAATAATGAAAGCTGAGATAGTTAGAATAAAGTTGATTTTTATTGCTTAGCCTAAGTTTGAAATCGCTGTTTTACTAAAGGCTCAGAATTATTATAGAGTTAAGCTTCAGACTTTTGCCATTTCCAGGCAATCCAAATGATGAATAACATGCAAAGAACTTCTATTAGGGCAATAAAAACATAATGAGGTAACAATGAGCCGCCAGCAATGACATAGATAATGGTGATTATACTGGCAGTAATATTCATTATCCGATTAATTTTATGCTTTAGTATTCTTGATAAAAAAATCATAAAAATTGGAATTTGGTGCATTATTGCTCCAATTAGCATAAGCTGGCTGATTGGGGTATTGCCTGCAAATGATGCCAATTCTTCATGAATTCCGGGAATGAATAAAGAGAGAATGTCGGCAAAAGCCATGTTGAATAGTACAATTATCCAGAGGCTTGATAGTTTTGTTTTTGTGGCTAGTTTTGAATCCATATAATTCTCCTAAAATTTAATGCTAATTAAACAATTTATAAATAGTATAAAGATTATTTAATAAAAATACCCGAGCCTAAATAATGGCTATAAGCCCGACTAAAGTCACAGTTGTTTTTTAAAATAATTATTTTTTTAATTTTGGAGCGAACCGTAGATTATCGTTTTGCCAATTATTGGGGTTGTTTTGTATGTATTGGCGGATTTTGAATAATTCGTTTTCATTGCGGATTATGCGGTCGTGGTAATTGGGTTGCCAAAGGCGATTATTGCGGTTAAATTTTTCAATATTTAAATGTTGTTCATCAATATAGTCATCAATTTTGTTTGTGGTTGACGATTTAAAACCTGCAACGAATGATGATATTGATTTTGGTTTTCTATGTAAATTGCCTGTGGTTTTTATTTTGAGATTGGGTTTCGGTGGGCGCTGGTTCCGTAGAGACGCATGGCCATGCGTCTCTACGGGGGATTTGATAACGACAATTAAATGTAAATGATTGGGCATTAAAATATATTCGTCTAAAAATAATTCTTGCCGTATTTTAGTCGATATTTCTAGTTCACGTTTGACAATATCCCCAAAAATAGAATGGCCTAATATTTCATCCTCAATTTCCCCGAACCAGTTTTTTCGATTTTGACTGACTAGGGTGAGAAAGTAATAACCACTGCTCGAGTAATCCCAATTTTGCAATCGATTGGATTCAATGCGATATTTCCCTTTATATTTGTTCATCTATCAAGAAATAAAACAATACTAAGAAACTAATTCTTTTTGAAAAATCCTATAAGTCTTATATAATTCTGCACCGGCAGCTTTAATTCCTTTATTAATAGCGTCATTATCTTCTAAAATCCAAGAGCATTCGGCCTCTTTATAGCCGCGGGCAAGGGCAGCATCTCCAAACTCTTTTATTAGTACAAGCTCGAGCCCTTTGTTTCTATAATCTGGGGCTAGTCCTAGGATCGGTAATCTAATCTTATTTATATAAAACCTTTTTAATAATAATTTAAAAATCCCAAAAGGAAACAACCTACCACTAGCTATCTTTTTAAAGACCTGATTAATATCAGGAAAACCAACCGCTAAACCGGCTAATTCATTATCAATTTCTAAAAATATAACCATTTTGGGGTCTACAATCATTTTGAGTTCTTTTGCTAAATATTTGGCTTCAGCTTCTGTATATTTGACCTGCCCCCAATTATCTTCCCAAACATCATTGTAAAAGTTCAAAACCTTTTCGACTTCGGCATCATAATTTTTCATATTTAAGCTACGAATACTAAAGTCATTGCGTTTGGCAACCCGCTCGGCAAGTTTACTAACTCTATCGCTTAAACCAGTCTCGGCAGTTATCCGCCAAGAATATAAATCTTTTATTTTTGTATAACCTGCGTTTTGTACGTATTCTATATATTCAGGCGGGCTTTGAGGCATCATTATGTAAGGGTCGCTGTCATAGGCATCTATTTGGAAGCCAGCACTATCATTTAATGAAGGATTAACCGGCCCACGAATGCGTCCACGACCTAGTTTTATGGCTTCCTCTTCTACTATTTTATAAAGACTCTGGGCTACGTCGTTGTTTTCAGCTTCAAAAAAACCAAAAAATAACATATTGTCATGATGAGTTTGATTGTGCAAGTCATCATCAATAACAGCTATTCTACCGACAACATTCCCAGCTTTTTCAGCAAGATAAAGTTCTACTCTGGCATGCTCATGAAATGGGAATTTTTCTGGCTCAAATTTTTCAAATTCACCAATGCGCAAAGGTGCTAGCCAGTTTGAGTCATTTTTATATTTTTGATAAGGATAATTAACAAACCTTTTCAAATCTGCTTTGCTATCAACATATTTAATCTCTACCATGACTTATAATAACCCATTACACACTACTGGGGAGCATATTTGTCAAAAAAGTTGATTACTTGAGTATTTTAAGAAATAATCCCTAGTTTTTTACCAACTATTCCAAAGGCAGCCAGCACTTTATCTATTTGCTCACTAGAGTGATTGGCATTTACGCTTGTTCTAATAATACTCTGACCACTAGGCACAGCAGGAGACATGGCAGGCGTAGTAAATACACCCTCTTCCCAGAGCATTTTCCAAAATGCCAAGGCTGCTTCGTCTTCACCGATGAATACCGGCACTATTGGGGTTTGGGTTCCCATAGTGTTAAAACCAAGTGCCGCCATACCCTCTTGATAGTGTTTTACGTTTTTCCAGAGTTTTTCTTTATGTTTGCTTTCTTTTTCAATAATATTTAGCGCCTCTAAGGCGGCAGCCATTTGCATAGACGGTAAGGCAGCAGTAAAAATAAACGGGCGAGCCTTATGTTTTATAAAACTTACAACCTCACGTTTGCCAGCAACATAGCCGCCAACCGAGGCAAAAGATTTTGAGAATGTGCCAACAATTAAATCCACTTCGTCTTCTAGACCAAAATGAGCCGCAGTACCTTCGCCATTTGGGCCTAGTACACCGGCACCGTGGGCATCATCGATTATTAGTTTGGCATTATATTTTTTGGCAAGTTCTACTAATCTTGGTAAATTAGCAATATGGCCACTCATCGAAAAAACACCGTCAGAAACAATTATTTTGCCAAGGTTTTTATCTTGGTCTTCTATAAGCATTTTTTCTAATTGCTCAAGGTCGTTATGTTTAAACTTTCGTAGTTTTGCTGGTGACAATGTTGCCCCATCGTATAGGCTCGAGTGGTTTTCGCGGTCAAAATATAAAATATCTTTGCGACCAGCTAGAGCTGCAATTACGGATAAACAGCCCAAATAACCAGCACTAAAAGTAAGTACAGATTCTTTATTAAAAAATTTGGCAAGCCTTAATTCTATTTCTTCATGTAGGGTTAGTGTACCTGTCAAAAATCGAGAGCCGGTACAACTTGTTCCAAAATCGCCAAGAGCATTTCTGGCGGCATTTTTTACACGCTCATCTTGAGTTAAGCCTAAATAGTCATTAGAACCTAAGATAACAAGGTCTTTGTCTTTTACTTTTACGGTACCCCCACGCTGTTTCGCGATTGGCATAAAATAGGGGTGCATACCAATTGCAGCAGCTTCATCTGCTCTTGTAAATGCATATGCTTTTGCAAAAGCATCACAGTTATTATTTTTTGATTTTTGGTCAGGCAAAAAGTTTCCTCCGCATAATTATCAATACGCAACTTTACAACTATAACACAATTTTTGTAGTAGTTGAGGGCTAAAAAACTTCTTGGTAAATTGTAGTAAACTAGTAGCTATGAGACAAGCACGCTTAGCAACCGAAATTAGAAAAATTGAAATAATTCCTGGCTATAATCGCTATGCCGAGGGCTCAGCATTGGTCAAATGGGGGCATACCCATGTTTTGGCTACTGTAACAATAGATAAAACTCTACCCCCACATTTGCGAGCGGAAGGCCATAAGGGTGGTTGGCTCACCGCCGAATACGCCATGTTGCCCCGTAGTGCAGACAAACGTATACGCAGAGAGCGTTTGTATACAGGGGGGCGCAGTTTAGAAATACAGCGACTGATTTCACGAGTTTTACGAACAGTTGTAGATTTACGATTGTTCCCAAGGAAAACTCTAATACTTGATATTGATGTTTTACAAGCTGATGGTGGTACTCGTTGTGCTGGCATTTTGGCAGCTTATGCTGCTTTGCATGAGATGTCTAATAAGTTGATTTTGAGCGGTAAATTATCTGAATGGCCACTAAAGACTGAACTGGCAGCAGTTAGTGTAGGAATTGCTAATGGCAAAAAATTACTTGATTTAGAGTATTCGGAAGATAATATTGCCGAGATTGATTTAAATGTAGTGGCAAGCTCTGATGGTAAGATTATAGAAATCCAAGGCGGTAGTGAAGCGGACCCTGTGAATGTAGAAGAATATTTTGAACTAGTTTATATGGGTATATCTGGCATAAAAGATATTTTTGAAACTGTGCGGCCACAGCTAAAGTGAAGTTGGTTTTAGCAACTGCTAACAAAAGTAAGATAGTTGAATTTAGAGATGCTTTTGCAGGCTTAAGTATTGATTTGCTATCTACATTTGATTTTGATATAGCCGAGATGCCAGAAGAGACAGGCTCAAGCTATGAAGAGAATTCTTTAATTAAGGCCAATTTCATTACTCAACTAACAGGTTTAAATGCTCTTGCTGATGACTCTGGGCTCGAGCTTACTGCCTTAAATAACGAGCCTGGTATATTTTCAGCTAGATATGGTGGACTTAGTGATAGTAGTTTAAGAAATGAATACCTACTAGAAAAGCTCAAAGATAAATCAGATCGAACTGCCAAGTTTGTAACGTCTTTAGTTTTTACCCAGCCAAATTTGCCACATAAAGCCTTCGCTGGCGAAGTACACGGAGAAATTATTCATGACCCTAAAGGTCAAGCAGGCTTTGGCTATGACCCAATTTTTTATAGCTTTGAACTAAAAAAGACCTTTGCCCAAGCTACTAAAGCAGAAAAACGCTTGGTCAGCCATAGAGGCAAAGCAATTACTAAGTTTTTAGAATATCTAAAAAGCTTATGATTTCACTTTGCTCAAAAAAAATGATGCTAAAGTAGTCTTAGGGATTTTTATGAAATTTATTTTTATTTTACTCTTTTCTTTTTTATCGCTTGCCCAAGAAAGTTCGGTTAGTTTGGCTGATGCCCTGAATAACGGCAATGCTGCCATGAATCAGGCCTTAGCAACTTATGAGACCCACTTTCCAGATAAGCCCCTTTGGGCAGAAGCTATTGCTTGGTCAAAAGATGCCATACGCATTGCCCCAGAAGATTCTGCTAGTTTAAGGCTTTCGGCAGAAGTGTATAGCCATGTTAATTGGTATGGGCCAGCTTATAATGCTTGGACAAAATATCTGGATTTGGGCAATTTTTTGTCTGGCAATGATATTGTTTTGTATAAGCAAGTTGCCCAAAAGCAAGCTTATGCTAAATATATTCAAGAAAAGCCCTTACAAGCTTTGCAAATTTATGAAGATATAATCTCACGAACAGATTATGATAAAGATGCTTATTTGTGGGCAGCCAGAATAGCTTATGAGCAAAATCAAATTAATAAATCACTTAATTACTCACTGACAATTTTAGCTTCTCAAGAAGATGACTCTGCTCGATATTTATATAACTTAGCCACTAATAGGCAAGAAGAGTTGAGCCAGATTGATGATATATATCAAGCTGGGCTCGAGCTTTATCAAAATGCTGAAATTTATCAGGCAAAATTAAAATTTTTAAAAATCATTGGCCTAGATGCCACTAGCGATAAAGCTTGGGCGGCTTTGGCAAAGATATCTTATGAGCAAAAAAATTATATTGATGCTTTTACGTTTTATGAAAAAGCAGGCAGTTTAAAACCAGATAATGCAAAATACAAAGATTTAGCTAATCAAGCCAAAGCTCAAATCTCTAACGACTAGATTTTTTGCTTATCAGTAGAATTCCAAAAAGAATCAAGGCAATTCCTATAAGATGATAGCTAAAAAAACTTTCAGCTAAAACCAATACTGAAAGAATTGTGCCATAGACTGGCATTAAATGAGAGAAGAGGGCGGCTTTATTTGCCCCTATTAAATCAACGCCACGGTTATAAAATAGATATGAGATAATAGAGGGGAAAATGGCTACATAAAGAATGGAAATAATGCTGGCAGAATTAAATTTGATTGCTCTAATGGCAAAGTGCTCATAAATATAAAAAGGAAGTATTAGGCTTGTGCCAATTATAAAAGTGATTAGCAAAAAACTGAGCGGATGCATTGCTGGGCGTTTTTGCAAAAGAACTGTATATAAAGCGTAGCAAAGTACCGCTAATATAAAAAACCTATCGCCATAATTAATACTTAGCGCTAATAAATTAGCAAAATTGCCCTGAGTTATTATAAATATTGCACCTGACAATGAAATAGCAACTGCTAAAATTTGTAAGGGCTTAAATTTTTGTTTGAAAAATAAAAAGGATAATATAACTACCATTACCGGCATGACAGATTGCAACAAAATTGCATTAATAGCAACCGAGTATTGCATGCCAGAATAAATGAGCGTATTAAATGCAGCTACTCCAAGCGCTGACAGTGCAAAGATAATGCCAAAGTTGTTTTTAACAATCTGCCAGTCTTTTTTAAGATTTTTAAAAGCAAAAGCTGATAATATCAGGCTAGCAAGCGCCCAACGCCAAAATGCTAAGGCAACGGGTGGTATTTCGGCACGCATATAGCGAGCTAGAACAAAGTTGATTGCCCAGAATAGTACAGCTAGGGCAAGAAGTAAGTAGGCATTATTAAAAAAATTAGTTCGATTGAGTATTTTCATCTATGGTTTTTCTGATTATCTTATTAGTTGGACTTTTAAGCCCTTAATATCAAGATTAGCCCAAGCACGATCAGCAGTTAGTACTATGGCCTCACTACTTATTGCCAGAGCTAAACAAGTACGATCAGCAAATAAAACCCAGAGTTTTGAATTGCTGCGTTGGTGAAGCAATACTTGAGCTCTGTTATTACTGGCAATTCCACCAGCAAAGACTAAGAAAATCTCGTCATGACCAACTTTTGAACGGATGTATTTAATATAATCTGGCATTCTTAGATATTAACATTTAGACTTATCAGCAGCTTTGATTTTAGACTAAAAAACTGATATTTATCAGACAAATTGCTTAGATTGTGTTAGTTTTTAATTTGTGCCAAAAATACTTAGTTTTTCAGATCTAGATTATTCACAAAATCTTAAGCCAGAATTTGTACCCCCACCTAGGTTTGGTAAGACTAGCTTTAGCACTTATAAACCTAGCCACAGCAGCCAAGAAATTGCCTTGGGCAGGGTTCAGAGTTTTTTAGGGCAAGAGGCTCGAGCCAAATCAAAATGGCCTTGGCAAAAAACCCCTTTTAGGGCAAATGGATTATATCTGGACGGTGGTTTTGGAGTTGGCAAAACTCATCTTTTGGCGGCTGCCTACGATTCTTTTAAAGCTCAAAAAATCTATTTATCATTCTCAGAACTAGTGCATTTAATTGGTGTATTAGGCAGGCAAGGTGCCAAAAAAGAATTGGGAAATTATCAACTATATTGCATTGATGAATTTGAGCTAGATGACCCTGGGAACACACTGATTGTAAAGAGCTTTTTGGCTGATGTATTTGTGACAAATGCCAAGGTGATTACTACTTCGAACACTGCGCCCGAAGCCCAAGGGCAGGGCAGGTTTAATGCCGAAGATTTTAAGCGTGAAATCCAGAGCATTGCTAAAAACTTTGAACTCTTGTCAATTGACGGTCCAGATTATAGAAAAAGAGAAAGTCTAGCAAGTCTTTATTCCAATTCAGAATTTAACAATGCGATTTTAAGCCAAGAGGATAGTCTAAAAAAACTAAAGGCTTCTTGGTCAGAATTGTTTGATATTTTAAGAAATAATCACCCAATTAATTATCTGAAATTCTTAAAGCAAATTGATGCCCTATATATCTATGATGTTGCTACAATTGCTTGGCAAACAGACGCTCTTCGCTTTGTGCATTTTATAGATAAACTCTATGACCTTAAGATCTCGCTTAAAATGACTGCTGATATTGAGCTCTCAGAATTATTTGATGATAGCTATATAAATACTGCCTATGCTAAAAAACATTATCGCTGTTTATCTCGGATTTCTGAGCTCTTGGAAGAATGAAAATAGGTTATTCTTAATTATGATTAAGGCGATTTGTTTTGATTTTGATGCTACTTTGGCAGAATATCAGGGTGATTTTTCTCAACTTGGGGGAGAGATATTTGCTAGTTTAGGTATTTCTCAGGAGTATTTTGAGATAGCTTTTCAAGAGTTTAGTAAATTGCTAGCCAATGATGGAAGCTGGAATGTGGTGGATATGCTCGAGCATATCGCTCAAAAACTAAACTTACCTCAAGGCGAGTTATTATCCACAGCCCAGTTAATGAATCAAAAATATTGCTCTGAAATGAAATTATTAGACGGGGCTTTAGCTACTCTAGAATTAGTAAAGCAGATGCCTTTAGCAATAATTACCAACGGCCCCAGCGACATGCAGCGTTGTGCAATTAAAGCAGTTGGTATAGAAGAATATTTTAAAACTATTGTGGTTTCAGCGGATAAAGACGTGGCTATAAGAAAACCAAAAAAAGGAATATTTCAAATTACCGCTAATCGCTTGGGTTTTGAGCCAACAGAAATCTTAATGATTGGTAACAGCATTGATGATATTGCAGGTGGGCAAAATGCAGGCTTTAAGACTATTTCATTTAATGAAAAACATGGAATTGGTTATTTTGCTAAGAACCATACGGAGCTTAGAGGAATTTTGCAAGAAAAATATCTATAATTTAATTGCTATAAACTTTTGTTAAACTGAGCAATGCCAATATTCAACCCTACTGATGCTAGCTTTTTAGCAAACCCCTACCCCAAATATAAAGAATTGCGCCAAGAAAACCCAATTTATTATTATGAAAATTGGGATAAATGGATAATCACTCGTTATGCAGACATCAATAGCCTTTTGCGTGATAAGCGTTTGGGCAGGGTTATTTATCATCTTAAAGATGAACGCTTTATAACTACACCCAATCCAGAACATGCCGCTTTTGATGCTATCCAAGATGGCAGTTTGCTCGAGCTCGAGCCTCCAGATCACACGCGGATAAGACAGGTCGTTCACGAAGTATTTACCCCTAAACACGTTAGACTATTAAGTTCCAAAATTCAGGATATTAGTAAAAAAATGGTTGATAATATAATTGACAAAAAAGAATTCAACCTAATAACTGATTTTGCCGAGATACTACCAGTAACAGTTATTTCGGAGCTTTTGGGTGTACCAGAAGCAGATAGAAGTAAGCTAGTTCCTTGGTCTAAAGACATTATAGGCATGTTTGAGCCAGAAAAAACTAAAGAGATTGAGCAAAAAGCAGTACAAGCAGCACAAGGCTTTGCAGATTATATTCGCTATTTAATGGCTAAAAAATCCAAAAACCCAAATGATGATTTAATAAGCCGCTTGGTAGAAATAAATAAAACTAACCCCGAGCGTATCTCAGAATCAGAGATTGTAGCTAATGCAATTCTATTTTTAAATGCCGGTCACGAGGCGGTAGTAAATGTAATTGGCAACGGGGTATATGCATTATTAAGGTATCCAGAACAATTTGATAAATTAAAAGCTGATATAAATTTGATAGATTCTGCCATAGAAGAAATGCTGCGTTATGATAGCCCCTTGCAGTTTTTTGAAAGATACGTTTTAGAAGATATGGATTATAAAAGTGTTAGTTGGAAAAAGGGGGAGAAGCTCTGCTTATTTTATGCTTCGGCAAATCATGATGAAGAGGTCTTTGCTAAACCAGAAGCCTTTGATATTGAAAGAAATCCTAATCCTCATATTTCATTTGGTTTGGGCCTGCACTTTTGTATTGGGGCTCCTCTGGCTAGGCTTGAGCTAAACTCTGCCTTAAGAGAACTTATTACTCGTATGCCCAATATAAAACTAGCTACAAAAAGCCCAGAATACCACCCCAAAAATGTTTTTCGTTATTTAAAAGAGCTAAATCTAAACAGTTAAGCTTATAAAATCTTGATTAAAAGCTTGGATAGACATATAATTTTTAATAATTAAGAAGAATTTTAGGATGGTAAAATGTTTGGTGGAAAGAAAAAAGAAAACAAAGTTGAAATCCCTGAAAGCTTTACATTGATAGACCAAGGTACTATCGTGCAAGGAAATATTGATATTACTGGGCGTATTCAAATACATGGCATTATTAAAGGTAATTTAAATGTTAATGGTGTTGTTGAAGTTGCTGAAAGCGGCTTAATTGAAGGTGAATACATAAAAGCTGATGAAGTCAAAATAGTTGGCCATGTCAAGGCTAATATTGATGCCAAGGGTCGTTTAGAAATATGGAAACGTGGTAAATTAGAAGGTAATGTAAGGGCAGGAATCTTAGATATCGAAGAAGGTGCTATATTTATAGGCAGTAGTAATATGGGGCCTAGTACGGATAACGCATCTCTACCAGAGACTACAAAAAAAGAACTAGAAGAGAAAAAAGAATTATTTAGTGATTGATTCAAAGGTGATTTATGGCTTTAGACCGTTGGTTTAGAAGAAAAAAACCTAATCGTAAAGATGATGATAAAAGCCCCAGCGGGCTTTGGATTAAATGTGATTCTTGTGAAAATCAAGTTTATCGTAAGGATATTATAGCCAATCTACATCTTTGCCCAGATTGCAATCATCATTACCGTATGCCTGTAGATGATAGAATGGAAATGTTAATTGATGAAGATAGCTTTGAGCAATGGTCAGGCACTATTGGGCCGGTAGACCCTTTAGGATTTGTCGATTTAAAAACATATCCAGAGCGTATAAAAGCTGCCCAAGATAGTCATAAATACCCAGATGCAATTTTAACAGGTGCAGGCCTTTTGGATAATCAAAGAGTGGCAATAGCTATAATGGATTTTAGTTTTAATGGCGGCTCTATGGGTTCTGTGGTTGGAGAAGAAATTGCTCGAGCCGCCGAAAGAGCAGCTGAAGAAGAAAGGGCTTTTATTACAGTTGCCGCCTCAGGTGGTGCGCGTATGCAAGAAGGCGCGCTTTCACTAATGCAAATGGCTAAAACAACAATGTCATTGGCAGCTCTTGCATCTAAAAGATTACCCTTTATTAGCATTCTTACCGACCCAACCTCGGGCGGTACTACGGCTAGCTTTGCAACTTTAGGTGACATTATTGTTGCCGAGCCAAAAGCCCTAATAGCTTTTGCAGGCCCAAGAGTAATAGAACAAACCATAAAGCAAGAGCTACCAGAAGGTTTTCAACGTTCTGAGTTTTTATTAAATAATGGCATGTTAGATGATGTAATAAATAGAAAAGAATTAAAACAAAAGATTTCAAAATATATTAATTTGCTATTAGCAAATAGAACTACAATAAAGGTGAAACATGTCCCTGCAATTTGAAAAACCAATTGATGATTTAGAAGATAAAATCGTTGACATGCGTAAATATGCCGAAGAGCAAGGCATGGATCTTTATGAAGAAATAGGGCTCTTAGAAAAACGACTAAAAAGGCTTAAAAAAGAGTCTTTTGAAAACCTCACACGCTGGCAAAGAGTACATGTTGCTCGAGCAGCAGGCCGGCCTACTGGCTTAGATTATATAGATAAGATTTTTACAAACTTTAATGAATTACATGGTGACAGAGCACTCGGTGAAGACCCAGCTCTAATATCAGGCATTGCAGAATTTAATGACCAAAGTGTTATGGTTTTGGCACAGCAAAAAGGACGAGATACCAAAGAAAATATCCATCGCAATTTTGGTATGATGCACCCTAGCGGCTACCGTAAAGCTATAAGAATGTTTGCTCTAGCTGATAAATTTAAATTACCAGTTATTACTTTGGTAGACACTATTGGAGCATATCCAGGGATAGCTGCCGAAGAACGAGGTCAGGCTTTGGTTATTGCTGAGAGCATACAACGCATGAGTGAGCTAACTGTCCCAGCAATAACTGTGGTTATTGGCGAGGGTGGCTCTGGCGGGGCTTTGGCTATTGCTGTTGCTAACAAGGTTTTGATTTTAGAAAACTCAATATATTCGGTAATTTCACCCGAATCTTGTGCAGCTATTTTGTGGCGAGATGCAGCCGAAGCCGAAAAAGCAGCCGAAGCACTAAAGCTAACTGCCAAAGATCTATTAGAATTAGATATTGTTGATCGAATAATAGAAGAACCACTAGGTGGGGCTCACAAAGACCCACAAGCCGCTATAGATTCAGTGGCTAAAGCGATAAAAGAAGAACTAATTGAACTTAATAAATTAGACCAAGCAGAGCTATTGCAACAGCGTTATGAGAGGTTTAGAAAGCTAGGTAAATTTCAAGAGATGGCTTAGGGCTTTATTTATCTTGTGTATATGTTGCCAATAAAATTTCTTTATTTTACAGCAAGTCTTAAATCTTTAATATTTTGCTCTACGCTATTTTCATTAAATACAGCACTGCCAGCAACTAATATATTAGCACCAGCATTAACAATCTCTTTGATATTATTTGTCTTTACGCCACCATCAACTTCAATTTCACAAGCTAAACCCAAATCACTTATCCAATTAGCTACGGTTTCTATTCTGTCTAGGCTAGGTTTTATAAATTTTTGTCCACCAAAACCAGGATTTACCGACATTATTAAAGCAAGGTCTAAATAGGGCAAGGCTTCTAATACTACGTTTAAAGGAGTTAATGGATTGACCGCTAAGCCCACGCCAACATTGACATCTTTTATAAGCTGTAATGTACGATGTAAATGAGTTGTTGATTCTGCATGAACTGTTATTATATCAGCACCTGCATCTGCAAAGGCCTTGATATATTTTTCTGGTTGAACAATCATTAAGTGTACATCAAGCGGTAAAATTGTTGAGCGCTTACAAGCCTCTACAAGCAATGGCCCAATGCTGATATTAGGTACAAAGCTACCATCCATTACATCAACATGTACTAAGTTTGCACCTGCTACTTCTATTTTGTGTAAATCTGCGCCTAAATTTGCAAAATCGGCAGATAAGATGGACGGGGCAAGTTTGAAGGTCTTATTCATTTTATTAGTATATCAAAAAACAATTTCTTTAAGTTTGTCTGTACTTAGCTTGTCATAGAGCTTAGGGTTAGCCGCCAATCTTAAAATACAATGCAAACAGGCGTACCTAAGCTTAAGCCTTGACCAGTTTTACTTAAAAGACCAGTTTGCTTATTTACAAAATAGCTATAAATATTATTACTATTTTGATTAGCTACTAAAAGCATTTGTCCGTCATCAGAAAGCTCTATATCTCTTGGAAATTTACCTTGGCTGCTTATTGTTTGAATTAGTTTTAAAGAACTATTCTGCTCATCAAAATTAAAAACTGTGATACTATCTTCGCCACGGTTAGAAGCATATAAATAATTGCCATTTGGATGCAATTTGATAGCAGATGCATAGCTTTCATTGCTAAATTCATGAGCAAGTGTAGAAATTGTATCAATAATTTCTACGCTTCCATTTTTAAACAGACAAATGCTAATAGTATTATTTAGTTCGTTAATAATAAATAGATATTTATTGTTCTTATGCCAAGTCAAATGCCTTGGCCCAGAACCAGCTGGTAAAATGAGTTTTTGAATAAGATTGCCATCATCTTTATAAATAACAACTTGGTCGATTCCTAAATCTGCTACTAGTAAATAGCTGTCATCAGTAGTAAATACTGATGAGTGGATATGAGAGGCTTCTTGTCTTTTTTTATTAATGCTTTTGCCACTATGTCTAACTTCTTTGATTCGATTAGCAATAGAGCCATCATCTAGCAATTGAAAAAGCTCGAGGCTAGCCGAGGAGTAATTAGAAACTGCCAATTTGCTTTTGCTACTATTTATACTAATATGACAAGCTGAACTACCTTTTAGCCTTTGAGAATTAATTGATTCTAGGCAATTCTTTTTAATTAAAAAAGCGCATAATCTAGGTTTTAAATCTTGCGGAGTTTCTTCTACTGCATATAAAATATTATCTTTAACCGCCAAATAAGACGGATTTTTGATTTTTGTAAACGAATTTACCAGCTGCATCTCGCCGCTACTTGTATCTAGCTCTGCAACTGAAATACCATTACCATTAGCCGTTTGAGACCAAAGGCTATAATTATAAGAACCAACAAAAAAACTTTTAATATTCTCAGACACTTAGATATTCTAGCAATAAAAAAGCTCAAAATATCTAAAGCATATTTTGAGCTTTGTGTTATCTTTGTTTTTAGGCAGTTACAGCATCAAGTGCAAATTCTATTGCTGCTGTTAACTTTTCTAAACCTTCTTTTAGCTCTGCATCACTCATGTTAATTGGTGGTAATAAGCGAATATTATTACCATATGTGCCTGTTGGTAATAATATTAGGCCATTATCCCTAGCATGATCAACCATTTTATCAACAGCTTCTGGGAATGGGGTTTTATCAGCATCTTTTACAACTTCTAGTGCAATCATTGCACCAATTCCACGTACATCACCTATTTGGCTATATTTTGCTTGTAGTTTGTGTAAATGCTCTTTTAACACTGCACCTATTTCTAAAGCACGCTCTAATAAGTTTTCTTCTTCTATTACTTCTAAGGTTGCCAAAGATGCCGCAATTGCGGTTGGATTACCACCAAAGGTAGAGCCAAGTTGCCCACCTTCAATTTTATCCATGATGTAATCTTTGCCAATTACTGCCGATAACGGAAAGCCGCTAGAAAGTGCTTTAGCTGCAGTCACTAAATCTGGCTCTAAACCCTCATAGTGATCAACAGTCCACCATTTGCCAGTTCTGCCGATACCAGCTTGTACTTCGTCATCAATCCAAAGAGCACCAATTTCTTTGGCATATTCTGCTAAACCACGTAAAAATGATTCTGGAGCAGGTATAAAGCCACCTTCACCAGCTATTGGTTCAATAATAAATGCAGCTATCTCTTCTTCACCGATAGAGTATTTAACTTGTTCTTTTAAGGCAGCAAGTGCTTTATCTGCACATTCTTGCTCATTTTTTGCACCCCAAGGATTGCGATAACAATATGGATATTGAGCACGGTAAATCTCGGCAGCGCGCGGAGCAAAGCCAGCTTTGTATGGGTGGGCTTTATCGGTTAAAGATAGTGCCATATGAGTACGGCCATGGAAAGCTCTTGTAAAGGTGATTATGCTTTTCCTTTTGGTATATAAACGGGCAATTTTAATAGCATTTTCTACGGCTTCAGCGCCAGAATTTACTAAAAATGTCTTTTTAGGAGTATCACCAGCTGAAATCTCATTTAGCTTTTCGGCAAGTTGAATATATGTTTCATTCATACCAACTGCAAAACAGATATGCTGAAATTTTTCTGCTTGCTTTTTTACAGCATCAATTACTTTTGGGTGGGTATGGCCAACGTTCATTACAGCAATGCCAACACTCCAGTCTAAGTATTTTTTGCCATCGGCATCCCAAACATAAGAGCCTTGGGCACGTTCTGGGTAAAATGGATGTACGCTATAAGCAGCTTTAGCAACATATTTTGCTCTGCGTTTGGCTAAACTTTCGTTACTCATTATAAATCTCCTTTTTGGTTACTAATCATAAGCAAATTTGTAAATCTACCTTATTAAACAAGGTTGGTAAGGATTATAGCCTAATAAAGTAATATCTGCCATATATGTTAGCACAGTTTGGACTTATGCTGAATTAATACTACAACTTGCTTAAGTAAATTATCTATAAGGTTGTATACACAACTTACTATGTTGTATACATTTTTAATTCTTACAAGTTCATGACTCATGCCAATAAAGCTATAAACTTCTAATATCAAATCCAAACAAATGTTTAACTTTGTTGCTAAATCTGAAGCTGGGCAAAGATTTAGCAATTAGTCGAGGGTTAAACCCCTTGGATATACAAGAGTTTGTAAAGCTGATTTATGGGGACTAAGATAAGGTTTTTCTTATTTTGTTACAAGCTTATTTGGCTAGGGTATAAGTTTAGCGAGTAAACTTGGTTTTGTGGTGGTACATGATGCTACCCGCTTACGCCTCCTAAAGAATTTCACTGTCCTATTGTCTTTTGTGAAAAAGCTATCGGGCTAAATATTTATGATAGCTAGATTAATACTCTTCTTAAATTATTCATTAGAAAAACTTGCTAACTGATGACTGCACTACTAGCCATGCAAGTGAAGCTACAATTAATGTTATCCAAATTTTGGATTTTTCATTTAGGTTTAGGCTAGATTGGGCTGCCAAATAGGCATAGTATACATTGGCTAGCAAAGCAATTATTGCCACAATTGGAATAAATAATATACCAACAATGGTAATAAATAATAAAAAAACTATTGCTGAAAATAGCACTGAAAGCGGTGCCCAAAACAAGGCAAAGCTATAAGCAACCTGATCTAAGGTGCTAGTACCACCTTGCTGATTGCCGATAAAATGCACTATATAAGTAAATGCAGCAAAACCAACTAGGGTTGTAATAATATTTGATATTAAACCCGAAATACCATTGCTAAGTCCAAATAACCCAGATATGACGGTTGCTATTGATATATATATTAAGGCTTCTTTTAAGCCACCATCATTTTCGTATTGCTCAAAACTTGCTACATTTGATTTTGTTAAGACTTGCCTGCTTTGAGAAAGCATTTTATTGAATGAGAAATTATCCATTTCTATCCTCCGATTACTTATTTTAATTTAATTTAGCCAAGAAAAAAACATCATTTAGTATGAATTTACAATCTCCTAACAGAAAGCTCGAGCAGACGTTCCTGAGCATTTAACTTGCGTTGGCCTCGAGTTCGTTTCTTATATACGTATTCTCCATCAGATTGCAATACTCTGGTTTTGACATTGTCACGTAACAAAACATCTAAAATATGCATGATTTTACGTTTCAACTTAGGGTTTTCTATAGGTGCTATGGCCTCAATCCTTCTATCCAAATTGCGTGGCATCCAATCGGCTGAACCAATGTAAATATTATCTTCACCGCCATGTTTAAAATAAAAAATTCGTGAGTGCTCTAAGAATCTACCAATTATAGAATGAACACTTATGTTTTCACTCAAGTCCTCTAAACCAGGTCGTAGGCAGCATATTCCTCTAATATTTAGCTCTACTTTTATGCCTGCTTGCGAGGCTCTATACAAAGCCCTTATCATTTGGGGGTCAACCAACGAATTCATTTTGGCAATAATATGACCCTCTTGGCCAGCATTTGCCAAGGCTATTTCTTTTTCTATTGCTTCCAAGAACCCTGTCCGTAAGCTCACTGGGGCAATTAATAATTTGCGCCAAGTTGTTTGCTTAGAAAATCCTGTTAGGTAGTTAAATAGTTCAGAAATATCCGCAGCTAAGCTTTCATCGCAAGTTAAAATCCCCATATCAGTATAGAGTTTGCTAGTAACAGGGTTATAATTACCTGTACCAATATGCATGTAGCGCCTTATATCTTTGCCTTCACGGCGAATAATAAGCAAAGATTTACAATGAGTTTTTAAATTAGGAAAGCCATAAACAACATGCACGCCCGAGCGTTCTAATTCTTTGGCCCAAATAATATTATTCTCTTCGTCAAATCTGGCTTTTAATTCTACTAAAGCGGTTACTAATTTGCCGTTGCCAGCCGCTTCGGCTAAAGCTTTTACAATTAAAGAATTTGGACCTACTCGGTATAGAGTTTGTTTAATTGCTAATACGTTTGGGTCGTTAGCCGCTTCATTTATTAAATCTAAGACCGCATCAAAAG
The DNA here is from genome assembly GCA_947311535.1 of uncultured Deinococcota bacterium. Taxonomy (GTDB): domain Bacteria; phylum Deinococcota; class Deinococci; order Deinococcales; family Trueperaceae; genus CAMZLP01. The sequence continues at coordinate 7,501 of CAMZLP010000070.1, read as the reverse complement.
CATGAAACGGATGATGCAATAATATATCACTTGCTTTTATAGCATCAAAGATACTATTTTTATTACGGTATTCGCTAGGCATTCGCTGTATAAATGGTGGATCTCGTAATTCTGGAACATCTATACTAGCTAGCTGCATAAAATCACTAATATTAAGTGTGTTTACGGTAAATATGTCATCTTTAGAGAGTTTATGGGTGTTTTGCAAAAACTTACGCCATTTTTTTGGCATATTCTTCTCAACCGATAAACGTACTGCATCACCCCAGCGTCTTCGCCTAACTCCATCTTCTATAACACGCAATAGATCATCAGCCTCGTCCTCGGCAATTTCTATATCGGCATTTCTGGTTAGCTTAAAAGCGTTTACTTGTTTTACCAGGTGCCCCGGAAATAGACTTTCAATTTTGGATTCTATAATATCCTCTAAAATAATAAATCTGGGCCGTTTGCCAGTAAGCCGAAAAAACCTTGGCAATACGTTAGGAATTTGGACTATTGCTAGCTTTTTTTCTTGACTGTGAGTTTCTATAAGCTCTAATAGCAGTGAGAAACTCAGATTAGCCAAACGCGGGAACGGGTGGCTAGCATCTATAGCCAAAGGAGTAAGAATAGGGAAGACTTCTTTATCAAAAAACTTGTTCAAAGATTTTAAGTCTCTTTTTTCTAAATCTTCAATTTTTTCAATTTTTATGCCATGTAGTTCTAATTCTTTTAAAACTTCATCTAATATTTGGCGATGTTTTGCTATGACAATATGTAATTTCTCTGAAATAGCATGGAGCTGTTCTAAGGGCGTCATACCGTCGGCAGTGCGTTTATCGACAGCTGCAGCAACCTGCTCTTTTAGCCCAGCATAGCGAATCATCATAAACTCATCTAAGTTTGATGAAAATATTGCTAAGAATTTAAGCCGTTCTAAAAGAGGGTTAGTTTCATCAATTGCTTCTTCTAAAACACGGTCATTAAATTTTAGCCAAGAAAGCTCTCGGTTGAAGTAGTATTCTGGATTGTTAAGATTGAGATCTTCCATAGTCGTTATTTTAGCATTTATAAATCAAGTATAAATGTCCTAAAAGCTGATGCAAGATATGGTTTTTATTGATTAGACTCGAGCACAACCTCAAAACTAATCTCAGCCTTTAGGCTAGCTGCTACCGAGCAATACTTATTCATGCCCAAATCAACAAATCTTTCGGCAGTTTTTTGTTTTAGCCCTGCAACATTAAAAATATGTTTGGCGTGGATATGGGTATATGGTGCCGGAATTGTCTTGGGCCGAGTGCCTACTATTTCGACTTTATAAGAGTTTATATTTAGGCGTTTTTTATTTATCATTTCAACAATATCAAAGGCAGCGCAGCTAGCCACAGCATTTAATAATAAATCCATTGGGCTCATGCCAGTTTTGGCAATTTGCTCACCATCAATCATTATTCTTTGCCCATCAGAGCTAATGGCATGGAAACGCTTGTCTATAATATGGAAAATGGTACTGGTTTTTGTCATAATTACTATTATGCGTTGTTTTTTATCAAAAGGGTTGATACGAATAACTTAAGACTTTTGGGTTATCATGTTAGCGATGTTGAAAATAGCAGTAGTAACCGATATACATTATGGATTAGACCAAAAAACTCAAACCGCAGGAAACTTGGGTTTGGATTTGCTTCAGGCTAGCCTAGATAAGATTGAAAATGAGAATTTTGATCTTTTAGTTGATTTAGGAGATAGGCTTAATGATGAAAAAACTGCCGATGCCAGAGCCTGTTTAAAAGAGTTGGCACTTATATTTAGAAATATTCGTATGCCAAGGCATCATATTTTGGGTAATTGTGATATTTTAGATGTGCAAAAGCAAGAGAAAATATTGGGAACAACTCTTACTAACCATAGTATTACTATGTCTGACTGGCATTTTTTGTTTCTTAGCTCTTATGACAGCAGCGTTGGAGGAAATTTAGATAATTTTGCTCTTAACTGGTTAGAAAGAGAATTGGCTGCTAATAATTTACCTAAGATAATTTTTACCCATCAACCTTTAGATGAGGGTAAATTACCAGAGAATCGGTTTTTTAGTGATGATATTTCTGAAGCTTATTCTGAAGGCTCTGATGAAGCTAGGAAAATTATTGAAAAATCTGGCAAGGTTAAACTGGTGCTCAGTGGGCATTTACATCAAAATAAAATTTCTGAAGTTAATGGTATACCTTATTGCACCATTACTGCTCTGACCCCTTTTAGAGATTCAGAAGAACAAGAACTATCATATGCGGTTTTAAAGCTTGATGATAAGATTTATATTGATATTTTAGGTAGAGAGAAGTTTAGCCAAGAGATAGCAATCTAAAAATATAGTGCCAAAAAATACTAAAGATGAGTATCGCAAAATTGCTAAAGAAATTCGTAATTTAGCAAATACTAAGCTTGTTTCTTCAGAAATAGTAAATAATATTAGGGCTTGGGATAAGTATCAAAATGCCAAGAATATTTTGACTTATTTTGCTTTTGGCCATGAGTTTGATTTGTCTGCTTTAGAAGCTGATAACAAAGCCTTTTATTTGACTCGTACACTTATTCCTAGCAGTTTAGGGCTTAGTATTCATAGCTCAACTAGTACTTTAGAGCAGCACAACTATGGCTATTGGCAGCCAGTGGCTAGCTCTGCTACTGTTGAGCCAAAACTAATTGATTTGGTATTAGTACCAGCCTTGGCTTTTGATAATTCTGGTAATCGTTTGGGCTATGGCATGGGCTATTATGATAGATTACTAAAGACTATGCCGCAAGCTACGTTTTTGGGGGTATCGGCTCGAGCCTTAATCTTTAAGAGCTTACCCAGTACTAGTTTTGATATAGCAATGAACTATATAGTCACAGAAGAAAAAATAATAAAATCTAATCTTTAGATGGTAAAAAGAAAACCGCAGGCACAGTTATCAAAGCAACCAAAGCAGCAATAGTAAAGCTAATTTTAAGTCCCATAAGTTCTGCAATCCCACCCAAAAACCATATTCCAATAGCCGAAGATACAAAATTTAATGCCAAAAAGCTACCATTGGCTAAGGCCCGATTATCGCTAAATTGCTCTTGAACAATAGCCAATAGAATTGGCATAACCGATAAAGCACTAAAACCCAATAAAATTAACAGTGGAATAATAAATTGCTCTGAGCTAATAGTTAGTAAAAAAAGGATAATGGGTGAGACTGTCAAAAGAAATAACAACAAGGGCTTTCGACCTATCCTATCAGAAAAACCCCCTACTAAAAGGACCCCTATTACCCCTGCTGCTTGTAAAATACTAAATGAAAAAGCTGCGAATTTTTCACTAGTGTGAAACACATCAAAAATATAAGTAGGTAAAAAAGTTGAAATAGCCCCTCTCATAAATGTCCTGCCAACAACAATTATGGCTAATATCGGGAATATCTTTTTAGCCTTAGCCCAGGGCAAAAAACCCTTTGGTTTTGTAGAAGCTGGTATTTTGCGTAGTCTAAAAAATAGTACTACCGAAACTATCCAACCTATTAGGGCTAGCCGCCAAATACCGCCCAACCCAAACCACTCTATGCCATAAGCGACAACCAATGGACCTATAGTCCTACCTAGCTCACCACCAGCCATAAATACACCCATACCGGTGCCAATACGGTTACCAGAGATCTCGGCAACCATGGCAGGGGCAGGAGAATGAAAGCTAGCGACACTAATCCCAGCGGCAATTAAAATAAATATAAGAGCCAAATAACTAGGAGCAAGACCAAGCAGGCTCATTAGTGTGCCTGTAATTGCAGGCGTAAAAATAACAAAATAGCGCAAACTGATTTTATCAGCCAATAGGCCAATAAATGGATTTAATAAGCCCGGTAGAGAAAATACAAGCCCGAGCAAGCCAGCTTGTTCATAATTAATACTTAGTTTATCTCGTAAATAGGGCAGAAGCGGTGCAAAAAATGCACTATAGCTATCATGAAAAAAGTGCCCTGTAACTATGGTAAGAACTTGCTCGGTTTGGAACTCTTTGTGTTCTGGTTTTAATCCGTCTTGTTCTGGGGTAGATATATCACCAATTAAATTCTGCTGTTCTTGTTCTGGCTTAGACATTTAGCTATCTTATCAGTTAATTTTTGCTAAACTGTTAGATAGGTGTAGGAGCTTTAAATACCAACTACTTAGATTTTGCTATCTTAAGAGCTAATTATTGCCTGGCTGTTAGTTAGAGGTAGGAGCTTTAGTATAGTTTACTGAGGTTTTGCAAAATCTTGAGTCCAATATGTTCCTGAATGACCTAAGCCGGTTTCGGTAATAGTGCTATTCATAATTGATGCACAATGGCTTGGACTAGCCAACCAATCGGCAACTAGTTCTTCGGCGGTTAGTTGATTATGAGCAATATTTTCAGCGATTAAGATGGGTTGATAACCCTCTTTTTGGATTCTTTGTATGGCAGTTGCACCAGCACTATAGTATTTTGAATTAGCTGGGCTAAGGTGGGAAAGAACGTCAGCATCATTCATATCAACGCTGTGGTTTTGAGCTGATTTGGCAAGTAGATTATTGTAACTTAGTTTTGGAACAGCCAGAAAACTTTTTGTACCACATAATCGTGCTTCGGCTCGAGCCTGATTTATTAAATTAAAGACTTCATTTAGTACTACGGTGTTGGGTTTGTGAGTTACTTCTTTGCTTGTGCAAGATGCCAAACCCAAGCTAAGGACAATTAAAATAATGCTAAGATATTTCATGATAAAACTCCTAAAGTAGTAGTCTAGCAGTATTATTTGCTGGTTTATATTTGGTTTTTCATATTTGTATAAAAAAAGAATTTAAAATGAAAATCCACTTCAAATTCTCTTTTTGTAAATTCTATCAAATTCAATTAAATACTTCTCTTATAAAGAGTATTTTCTCAATCAATTTTTTAGAGCTTCGCAGTCTAAGACTTTATCCCTTATCATTATATATAAGTTGAAATAACAAAAAAGAATAGCTTTCTTAGGTTCGGTATTAATAGGCTTTTATACCAGTAATAGCTTGACCTAGTACCAAAGTATGTACGCTGTCAGCACCTTCATAAGTGATTACACTCTCTAGGTTTAGCATGTGCCTTATGCTGCCATACTCGGTTGTTATGCCGTTAGCACCTAATATATCACGTGCTTCACGGGTAGCCTTAATTGCAGCGCGGGTGTTATCTCTTTTAGCCAAAGAGACTCGAGCTGGTATGTCTTTGCCTTGTTCTTTTATCTTGCCTAATTGAAAAGCTAACAAGCTACCTTTGGTTAGGTCGGCCATCATATCTGCTAATTTAGATTGAATTAGTTGCTTGCTGGCTAGTGGCTCGCCAAATATTATTCTGTCTTGCACATAGTTAGAAGCTTCTTCTAAAGAATAAAAGCCAGCTCCTAAAACCCCCCAAGCAATGCCATAACGGGCCTGATTAAGGCAAGAAAGCGGAGCTTTTAAACCGATGGCAGTTTCAAGCTTATCCTCGGCTTTTACTACTACATCGTCCAAATACAATTCAGAGGTAACAGAAGCACGCAGTGAAACTTTGGTTTTAATATCAACTGTACTAAAGCCCTCGGTTTTGGTATCAACAGCAAAACCATGGATTCGTCCATCATCTTCGCTGCGAGCCCAGATAATAGCTACATCAGCTACGCTGCCATTGGTAATCCAACGTTTTACACCATTTATTACATAGTCATTACCAACTTTTTTGACTTTGGTTTGCATGCTACCTGGGTCACTGCCTGCGTCTGGCTCGGTTAAGCCGAAACAACCAATTGCTTCACCGGATACCAATCGAGGTAGCCATTTCATTCGTAATTTTTCAGAGCCATATTCATAAATTGGATACATGACCAAGCTAGATTGCACGCTAACAAAAGAGCGCATGCCAGAGTCACCGTATTCTAGCTCTCTATTTATCAAGCCATAAGCGGTGTAGCTGGCTCCTAGACCGCCATATTTTTCGGGGATTGTTACCCCTAAAACACCCAAATCACCGAACTTTTTTGGCAATTCTGGCGGAAAATAACCGTCTTGCCACCAGTCTCCGATATTATCTAAAATTTCTAACTTTACAAATTCTCTTACGCTGTCGCGAATTAATTTTTCCTCGGTCGTGTACATAGGCTCGAGCAGATAGAAATCATTGAGTTCTTGCTTGGACATCATATTGTTCATAATATCTCCTTATCAATTAGCGCAACTATATCTTTTTTTTGTAGTCCTTGGGTAATCTCTTAAATACAATTAAATACACAGTTTTCAGGAGATTATTCAGTTTTTAATTAGCTATTAAATCTTACTCAAAAAGATTTACTAAGGGTTTATTTTTTATGAAGATAAATATTAGCTGAAATAAAAAGATTTGTAGACTAAGTTTGGCCTTCCACAGCGTTACAAACGCCATAGAATTGCCAATATTTAAGCTAATGAATTCTAGTAATTAGGCTTTAAATACTGGCCCCAAAGATTAGCTATTACTTGACAAATACATATAATAGGCCATAATGGTTATATATGGCTAGTTTAGTTAAAATTTCAATCAATGACGATATCGCTGCTGCATTAAAGCGAGTTAAGGCCGAATACCCTACTCTGGATACGCCGGAGCTTTTTAAACTGTCCTTAGCTGAACTAGATAGAAAAGTTTGGCGAGAAAAACGCAAACGTTGGGAAGATAGTTTGCCTATTATGGAGCTGACTGAAGGACAACAAATAGAATTGCAAGAAGCTTTAGATGAAGCTGATAAAGAAAGAGCTGCTGGTGCTATGAAAGCAATGAATCTTAAAGACTTTAAAGCTCATCTTAAGCAGGCAATTGCTGAGAATGTTGATTAAAGATATTTCCTATTTATGTTTATATTGCAAGAAACAAAAAGATTCTTACGAAAATATATTAAACTTGTCAAACGAAATTAAGAACTAGAAGAACTTTTTGATGCTCTGTTTGATCTCCTAGCTGAAAACCCCACAGATAAACGACTTAGAAGCCATAAGATAATAGCCATAGATGGCGATAAGGCGTTTAGTAGCCGTGTTACTGGGAATTTACGTATTATCTGGCGCTATGCTGAAAAAGAAGATAGTGTAAAAGAATTGCAAATTATCTCTCTTGTAGATGTTGGTGGTCATTCCGGTGCTAAAAAAGTTTATAAATAGAATATGGGCAAGCAAGGTTTTTATATTTTTTCTGGGCTTAAGTAGGCTCTAAACAAAATTTGTAGCTGGGCTATGTCCATCAAAGCAACAAAGCCATCCAAAAAAATTTATTGATACAAAATTATTCCCTATTGACGTTGTCATGTTCCGATAGGCAATGTGCGAAGCACAGCCTTAGTTATTCACTTGAGTTTAGAGTTCAAAAGACAAAAGTACTAGACAAAAAGGAGAGGAATTGTTACTGATAGTGTATGAAAAAAACAGAACAATTCCTCAAAGCAGTATATAACAGTATAAACAAAAGATCAGATAGCTACTTAGAAAT
>CAMZLP010000069.1 GCA_947311535.1 uncultured Deinococcota bacterium | reverse complement strand
CTACCCCACTTATTTTTACAGGCCTAGCCGTAGCTCTTGGTTTTCAGGCAGGTCTTTTTAATATCGGTGCTCCGGGGCAAATGGTACTAGGTGCTATTTTTGCCATGTTAGCTGGCCTTTATTTGCCAGGTCCTCGCTTTATAGTTTTACCAATGGCTGTTATAGCCGCGGCTCTTGGAGGTGCATTTTGGGGTGCTATTCCAGGTTGGCTAAAAGCTAGATTTGGTGCCAACGAAGTCATTAATACTATTCTTATGAACTACATAGCCTCGGCCTTGCTTTTATTTATGTTATCTTCAGCACTAACATTTTCTCCATCTGCTCTAAGAATTATTTATTTTCTAGCAGTTCTAGCAATCTTGGCAATTATTCTTAACAGTATTCCAGCCATCTCAAAATTAATGTCAAAATCAGCTAGGCTTAGTTTAGCTGTGTTCGCTGTTGTAGCCTTAATTGGTGTCTTTGTCTTCGGTTCTCCACGTCCTAATGATGCTTCCGTTGTATTTGATATGCCCTTTAAGGCTCCTGGTTCCGAACCCAAATCTTATGAAATCCAAGAAACTGCCCAATTAGGTCAATTAGCTGATTTTTTACCAGCTAGCGCAGCTACTAGCGGCAGTGAAAAAATATTAGATGTCAACTATGCTTTAATTTTAGCTATTGCAAGCTTTATTTTAGCTTTAATTATCTTAGCCCGAAGGCGTTTAAAATTGTGGCAAAAACTTTTGGCCAGCCTTGTTTTAGCAGTAATAATCTATGGCCTAATGGCTCTCTTGGGGTTTACTGCTATCGAAACAATAATCCCGGCAACTAATCTAAATCTCGCCTTTATCATTGCTATTGTGGCAGCAATATTAGTTCAATACTTTTTATGGCACACTAAATGGGGCTACGAACTAAGGGCAGTAGGCCCTTCGCCCAAAGCTGCCGAATACGGTGGGGCAAGCATAGCCAAAAATACAATCCTTGCTATGACTCTAAGCGGTATGTTGGCTGGTCTTACCGCTACCCACTATGTTTTAGGTGGTGCTTTAGAAGAATTTGCACTCAGGCAATCTTTACCTACCGGTGATGGTTTTGATGGTATTGCTGTTGCTCTTTTAGGTGCTAATACGCCATTAGGTGTAGTTTTATCAGCATTTCTATTTGGTATATTAAAAAACGGTGGCATCGCCCTAAATGTTACTTATCGTAGTTTAACTCGTGATGTTGTAAGTATGATTTTGGCCTTGGTAGTATTATTTATCGCTGCCAAGGGGTTTTTACCAGACTCAATAGTAAACCCAATTAACCGCTTTAAAGATTTAAAAGATGAAGATGAACCCAAAACCAATTTGGAGACTAAATAATGGACTTAGCACTTTTTATAACCCTATTTGGCTCTGCCCTAAGAGCAACTACACCTTTACTGTTTGCAGCTTTGGGTGGTCTATTTAGCGAACGCAGCGGAGTAGTTAATATTGCTCTTGAGGGCATAATCCTTTTTGGAGCCTTAGCAGCCGCCGTAACATCAGAAAGATTAGAGTTTTTTATTTTAGCTACTAACCCTGATGCTAACCTAGCTTGGGTTCCATGGGTAGGTGTTTTAGCAGGCCTACTTGTAGGCGGTCTAATTGGCTTAATTCATGCAATTATTTCTATTCGCTACAAAGCCGACCAAATTATCTCTGGCACTGCTATTAATTTAATGGCCGTAGGCATACCTGCATTAATCTTAACAGGTATTTATGCCAATAAATCAAGTAGCGCGCCTACTCAGTTCCGTTTACCACTTTGGGGCTTTGGTGATTTTAAATTTAGCCCGCTTGTCTATTTAGCTTTTATTTTAGTACCAGTTGTTTGGTATGTAGTCTTTAGAACCCCATTCGGTCTGCGTTTACGCTCGGTTGGTGAGCACCCAGAAGCCGCTGATAGCGTTGGTATTGATGTCCGCCGTATGCGCTATTATGGCGTAGTTTTATCTGGCTTTTTAGCTGGTCTTGCTGGTGCATATTTAAGCGTTGGCAACTTAAATCAATTTATTTCTAATATGTCCGGTGGGCGTGGTTTTATTGCCCTTGCCGCCCTTATTTTTGGCAAATGGCATCCACTTGGTGTGCTTGGTGCAACCTTGTTATTTGGGGCATTCCAAGCAATAGAGACTTGGCTTGGTGGCGGCAAATTGTTACCACAAACCATTGTGCAAGCAATTCCATTTATTTTAACAATGTTAGTTTTAGCTGGCTTTATTGGTAAATCACGGCCACCCAAAGCCATTGCTAAACCTTTTGAAAAATAAACAGAGCTTATTTTTCAATAATCTATCTACCCAAATTTTAAAATTTAGAGACGCAAGATTTGCGTCTCTTATCTGTTCTAAATGCAAAAGCTAAAATAGTATTTACAAACTTAACACTATTTTAGCTATAGTTATTTTATGAAAGGCTCAAAATGCAAATTTCTACAGTTATTTTATTTATTGTTATCAATCTATTTATTATTATAACTAGTGTAATTGGTATAATAATTTATTTAAAAAGACGAATCAAAAAAGCTTCTAACTCTACAATTCCTTTACAAGTTGATAATGGTGAAATTAATATTGAAATCTTGGCTTCATTTAGAAGTTTTAAATTTCTACCTGCTATCTTTTCTATATCGCATAATAATGCAAACCCAAAACTAATATTAACTGATTCTGGCATTAAATTTAGAGTTTTTTTTATGCAATCAAAACCTTACAGCTCAATCGAAAAGATAGATATTCTTTCAGGCCTTGTTTCAGAGCTTATTATTATTAGCTTTAGTGATAGCATTTTTACCTTTTCTGGTAATTTGTATACAAAAGAGCGTGTATACGGTGTTTTAAAACTATTAGCTAATAAACAACTTCCTCTTTCAGAAAAGTCTAAAGTGTTTTTGAAGAGTTATGAAACTGCTGCAGCATAGAGTATTAGCAATTTCACAGCATATAAAGTAAATACTATCCATATTTCAACACTCTTTTTCCAGTCAGATGAGGTAAGTATTATTTTAGAAAACAATACTTACCTCATCTGCAACTAACACCTCACAATTATCATCAACAACTAAGGCTTTGATATCAACACGTATTTCATTTATTCTTTAATTGATTACTTAGTTAATTTACTCAAACTATTTTTTACTAGCTAAATCCATCAATTCCTAGAATTCAGGAATTGATGGATTTAGCTAGTAAAAAATAGTTTGAGTAAATTAACTAAGTAATCAATTAAAGAATAAATGAAATACGTGTTGATATCAAAGCCTTAGTTGTTGATGATAATTGTGAGGTGTTAT
>CAMZLP010000068.1 GCA_947311535.1 uncultured Deinococcota bacterium | reverse complement strand
GTGAAAATTATTTGTGATTGCTTTTTATTTTTTTTGCAGCCCGTATAGCAAGTATCTTTTTGGCGGTAACAACTCGAGCATTCATGGCGATAGCAAATACAACTACGGTAGCGAGCAATAAAAAAGCACTTAAAATAACAAAATTCTTTAACATTGGGTCTCTGGTATAAATCCACCAAGGTTCAAAGATAAGCCTTAATACTAAACCGCTATTTAAAAGGTAAAAGCTAATGGCTTCTAATCTTTCTTGCTTTAGCTGCTTAGGGCGTGGCATCATCCAGTAGGCAACCCCCATAACCATTGATAAAAAAAAGCCTAAAACTCCGGCATGAATATGGCTGGTTCTAAAATAAGGAATTAATTTGGGAAACAAATAAAACGAAAACCCAAAAGAAGCAGTCAAAATAAGATACAAAAGACTCACACGTATTAATAAAGCTTCATAACGACTCATATGCTTAGTATTTAATCATACGCTGCTTAAAAACTTTAGTATTGTAGTATTGATTTATGAAAACAAAAAAATATTTAATCCTAAGTTTAGTTTTAACTAGCCTAATTTCGGCTTGTTCTGGCAACTTAGTCAAAATTAACTTGCTGCTTAACAGCAGTATTGCCCAAAAAAATAGCCAAGTAGTAGAGTACCGCGTAGAAAACATTCCTCTTTTAGGAGATTTGGCCAATAGAAATTCTGAGATATCTGGCTTAGCTTGGTATAAGGACTATTTAATACTATTACCGCAATATCCTAATTTTGCTAGAAATGGGAGTTTTTTGTATGCAATTGCCAAAAAAGATATTAAAGAGTTTTTGGACAATAAAACTACAAAAGCATTAGAGCCAATTAAAATCCCAATTGATTTAAAAACTTTGCCTAAAGACATTGACGGTTATGAAGGTTTTGAAGCTATTGCTTTTAGTGATAATAATATCTATTTAAATATAGAAGCAAATACTAAAAATGGTATGCGCTCTTATTTCTTGGCAGCTACAATTGCAGAAGACTTGAGTGCAATTATTCTAAATACTAACAAACTTAGCGAAATTGTTCCACCGGTAAACTTAAGAAATCAATCTGATGAGGCTATCTTAATAGTAGACAATAAGATAATAAGCATCTTTGAAGCAAATGGTAAAGACGTAAACAGCCAACCCAAAGCTCATGAATTTGCTACGGATTTAGAAATCTTGCAAACTGCTGAATTCCCTAGGATAGAATACCGAATTACCGATAGCACTCAAATTGATGAAAATAATAGGTTTTGGGTAATAAATTATTTCTATCCTGGTGATAGCGACCTTTATAGTGACAATGAGCCAATTGCAGCAGAGTTTGGGCAGGGCAACAGCCACAGCAAAAATGAGCAAGTAGAGCGACTTTTAGAATTAGAGTATAAAGATGGTCAGATAATTCTTAGTGGCTCGAGCCCAATCCAATTAGAACTAATAGATGCTGTTGCCAGAAATTGGGAAGGAATTGTTAGATTGGACGATAGAGGGTTTTTGCTGGCAACCGATAAATACCCCGAGACTATTTTGGGCTTTGTAGCAATAAAATAATGATTAAAATCTTAAGCCCGTAAGATTTAAGACATCTGGGCCTTTAGCTTAGTATTATTCTTAAAAGTCTGTTAAGCTAGCAGGCGTTTTAATACTGGAGAACTAATGGCCAACGACAATCAGAACAAAATCAGCAAAAGAATCGCTGTTGCTGACGTTGTAGCAGGCATAAGCGTAGCCCTTATTGCCATACCGCAAGCCTTGGCCTATGCCGAGCTTGCTGGCATGCCGGCACATACCGGGCTTTATGCTGTGGCTTTTGCAACACTAGCAGCCGCTTTTTTTGCATCTTCTCCTTATATTCAGGCTGGGCCTGTTGCTACTACCTCGTTATTGACCTTTGGAGTACTTAGCCAGATAGCCAGCCCTAGCTATGTTGCAGCAGCTGGCCTACTGGCTATTATTGTTGGCATTGTAAGAATAGCCATTGGGCTTTTAAAATTTGGGCAGATTGCTTATTTGCTGTCACAGCCTGTAATTACAGGTTTTATTTCTGCTGCGGGGATACTAATAACAGCCTCGCAAATACCTACTGCTTTGGGGGTAACTATTGATGGCAGCATTTTGCATAAAACTCTCTATAGCTTAGTAGCCGTTCAAGAATGGCAATTAGGCGCTCTAATACTAACAATTACTACCATAGCAATAGTGCAATTAGGAAAACGTATTCACCCTTTATTTCCTAGCGTATTGTTGGCTGTTGTTTTTGGTTTATTAATTTCAAAATACTTTCATTACACTGGGGCAACAATTGGTGAAATACCAGTTCTAAAACCAACAGTCAATCTTGACTTTCCTTTTCATTATCTTAAAAAATTGCTCATAGGTGGAGTAATTATAGCTATTGTCGGCTTTTCAGAAGCTGCCTCTATTGCTAGAACCTATGCTACTTTAGAAAGAAAACATTGGAACCCCAACCAAGAGTTTATAGCTCAGGGAGCTGCTAATATTGCCTCGGGGCTATTTGGTGGATTTCCGGTTGGGGCTTCTTTTTCGCGGAGTTCTGTAAATTATAATGCTGGGGCAAAAACCCGCTGGAGTGGGTTTATTACTGGCTTGGCAGTTTTGGCAATGTTGCCATTTGTAGGTATCTTTGCTAGCTTGCCCAAAGCAGTTTTGGCAGCTATTATTATTGCCTCGGTAATAAGTTTAGTAAGAATATCTGATTTAATCCAACTGTATAAATACAGCAAGCACCAAGGCAGCATTGCTTGGATTACATTTTTTCTAACCTTGGCTTTAGCACCCGAGATTGAACTAGCGGTATTAGCTGGTATAAGCTTGTCTATTTTGCAGCATTTACGCCGAGAAAGCACCCTCATGTACAAATCTTGGCAAGATGGTAATGGCTTGCATATTGAGCCTCATGGGGTGATGTGGTTTGGCTCGGCAGCTATTATGGAAGAAGAATTTTTAAGAATTATTGCTCAGAACCCCGAGGTAAACTGTATTCACTTTCATTTGGAAGGTATTGGCCGTATTGATTTGAGTGCAGCTATGACCTTGGAGCAAATTATTAAAGATGCTGAGAAATCTGGCATAAAATGCCAACTGCATGATGTGCCACCTATGGCTAAGGCTTGGGTGGATAGAGTTTGGGGGAGAAAATAATTAGGAATTAAGGATTAGGTAAATAAATTTCCTCCTTATTTACTCAACTTACATTCAATTTTTATTTTGGAGAAGCTCGAGCATAAGCCCAGCATCATTGGTAGGCTGATTACAGACTTGATTTTCGCAGACATAGGCCGTTGCTTTATCTTCTATTTGATATTGGTATCTGGTATAAGTAGCCAAATTTACAATCTCTGGCTCTTTGCCCAAAGGCCTAAAAAGCACAACCTTATTAGGTAGGTATTCAGCTCTTACTAGTTCAATCATATTTTGGGTGGCAGCATCATTATAATCACCAGAAATAACCAGCTCATAAGAATTATCAAAAACAAAATCTAGAGCAGACAATAAAAATGTATGACCAGCAGGATTAGCTAAAACTTGCGAAGAAAATGCACCTGATAGTTCAGCTGCTTTTATTTCATAGTCAACTATTCCTAAGCTTCTGGCCAAACGCAATAAAGCCAAAGTAGCCACAGAATTGCCAGATGGTATAGCCCCATCATAAATTTCTTTGGGTCTTAGCAATAATTCTTCGGCGTTATTAGCCGTTAAAAATAGCCCGCCGTACTCACTATCCCAAAATGATTCCAACATAGTATCGCTAAGTTCTTTGGCTTCTTTTAGATATTTGACCTCAAAATTAGCTTCATAGAGTTCTTGTAGCCCCCAAATTAAAAATGCGTAGTCGTCCAAAGTTGCCTGAATGCCTGATTCACCCTCGCGGTAGCGGTGTAGTAAATTGCCGTCTGAATCTTTTAAATATTCAAGTATAAAATCTGCGGTCTTGGTGGCTTCTTTTTGATAGCTTTGATTACTAAAGGCTCGAGCCGCTTTTGCTAAAGCCACTATCATAAGGCCGTTCCAATCGGTTAAGACTTTATTATCTTTATAAGGATGAATACGAGCCTCTCGGTGTTCAAATAAAAGTCTTTGGATTCCCTGCCATTTTTTTAATTCAGCAGCATTTAAGTCTTTGCTTGGGTGCAAGATAGTTTTGCCAGTTAGCTCGGTACTCGGCGCTTCAAAAAAATTACCATCTTGGCTTAGGTCAAAATTATCAATCAAAAATCCTACATCATCGTTCGATAATATCTCGCTTAATTCTTTAAGCGTCCAAAGATAAAACGTGCCTTCTTCACCTTCGCTATCAGCATCTTCTGCCGAATAAAAACCACCTAGTACATCGTGCATGTCCCTTAGAACATAGCTAAAAATCTCTTCGGCAGTTTGTTTGTAAATGGGTTTTTTGGTAATTTGATAAGCTTCTGTATAAGCAATTGCCAACATGGCTTGGTCATAGAGCATTTTCTCAAAATGTGGTATTAGCCATTTTTGATCGGTAGAATAACGATGAAAACCATAGCCAAGGTGATCATAAATACCGCCATTACGCATGGCTTGCAGGGTTATTTCTACCATGTTTAGCGCCTGAGCATCGCCATTACGATGGTAATAGCGCAGTAAAAATAATAGATTATGCGGGCTCGGAAATTTAACACTATCGGCAAAACCACCAAATTCTGGGTCAAAACGGCTGCTAAGATTATTGTAAGCAGTATCTAAAACAGCAGCGCCAATACTTTGCCCGGCAGAGCCTTGTTGTTGATTTTGCAAACTATTAAGCAAATTATCAGAGAATTCTAAAATTCGTTCTGGTTCATTTTGCCAAAGACCTTTTACTTGTTTCGCTAGGGAGATTAAGCCCATATTGCCAAATCTATCTTCTTTGGGGATATAAGTAGCTGCAAAAAATGGTTTTTGCTCGGGCGTCATTATGATATTTAGTGGCCAACCGCCTCGACCATTCATCAAAATAGCCACATTCATATATATTGCGTCAATATCTGGTCGTTCTTCCCTATCTACTTTTATGGCTACAAAAGCATCATTTAAAACTGCGGCAACTTCATCATCACTGTAGCTTTCTTCTTCCATAACGTGGCACCAGTGGCAGGTAGAATAGCCAATTGATAAAAGTATTGGCTTATTTTCTGCTCTGGCTTTGGCAAAGGCCTCTTCACCCCATGGATACCATTCGATAGGATTATAAGCATGCTGTAAAAGGTAAGGGCTTTTTTCATCGATAAGATGATTGGGTTTTTGGGTTTGTGAATTTGCCATAAGCAAAGAATAGAGGATAAATAAAACTACTGCGGTTTTATTAACTACTTTAGCCAAGTTGTTTTTGTATTGATATTTAGAAATTAGATAAGTCATTTGCTTTACTCCTAAAATTATTATTAGCATTTTCACGACATATAAGGCCAAAGACTATCCACATTTCAATTATCGTTTTTAGGCATTCTTTAGCCTTCTTGCTAATTAATTCTTAAATTACATTCCGCATAGGTTTTACAAAATTAAGAACATGTTTCATAAAATTGCTAGATTCATATTAAATCGTCAACTAAGATTTGTAAATCTAAAATCTTTATCTTATATTTACCACGTGAGCCCTCTACAAAGCCAAGTTTACGAAGTTCTGCCATTGCTGTTGTTACACTAACCCTAGTAGAGCTAACAAGTGCGGCTATGGCATTATGGTTAAGGTTAGTATCTATTAGTGCCCATTCATTTGACGGCTTACCAAACTTTTGAGCCAGCTCAATTAAGACTTGAGCCAAACGTATTTTAACAGGTGAATAGCTGCTGCTTAGCTGCTCCCAAGCAGAAAATAGTTGCCCTGTTAGACTTTCGGTATAAGCAATCATAAGTTCAGGATTATTACGAATAAGTTTTAAAAAATGCTGCTTTGTTAAAGAGCGAACCATTGTATCTTCAAGCGCAATAGCATCTATTCGGTAGTAGGCAAGTGGTGATAAAAAAGCAGCTCCCACAAAGCTATCTTTGCCAATAATTGCAAATATGCTCTCATTGCCATTGGCAAGAGTTTTTAATAATTTAATTTGCCCCTTGCTCACAATAAACAATTCGGTAGCTGGATCATTTATATGAAATAGATATTCGCCTTTTTTAAATTCTCTTTTTGTTGTAACTGCGTTAATTAAAGATGCATTTTGTTCTAAAACCGAAAACTGGCTATCATTTTTAAAAGTAAAAGCATGGTTAAAATCTGCTAATTCGTTATATTGACCTAATTGCATAGTAACTCCTTGTTCATAATCCTAGTTTAAATTACAAATATAAAGAAAGTATAAAGTTAAGGAGCTAGAATTAGAAATTAAGAATGAGGAAAAAAAATATCCTTTATCCTTTCCACTCATCCCTTTTCACCTTCTTTTTAGTTTTTCCGTTCAAAGCTATATTTTTCTTTGCTTTGGTATAGGCGGTAATACTTTTAGCTTAAATAGGAAAGGGTGCGTCCAAAATTTAGGGGATGGTAAGATTCAAGTTTAAAACTAGGTTGAAAAGAAGCATATTTCGCTTCAAAATTGCTTATCTGATTACTATATCGCTTCATAAACATAATTTATATCCTATTATTTCCCCCTTAT
>CAMZLP010000067.1 GCA_947311535.1 uncultured Deinococcota bacterium | reverse complement strand
TCAACAACCCCAAAAAATGGGAAATTGACAAATTAAACAAAATTGAGAGGATATGAGTAGCACAAACCAAAAAAACCGCTATCTTGGCAAGCATATGGCTAAAGCAGAATTACAAACTAAAAATTACAAGCTAAAAATTACAAGCTTCATCATCTTCACAAGGTGGCTCTAATGGTGAATCATCTTTATATAATCCTGCATCACCTAGCCAATAATTATGTTTGCCGCGTTCCAAATCCAAACGCTCAGTTGTCCAAGTTTCTGGGTTAAAGTCAGAATCCCAATCTCTTCCACTTGCTGCTGGATTATGTTGCCTAGAAAGCTGGTAGTCAGAAGCTAGTACTATTTCTAAATAGTAATCTAAATCTGGATTCAAATTATCAAAGCGATAATAGCCAAGGCTATCGGTTTTGGTGCTAGCAATTTTATCTTCTGGTTTATTGCTGCCTTGCCAAAGGTGTATTTCTATATTTGCCAAACCAGGCTCAGAGCTTTGTTTTACAGCATCTCGATTTTCATCTAACCAAACCTTATCGCCAACGCTTGCCATCTTATCGCTGTCTATTTTCTTTTCTTTTAAAGCAGCATCAATCCAATAAAAGTATTTATCTTCCAAATTTATGCTATCACTAAAAGCGGTATTGGGGTTTATGTCTGAGTCATAATCTTTATTTTTAGCTAAAGGGTTGTGCTTTTTAGAAAACTCATAGCCTGCTGGTGCTACAACCTCAACTAAATCGTTGATATTAGGGTTTAAGTCTCTAAACTGATAATATCCACCGACATCACTAAGAGTGCTTTTAATAATGCCAGAATCAGCTCTACCATCATTATTTTTATCTTCGTAAAGGTTTATTTTCACATTTGCAAAACCTGCTTCGGGTTTTTGTTTTATGCCGTCTGCATTGCTATCTTGCCAAACTTTGTCACCAATTCTGGCATTATAAGAAATTGGTGGATTATCAATATCAGGCTTTTTTGTAGGACTACAAGAAAGCAATATAAAAACCAAAAGCAAGAAACTACTAAAATTATAAAAATTACGCATTTTGCCCCCCAAAATGTTAACTATTTCATATCCTGAGTGAAATAATAACCTAATTGGGGTTTATCTACAAATTTGCTTAGGAGCAATAGAGCAGTTACAGCAAAAAAATAAGCTGAATTTCAACATTTTTAGACTGCTATTTGCTTTTTTAAAATAATAATTAGTATTTTTAGATTCAGTTTAACCCGTTATAAAAACAGGCTCGAGCCTATTGCAATAAGCTCGAGCCTATCCATGCCAGCAGCAAAACTAATTAAGGCTTCTTAAATACCCTCTGCCACCAATTTGGTATCTCTACAGGTGGGTTAAACAGCTCTATTTTTGCCCAAATATCCGAGTATTTCCAGCCAGTTAAATTTGCTAAATTTCTAGCTTCTCTTTCTTGCCTATCGCGAACTTGTTGGACATAGTCCTTACCGACCTCACAAGTTATTTCTCCTTTGAACGGGCGTTGCATAATATATCTACCTTGAAAGTTATCACGGTTTTGGGTCACTTTAAACATTAAGTCATTTTTGAATTTCTCTGGCGTATAGCGCACATGCATACGAGTAAGATAAACATTTGGGGCACTCTCAAAACTACTATCTAACCAAAATACCCCTGCTTGTAATAATTCTTCTTGGCTAAGAGGGTCAGCAGCACAAGGATCACACCATGCCATATCCCAAGCATATTCTAACAAAGCAACATTTTTGCCCTCTCGCTCATAAATATTCTCAAACATAGCTGTATAAACTTCACCAAATTCATTTTCTACAAATTCTGGTACATAGACATCACTTGGCATTTTTGCAGTACGATAATTGGCCAGTTCTATTCTACCTTCTGGTGATAGCAAATAAACTATTAAATCCTGTGGACCTTTAGCATTTACCATGCCTAATTGTATTGGCAACATAAAATCATCAGATTGAAAAGCCATCATAATTGGTCTTAATTGGTTTGAATTTGATTTATCAAATTCTTCTAGATTGACCTTAGCCACAAAGAATTTCATGCCCATTTTTATATAAGGAGCAAGTGCTTCACGAGCGCCCTTAGGTATTTTATAACCATTTTCTATTAACCAAGTTTCTAAACCATTAGATTCCTCAGCACCCAAAATCAATATATCGTATTCGCCTACTGTAAATTTGTCTTCAATGGTTACACCTAGGGATCCTGCACGCTCAGAATCATCAGCAAATCTAGCAACAGGTTGTACTGGAGTATTAAGATTACGCTTTTCATATTCACGGACATAACAAGGGTCAGAATCAAAATACTCTACTAATCTTGGTGCGCTATAGGCATCAATTTTATCAAATATTAAAGGGTCACCAACTTGTATTTGGTCTTCGCTAAATACATAAGGGATTGGCACTACAATTGCAAACTCGCTCATTTCACCTTGGTAATCGTTAGACATGGTCAAAATTGTGCGGTTACCATCTCGGGCTATAATTACTTCTGAACTCTCATTGAATAAATCAGTACCTGCTTTGCCGACATAGAAACCGCAAAATGCCAAGCCAATACTACCCATTATGCTTATCAATAGAATTAACGATGCTCTCTTTTTCACAAAACCCTCCTTGAAAATTGCCCACAAGTGCAAAGAAATATTCTTGCTCTTGACTAGCATAGTTTAGAGTTTACAGCTTAGTATAAGCCATTACTAAGCAAAATTGATATATATCGAGTTTTATTGACTTAATAAGCATTGTAGAATATAACCATGACAAGGATTGCTTACGCCTGATGGCAAAAAAACGCTACCGTATGCCCTCTCAACAGCAAATCAATCTGCTCGAGCATATCCTAGATAAAGAAGAGACTTATGGCTATGAGATTATGACTGCGATTAAAATAGGTCCAGGAACCTTGTACGGACTTTTAAAAAAACTATTTGACGAGGGCTATTTGCTAAAAAGCTCAACGCTAATTGATGGTAGAAACCGCATTAATTATAAACTCTCTATAGCTGGAATAAAATACGCTGAACGAGCAATTATGGAAAACGAATACGAACAAGGCATAAAAGGCAAATTATGAACAAAAAACCACTATTGATAAAACTTGCTAAAATAATTGCCCCAAAAGATGCCAAAAGCTGGGTTGATGATATGAATAATGAGCTAAACTTTGTTAGAAATAATAGAATGGCTTGGCAGCTTGGAGCTTTAAACTTTGCAATAAAACAGCGTTTTACAAATATCAAGCTCAAATCTCCCCAGAAGCTTGCTTTTACCAGCTTTGCACTAGCTGCTGTTTTAGCAGGTATTTTTGTACTACCTTACAAAAATACCTTGTTTCCACAAAACTCAAATCAAAGTTCAAGCCCAATCTTAGAAACTATGCCAGTGCCAGCCCCAGCACCTCAGGCTGCCGTAGCTCCTAGTGGAGCTGAGGTTAGTAGCGAGCTAAGCAGCAGAGCAGCTGAAATAACGGCTAATGATAAAGAATATATCCAAACAGACAGCCAAAGCCCAGCAAATAGCCCAGTCATCAGTGCTCCAAGCCCAGTTGAGCCTAGCAATCCTAATTTAAAAATAGATGGAGTAAATACATCTGTTGCTGATTTAGCAAACATTGTAGAAGCACCAGAAGAAGAACTAGAGCCAAACCTTGCTGACAGCCCTACTACTATTACTGCTGTAAGCCCGCCAGAAAATGACGAAGTACTGCAAGCTGAAGCAGAAATTAATACCGGCTCAGCAACTAACACTGCTGCTTTTGAAGCGACAGAAGAACAAAATCCTGTTGCTGAAACAACTGCTAGTGGTGTAGGCTCCGTAGCTAGATCCGCAGCTACTTCAATCGTAGGAACTGGGCCTACTGGCGTTAGCGGCTCGGCAGCTAATGCCAACCCAGAGCAAACAATACCGCAAAATGATAGAAAACTTGAAAGCACAATTAAAGAAATAATAATAAAAGAAACTAGCATCTCAATTTCTTTTCTTGCTGATGCTCAAATCAAAATATACTCAGGCACTAGCCCTAAGGCTGAAAATTTGCTATTAGATAAGTTAGCTAAGAAAAATGAAGAGCTAGTGTTTGCATTGCCTCTTTATTTAGAGCTTGACAATGCAGCAAGCGTTCTTATAAATAATGAGCCAATTAGCAATCTAGCTACTGAGTTTCTGGCAGTCTTTAAATCAGCTAAAAACGATAATTAGCAAATACATATAAGTTCACGAGATAGCTTATAGCAAACTCAATTAAATACTTTTTAGCACTTTCATGGTTAATACCAACATATCACTTGTCAAACATTATGAATTCAGCTAATTATGGTAAATCAAGTGCTGTTTTAAGGCTTAATTTATAAGCAGTATTATAAATTGGAATCTCTATGCCGTAGCTAATTGGCAGATTGTAAAAAAGCATAAGCTCTGCCCCTAAAGCAATGCTTGAAGAAAAATTTATGCTTGAATCGTTAAAGTTGTAGCTTGTAGCAATACTGGGGCTAATTCGGATATACTCGAGCCCATACAAACCGTCATCATAGCGGAGCTTAAGCGGCAAACGGTAGTTGTAAACTAGCCTAAAATTAAGCGGATAAAGCTTTTCAAAATCTGTAGACATATTAAGATTAAGAGCAATGTTTCCAACTAAATCAAGCTTTTTTAGTGGATAATAATAATTTGCAAAAGCACTAAGTTTGCTGTACAAAAGCTCATGCCTAATATCAGAGTAACTACTCAGGGCAAAAGAAAAACCCCTTTTATCATCAGCGCTGCCTTTAACGGCTGTAAAGCTGGCAAGCAACCGCAGCTGCGGCTTTAGTTTAAAATCAGGAATTGCCAGCGAGCTGTCTAAACTAGCCGAGAAATAAAGCGCTTGCTTATCTAGCGGGATATATTGACTAATGCCAAATTTAATCTGGCTATCGGTATTTTGCTCTTTGGCAAGCGAAAAAATCAAATTTGTATAATTCTCTTTGTAATAGTAATTAAGAGCTGAATAATAGCCGGCTGATGTAGCTGAGCCAAATCTGTAACCGAAGTTGATTAAATAGCTGTGCTTGCCCGAATAATCTTCGCCCAAAATATTAGCACCTAAGCCCACAAGTAGTGGATTATTAGCAAAAGAAACATCTGGGTACCAAGCAAATGGCAACAATGAATTAATCGGATTGTATTGACCGACGGGGTAATTCTTATAACTTATATCTGCTACTACCAAATCATTTTTTGGCAATGTGCTGCTAATTGCTAAAGGCTCGAGCCTAAACAAATCATAACCCTCTCCAGTTAGCGAGAAGTAAACTATCTGCTCATTAAAATTACTATATTTAAGCACACCAGCAAAGCTATCTGAAAGCTGAGTTAATTCTTTTGTCAGTAAGTTATATTTATAAAGCTGGTCGCCAGCACTAGCATTGCTAATAAATAAAATCTCATCTTGATTTAGCCAACCTGCTTGTCTAGAAAAATGATCATCGGTAATAAATTCAAACTCTCCATTTTTCAAAAGTACAATATCAGTAGCATTGTCATAAACTAGGCTAAAAATAATTTGACCATTGGGGCTAATAGCCAAAGAGCCTAGATAAGTTTGGTTTTTTGTTTCATAAATTGTTGTTGTTTCATTTTGGCAAAGTTTTTTGATGCTAGAGCCTGTCACAACTGAGTTTTGGACATAGTAAATACAGCCATTATAACTACTAGGAAATAAGGCTCGAGCCTTATTGGTCAATCTTTTTTCACTATTAGTTTGCAAATCGAAACTAAATAAATCTAAAAAACTGTCACTGTCCAAAAAACTGAATATACGGTTGTAGACAAGGCTATTATTGTCTAACCAAGCTATGTCTATGGCTTTAATATTTGCCAAGACTTTTCTGTTGCTCAAGTTTTTGCCGTCATAGTCTGCCAAAATTAAATAGCTTTCCTTTAACTCAGCGTCAATATAGCCGTAAGCAATTCTCCGACCATCAGGGCTAATTGCTAAGCCAGATTTAAACCAGCCACTTTGGCTGAGTTGATATTCTAGTTGAGCTTTTTCTTTACGTTTTAGAGCATTTTCTTTTGTGATGGCAGTCCAGTCTGCGTATTCTGAGAACAGGCTCGAGCCTGTTAATTTTTGCCAATTCTGAGAAAACGAGTCTTTGTAATAACTGGAATTATAGTTTTTTAATAAATCAATTATGGTTTCAAAGCTGTATTTTTCTACTAAATACTCTATAAAGCCAACTCCCAAATAATATCTAGCAGCGCCTGCGGGCCAGCTTTCCAAATTAGCCAAACTCAAGTCAGTTAAACTAGGCCAATTATCACCCAAAACAAGGCTATCTATTAGCTCGCTAGTAAAAGAAGAATACAAACGACCATTGATAGCATAGTGAGATTCAACCCAAGTTGCAATGCCCTCTATAAACCAAGCCGGTGGAATTGCAGAAATATCTTCAAAACCAGTGCCCAAATCCAAACCTAATAGCAAGCCAGCCTTGCCATCTACACCCTCAGTAAAAGCAAGCTGTTTAATATGGGTTAATTCATGAATAATTACCGTATAAACAGATCTAAAACTAGCAGACCTTACTGTTCTAAAAACCATTGTAGAGCGTGGATACGGGCTGGCCGAAGCATTAAAAGTATCAGTTTTAGGGTAAATCCTAATAACTATTTTTTCTTTTGGGCTAGCAAATATTGGGCTTAAAACCAACAGTGCTTGCTCCGCTTCAGCAGCTATTCTTTGGGCGTATTCAATATATTCTTTGTCAAAAATAATGCTGAAATGCTCGGTCTCAATTTCTTCGCTGGCAAAAGCCCAGCCAAAAAATAATAATAAAATAATTAAATACCGCATTATTTGTTAAGCCTACTCCTAATTTATGAAAGTTTAGCTAATTACCTGACATAGCCTTTGGATAGCCTTTGGGGTGAATTGCTAGAAACCACAGCTACAGCCAATTCTATTAATATTGATACCCAGTTCCACTCCTAAAATTTCAATTTGCCATAAACTTTAATTAACATAAAAGCAATCTATAAAATCTACACGAGCCTAAACAAGGGCAAGCACCCCGACTAGAGTAATGCTTTGGACTATCGCCATCTACAACTAAAGTAGCTAGGTAATAGTTAAACTTTGGCTTAAAATTTTCTTAGATGTTTATTAAAAAAAAGGCAAGATTATTTTTGCGCACTCTCATTATTTGCCTCTTCTCTTAATCGTCTTAGTTAAAGATATTATTAAATTGACCACATATTTAGCAAAAACACTGTAGCTAGCAAACAAATTTCACTATAATTGATTTGCAGCAAACATATTTGTGACAATTTCAATAATCATCTTATTTATTATGTTAAACCATAAAACCCATTTTGGGCTTTGGAGGTAATAAAAACAATATGAATTTCGACAAATCAAAAGAATTATTTCAAAAGGCTAACAAACTAATACCAGGTGGCGTAAATTCACCGGTTCGAGCCTTTGGCAGCGTTGGAGGGACCCCAGTATTTATAAAAAAAGCTAAAGCAAGCCGCCTTTGGGATGAAGATGATAATGAATATATAGACATGGTTAGCTCTTGGGGGCCAATGATTTTAGGCCATGCTCAAGAAGATGTTATTAAAGCCATTCAAAATGCTGCTAGCAAAAGTACAAGCTTTGGTGCACCCACTCAAAATGAGATTGTACTGGCTCAAGCGGTATTAAAAAAATACCCAAAAGCTGAGCAAATAAGATTTGTAAACTCAGGCACTGAAGCAACCATGAGTGCTATTAGATTAGCTCGTGCTGCTACTGGTCGAGATTATTTTATTAAATTTGCTGGCAACTACCATGGCCACGCCGATCAACTATTAGTAGCTGCTGGCTCTGGGGCAATTACTACTGGTGTACCATCTAGTGCTGGAGTTCCAAATGACACCGCCAAAACTACTTTAGTTGCCAACTACAACGATTTAGGTAGTGTTGAAAAACTATTTCTAGAAAGACCCGATGAGATTGCTGCAATTATACTCGAGCCTGTTGTAGGCAATATGGGCGTAGTAGAACCAAGCCCCGAATTTCTAACTGGCTTAAGAAATCTTGCTGACCGGTACTCAGCTGTATTGATAGTTGACGAAGTAATGACTGGTTTTAGATTAGCTGCTGGCGGAGCAATAGAACGCTACAATATCGACGCTGACATTGTCTGTTGGGGCAAAATAATAGGTGGTGGCTTACCAGTTGGGGCTTATGGTGGCAAAGCCAAATTCATGAAGCAAGTCTCACCAGTTGGCAAGGTTTATCAGGCAGGCACGCTCTCCGGCAACCCTTTAGCTATGGCCGCGGGCATTGAAACATTTAATCAAATTGACAAACAGCCTGATTTCTATGAAGTTTTAGAAGCTCGGGGGAATAGGCTCGAGCAGGGCCTATTAAAAGCTGCCAAAAACAGCAATGTGCCCATCACCATAAACCGAGTTGGCTCTATGATTACTGTCTTTTTTAGCGAGCAAAAAGTAGTTGATTTAAAAACTGCTTCTTCAAGCGATAAAGAACAGTTTAAGCAGTGGTTTCATGGTCTCTTAAAACGTGGTATTTATTGGCCAGCCAGTGCCTTTGAAGCCGCCTTTATTTCTTATAGCCATAGCGAAGCTGAGATAGATCAAGTAATTGCTGCAGCCGAGCAAGCCTTTGCCGAGATAAAACTATGAAAAGATTAGTACTACTAGGTATCTCTCATAAAAAAAGTTCTTCGATTGAGCTCGAGTCTTACCAAAGTACTCTCAATATAGATGTCTTGCAATCTAAACTCGGTAGTATAAAAGAATGGGTACTAATTTCTACTTGTAATCGCTGGGATTTAGTAGCAGTTTTACCTAATAATTTGGATGTTCGAGAATTTAGGCAGTCATTAAAACTAGAAAACAAGCCTCAGCAACTCTATGCTTATAGTGCTGACGCTGCTTTAGAGCAATTGATTAGAATTACATCATCACTTGATTCATTAAATCCTGGCGAAGACCAGATAATGAATCAAGTAAAACAAGCCTTTGCCGAAGCAAAAGCCAGAAATACCGTAGCCAAGAAGCTATCATTTGTCTTTCAGACCGCCTTTAGTGTTGCTAAAAAAATAAGAAGAGAAGTAAAGCTAGCCCCACTAAATACTTCCCTTTTTAGCCTAGCCAGACCAAGCATAGAAAAGCTAACCACAAGCCCCAAAACAGCAACAGTGATTGGAGCCGGTGAAATGGGCAGTTTGGCCGCCAAGTCGCTGGCTTCTTTAAAAAATATTGAATTATTAGTAGTCAATAGAAGCTTGGGAAATGCTCAAAAATTAGCAAATAACCTAAACAGCCACGCAATCTCATTAGCCGAATATCTGCAAAACCCAGTCAATAATGAAATACTGGTTTTAGCAACCCCTATAAAATCTCTTATAACTAAGCAAATTTTGGAGCAATTAGATAATTTAGAAATAATTGTTGATCTTGGTATTCCTAAAAACTTGGCTCCAAAGCCTGAGACCCAAGCCCTAATTTTAGATGTTGACAGCTTAAAAGAAGCCGGCCAACTAAGGCAGCAAAAACTAATTGATAAGCTTGCCCAAGCTGAATTAATAATTCAGGCAGAGCTAATAATTGCTCTTGATGATTGGGCAGGAAAAGAGCTTGGCCCTATTATTAGTAATTTACGCAACCTCTATACCGAGACCATCTCGGATAGCTTAGCAGCAGATGATGCCCAACGCTTGGCTCACAAATTTGCCCATATCCCCAGCAAAGGCTTGCGGGCCTTAGCCCGAGAATATGGTCTAGATGCTGCCAAAGTTTTTTTAAATGCTTCGGGATTACTAGCCAATGAAAACAATTAGAATTGCCAGCCGTAAAAGTGAGCTGGCTTTGTGGCAAGCCAATTGGTTAAAGTCTGAGTTAGCAAAACTAGGTAGAAAAAGCGAGCTAGTTTTAATAGAAACTCAGGGCGATAGAAATTATCAGCCATTTATGAACTTAGATGGTCAGGGCTTTTTTACCAAAGCAATTCAGCAAGCCGTCTTAGAAGAAAAAGCTGATATTGCAGTGCATTCATTTAAAGATCTACCTAGTTTGCAAACCGCTGGGCTCGAGCTGGCTGCAATTACCAAGCGGGCTGACCCCAGAGATGTTTTACTGATTAGAAAAGAATTTTATAAAGAAAACGAGCAACTAAAAATACTACCAAATGCTTCTGTAGGCACAAGTGCCGCCAGAAGAAAAGCCCAAATCTTATCTCTAAGGCCTGATTTAGAAGTAAAAGAATTGCGTGGCAACGTACCTAATAGAGTCAAAAAACTTCAGGCTGGGCAATATCATGCCATTGTCTTGGCGGCTGCCGGCATAGAGCGGATTTCAGTAAATACCGATGGCTTGATTTTGCAGTATTTAGAACCCGAGCTTATCGTGCCAGCCCCAGCCCAAGGTGCTCTTGCCTTAGAAATACAAAGAGATGAGCTTGAACTCAATTTTTTGTTAAATAGCCTCAATCATATCCCTAGTCAAAAAGCTATTTCTGCTGAACGTGGCCTGATGGCTATGCTACAAGGTGGCTGCCAACTTGCTCTTGGGGCTCATGCATTTGCCACTAGCAAGGGTTTAAAAATGCTCGCCTATTATGACGGGCTTCTAGTTGAAAAAGAAGAAGCAAATATCGAATATTTGGCCCACTTGGTCTATGACGCACTAGGGAGGCCATCTCCCCATACAGAGGAAAAATGAAAATCTTACTAACTCAATCTGAAGGGAAATTGCTTGGACTCGAGCCTAAACTAGAAGAACTAGGTTTAAAAGTAGTCCATCAAGCTCTTATAGCTACTGCCTTAGTTTTAGGTAATCATAGTTATAACGAGGCCAAAAAAATCCAGAATTATCCTTGGCTATTTTTTAGCAGCTCTAAGGCAATTGAATTTTGGCATTACTTAAAAATGCCTTTTAATAGCCGTCTGGCAGTAGTTGGCAAAAGCACTGCCAAAGCCCTGTTAAAATATAAAAAGCCAGAAATAATAGCACAAACAGCCAATGCCAAAGGCCTCTTGGATAGTTTTTTGCAGCACCCCGACAAACAAGCTCCCGTAGGAATCATAAAAGGAAATTTGTCATTAAATATTTTAGAGCAAGGCCTGAAAGCAAATAATATTGAATACCGCTCACTCACTGCTTATCTCACTGCCAAAAGAAAAATTACTTGCAAATCAGCCGATATTGTGCTCTTGGCTAGCCCCTCGGCGGTTGATGCCCTGCCCCCAAAACTAAGCCAAGCCAAACTAATCTCAATTGGCAGTACTACTGCCCAAGCAATTGCAAATAAAGGCTGGCAAAGCTATATGGCAAAGGAGCCAAGTGTCAATTCAATAATTAAAACCATAGAAGGATTATTATGAAAATAACTAAAAGACCCCGCCGTTTACGCTTAAATCAGGCATTAAGAAACTCTCTGGCTGAAATCTCGGTTGGAGCAAACGATTTAATCGCCCCATTTTTTGTAGTCGATGGCAAAAATCAAAAGCAAGCCATAAAATCTTTAGCCAATGTTTACCGCCTTAGCACCGACAACTTACTAAAAGACTTAGAGAGAGCCCTAAAGCTAGGTATTAATTCGGCAGTTTTATTTGGAGTAGTTGATTCAGAACAAAAATCGGCTTTAGGTAAGAGCTCGCATGACCATAATGGCCCCGTTGCCACTGCTCTGCGAGCTGCCAAAGCTGCTTTTGGCAGTGATATCAATTTGATAACTGATGTCTGCTTGTGTGGCTATACCGACCACGGTCACTGCGGGATTTTAAAAAAGACCTCGCAAGGCTATATTATCGACAACGACAGCAGCCTAGAGCATTTGGCCCAAATGGCGGTTATGCACGCCGAAGCCGGTGCTGATATTGTCTCACCATCTGATATGATGGATGGCCGAGTTGGGGCAATTAGAGAAAGCTTAGATAGCCAAGGCTTTAATAATGTGGGTATTTTGTCTTATGCGGTCAAATACGCATCAGCATTTTATGGCCCTTTTCGTGAAGCTGCTGGCTCATCACCAAATAAATCTTTAGAGCAAGAATTTAGCCCGCCCAAAGACCGTAAAACTTATCAAATGGACTACCGTAATGTCCGAACTGCCTTTAGAGAAGCCAAATTAGACGAAGAAGAAGGTGCTGATATGCTCATGGTCAAACCAGCTCTGCCCTATTTAGATGTTTTAGCACGTTTACGACCACAAACTAGCTTGCCTTTAGTTGCTTATAACGTAAGTGGTGAATATGCAATGTTTAAAGCCGCCGCCAAAATTGGCTCTCTAGATGAGCCATTAGCAGTTCATGAAGCTTTGACAGCAATCAAAAGAGCTGGGGCTGATTTAATAATTACTTATTACGCCCTAGAAGCCTTAGAGAAGGGCTGGCTAGACTGATAAATCATGCTGCATACTATATTACTTATTAGCAAACACAAGAGTATAAAAGAAAAAATAATTCACTACTTGGATAATACTTCGATCAGGCTCGAGCAAGCCCCCACAGCAGCCCAAGGACTAGCCCTATGGCAAAATACTAAGCCCAACTTAGTCATTTTAGATATCAATCTCTCACAGCTAAACGGTTTAGACATTTGCCAAATCATGAAAGAAGAAAATGACCAAAGCAAAGTCTTATTCATAAATTCAGAAAAGCACAAAATTCAGGCAATTAGCAATAATATCAATCATAAAAACGAGCAAGAAATCCAGCTTATAATTAACGGTATCGAAAATCTATTAGCAAGTAGTAGCAAACATGAATACTCTTTTGACGGTCATCTCGTAGACTACAAAAACTATAAAGCAATCAACAAAAACAAACTAGAACAGTATTTAAGCGAGCATGAAATCGGTATTTTTAGACTCTTTGCATCTAAGCCAAAGCAACTGATTAAAAGAGAAGAAATTTTAGAAACAGTCTGGCAAGATGGCATCTACCCCAGCAGCTTGAGCATAGAAAGAAAGGTCAACAAACTAAGAGAAATATTTGAAACAAACCCCAATAAACCCCAATACTTTTGCAGTATTTTAGGCAAAGGTTATAAATTCAACCCCAAAGGAAGACAAGAATGAGTTTATTTATAGACACTGCTTTTGGCAAAAATGGCAATAAGGCAGCTATCTGGATGATGCGTCAGGCCGGCAGATATTTGCCTGAGTACCTAGCAATTAAAGAAAAATCCAATTTCTGGGAAATGTGTCGTACCCCGGCTTTAGCTGCCGAAGTGAGCTTGCAACCAGTTAAAAGATTTGACGTAGATGCAACTATCTTATTTCAAGATATTATGACTCCACTACCCTCTATGGGCATAAAAATTGATTTTTCCCCAGGGCCAGTTATAGAATCACCACTTCGCTCACAAACAGCCATTGACAAACTTTTAAAACCAAAAAAAGAAGAAATCGCCCCCTTTGTTGCCGAGGCCATCAAGCTAATCAGAAAGGAAAGCAAGACTCCATTAATCGGCTTTGGAGGCGCACCGCTCACTTTGGCAACTTATCTTATCCAAGGTAGTGGCAGCAAAGATTACGCTGAGTTCAGGCAGTTTTTACGCTATGCCCCTCAGCAAGCCCATAAGCTCTTAGACAAACTGACTGACTTATCAATAGACTACTTAAGCATGCAAATCGAAGCGGGTGCTCAGGCTATTCAGCTCTTTGACTCTTGGGCAGGTATTCATAGTTCAGCAATTTACAGTGAATTTGCCAAACCTTATAATGAGCGTATTTTTAAGGCTTTAGGCAAATACCAAATCCCACGTTTGTATATTGCCGTAGATGCTCTACACTTATATTCAGAAATAAATCAGCTCTCTGCTGAAGTAATAAGTATTGATTGGCGAGTTCCAATTGATAAAGTCAGGCCATTATTGCCCACTAAAGTAATTCAGGGCAACCTAGACCCAGCTGTTTTATTGGCTTCAGAGAAGCTCATAGCCAAAGAAGCTCAAGATGTTTTGATAAGTGGTCTTGGTGGTACTCATATCTTTAATCTGGGCCACGGCATTATGCGACAAAGCGACCCTGAGAAAGCCAAATATCTAGTGGACTTTGTCAAAAATTTTGACCGTGATAAAGCCAGACAAGAGCTAGGGCTTATAAATGTCTAAACTAATTCAAAAATACAATGTCCCCGGGCCCCGCTATACCAGCTATCCTACTGTCCCCTATTGGGATAAGGGCAAACTTGCTCATAATGATTGGTTAAAAAGTGTAAAGAAGTCTTTTGCTGAATCTCAAGAAATCAGCTTATATATTCACTTGCCATTTTGTGAGAGCTTATGCACATTTTGTGCCTGCTTTAAGCACATAACAAAAAACCACGAAGAAGAAGAGCCTTATATAGATTATCTTTTAAAAGAATGGCAACTTTACAAAAATAATTTTGACAAAGCTCCTGTTATCAAAGAAATTCATCTGGGTGGTGGAACACCCACGTTCTTTTCTGCTAAAAACCTAGATAAGCTAATCAAAGGTCTCTTAGAAGGTAGTAAACAAAGCAAAGAATTTGAATTTAGTTTTGAAGGCCACCCCAATAACACCACAAAAGAGCATTTGCAAACTCTAGCAGATTTGGGCTTTAGGCGGGTTAGCTATGGCGTGCAAGACTATAACGAAAAAGTTCAAATTGCCATTAACCGAATTCAGTCATTTGAAAATGTTGAATTTGTAACTAGCACTTCACGTGAGCTAGGCTTTAGCTCGGTTAATCATGACTTAGTCTATGGTTTGCCTTTTCAAAATGCCGAGGATATGCATTTTACCATTAAAAAGACTCTAGAATTAATGCCCGACCGCATTGCCCTATATAGCTATGCCCACGTTCCTTGGATAAAAGGCAACGGCCAACGCAAATTCTCAGAAAAAAACTTACCTCATGACGACGAGAAAAGACATCTTTATGAACTTAGTAAAGCCATGTTAAATGAAGCAGGCTATTTAGAAATTGGCATGGATCATTTTGCATTGGCTGATGATAGCTTGAGCCTTGCCCTAAAAAATAAAACTATTCACCGCAATTTTATGGGTTATTCATCGTCCAAAACGCAGTTGATGATTGGCCTAGGTATGTCAGCAATTTCTGATAGTTGGTATGGCTTTGCTCAAAATGAAAAAAGCCTAGCTGACTACTACCAAAGAATTGACAATAATGAATTGGCCGTTTTCCGCGGCCATCTTTTAGATGAAACCGATTTGCGAGTACGCAAGCATATTCTTGAGCTTATGTGCAGCTTAGAAACCAGTTGGCAAGAGAAAAATATGGAGCTAGCAGAAATGCCTGCTATTTTAGAAAGGCTAAAAGAAATGCAATCTGATGATTTATTAGAAATTAAAGACAAAAAGCTCATTGTAAACGAAAAGGGCCGAGTATTTATAAGAAATATCTGCATGGCTTTTGATTTAAAACTACATGCCTCTAAACCCTCTACCAGAATATTTTCTATGACGATATGAGGGAATCCAAATACCCGGAGCTTGAATTATGTCAGTAAAAACAGCAATAGTCATGTTAAATCTGGGAGGGCCCAAAAACTTAGCTGAGGTTGCCCCCTTTTTGCTCGAGCTTTTTAATGATCGAGAAATAATAAAATTACCAGCCCAAGATTTGTTAGGTCCATTTATTGCCAAAAAACGAGTAAAAGCAGTCCAACAAAACTACCTTGATATTGGTGGCGGTTCACCAATTTTGGATTGGACCAATAAGCAAGCTCAAGGCATGGTGGATATATTAGACCAGATTTCACCCGAGACTGCCCCACATAAATTTTATGTAGCCTTTCGCTATGCTAAGCCAGACTCTCAAAATGCACTAAAAGCCATGAAAGCAGACGGAGTAAACCGTGCTATTGCTTTCACTCAATATCCTCAGTACAGCTGTGCTACTACTGGCTCATCATTAAATGAACTATGGCGAGCAAGCAAATATTTGAATTTGGAAGATGCATTTTCTTGGAGCATAATTGACCGCTGGGGCAGTGATATTGGTTTTATAAAAGCTATGACTAAAACCGTAAAGCAAGGCTTAGAAGGCTTTGGCGAGCAAGAGCCAGTTATATTATTTAGTGCCCACTCTTTGCCATTAAACATAATAAAAAGGGGTGACCCATATCCGGCCGAAATTGGAGCAAGCGTGCACGAAGTCATGAAGCAATTAGACTATAAATATAGCTACATTCTCAGCTATCAGTCAGAGGTAGGACCAGTACCTTGGCAGGGTCCAAGCACCGAGTCAGTAATAGAAAAACTAGCTGA
The DNA here is from genome assembly GCA_947311535.1 of uncultured Deinococcota bacterium. Lineage (GTDB taxonomy): Bacteria > Deinococcota > Deinococci > Deinococcales > Trueperaceae > CAMZLP01. Next base: position 15,898 of record CAMZLP010000067.1, on the reverse strand, counting down.
ACAAGGCCATAAAAATGTATTAGTAGTGCCAATTGCTTTTACAAGTGATCACATAGAAACCCTGCATGAATTAGATATAGAATACGCTGAACTCGCTGCCAAAAAAGGCATTATCAATTTTAAACGTGCCCCCGCTATGAACGCTTCGCAAGATTTCATAGAAGCACTTGCCCACATTGTAAACAAGCATCTAAAATTAAATGAGCTGTATTCGCAGCAATACAAACTAAAATGCCCAGGCTGTACAAATGAGCAATGCCGACAAATAATAAGGCCATTTAGGTAGCTAAAATGCAATATTACAGATGGATTTTATTTTTTCATATTATGTCTTGGATGAGCTGGATGGCCATGCTCTTTTATCTACCTAGGTTATATGTTTATCATCAAGAAAACAAAGACAAAAAAGACTTCACAACAGTTGTTAAAACCCAAGAACGCATGCTTTACAAAGTAATTGGTATGCCTGCTATGTGGGCAACCATTATTAGCGGTACGAGCATGTTGCTACTAAACCCCGCTCTGCTTAGCCAAAATTGGATGTGGGCCAAGCTTATAGTATTGGTCTTTTTGATAGCTTATTCTTATAGCTTAGAATACTTTAGAAAGGTCTTATTAGCAGATAAATGTACAAGAAGTGGTCAATTCTTTCGGGCTTACAACGAAGTACCAACAATTTTGGCAATTTTAATTGTAGTATTTGTGATTTTAAAGCATATACCCATTTACTTTTCAATTGGGATAAGTGCTTTTTTTGGATTTATTATTTATAAGATTTTGACAAAGAAAAAATAGCTCTTAAGCATAGTTTAGCAATAGCTCGAGCCTATTTTCATCTTTTGCTATAGTACTGGATAGACCTTATAATTTGAAATATTATGTAACAACTCTATTTTATTTTTTCTGAGTTAAATACACTGATACGTCAACATTTAGAGCCTAGTTTGGTCATATTCAAGTAAAAATTTTCATTATTCGTGCTGAATATGACAATAGTATCTTACTATCAACTGCTAAAATACGGTCAGATATGGCAACAGACACCAAAACTAAAACCAAAACTAAAACCACCAAGCCACCAATGTACAAAGTGCTTTTATTAAATGATGACTACACAACTTGGGATTTTGTAGTTTTTGTGCTGGTACGATTTTTTGGTAAATCAGAAGCAGAAGCAAACAAGCTTACCTTGGATGTGCATCAAAAGGGTATTGTATTAGCAGGTGTCTATGAGCACGAAGTTGCCGAGACAAAAGCAAATCAGGTTATAACAAGCGCTCAAAAGGCTGGCCATCCATTTAGAGCAGTAGTAGAGAAGGAATAATGAGTACAGAGACTTTAAAGAAAACCAAAACCACAACTCTTGAGCCGCCAAAATTCAAGGTCTTGATAATAAATGATGACTATACCCCAGTTGACTTTGTACTTTATGTTTTAAAGCGTTATTTTGGCTTAGATGACATTGCTGCTAACAAAGTCATGCTCGAGGCTCATCAAGGTGGCGTAAGTGTAGCTGGTGTCTACAGTTTTGAAATTGCAGAAACTAAGGCCAACCAAGCAATGAAAGATGCCAGTAACAAAGGTTATCCTCTTAGCTGTATGCTCGAGCCTGAATAAAGACGCAGTTTCACAAAACATCGCTTCCATTGCCTAGAGTTTACAAACTAGCCGTTAGAGCTACGGCTTAAGTTGCAGCCGAGTTGCAACTTATTGCCTATATAAACCTAAAAAACTACCTCATATGTAAACGAGAAAACTTCTTTTCACCATTTTTATTTTGAATCTTGCGCCAAGAGCTCTCATCGTTTAGAGTGCGCCAGCGACGCTCCTCTTGGATATAGTGCCAATCTTTATCATTTTGATAATATATTTGAATATCCTTGCCTTCAATAATATTTAATATCTCATTATCATGATGGTTAAACTCATCTCTATCAGTTACAGCACGTTGTGCCATTTCTGAGTAGTGTTCGTTTAGCTCGAGCAGAAGCTTATTTAATTTAGCATCCATAGCGTGAACATTTAAACCTATGCTCTTAGCTTCTTTGGCAGTAATAGGGTAGCCATGTGAAGGATAATTAGAATTTAGGGTAAAGCTGATTTTTTCGGCTAATTCAGTATCAGTAATATGATAAGAGAGTATTTCTTTGCAAATCTTTACCGACAAACTGCTCGAGCGATCAAGCGCACCGACTACTAGTGGGTGTACATATTTAAATAATTCGCTGTAGGGGTTGGCATGGCTTTCATTGGCGCTTTCATCCCAAAGACTAATAATGCGCGAGACTTCATCTTGCGAAACACTAACCCGAGAATTTGTATTATCTATTGGTGACATCGAGTGCCGCAATGATGAATCAACAGCTGTAATATAAGCCATAGGACCCATTTCTATACGGTTAGCACCAAGGGCAATCATAGTAGCTGCCGAGGCACACTCGAGCGCAACCAAAGCAGTTACATTAGTATATTTCTCTCTTATTAAATGAACAATTCGCAAAGCCGCTTCAACATCTCCACCTTGAGATTTAATAAATAGTACAAGCTCACCTTGACCGTCCAAATTTTCTAATATTTCATAAAGGGCAATAACATCATTTTGGCAAACTCCACCACTATGAGATGTCCAATAACTTAGCAACTTTTTAGCGGTAATATTTTCTATCTCAGCTATGATTCTTTGAGTAGCATCAAAAAGAACAGGTGGGGTTTTTATATGAGAATTAGTTTTCTCATCAGTATTTTTATCAAACATTTTTCCTCCTATAAATAGTTGCTAGCTTTATAAATAAAATCATTGAAATCTCTACTCCAAACACCATTATAAGGTTTTAACAAACACTGGCAACATCTTTAAGTTTAAGTATATTTATAAGTAGCGATGTAATATACCAGACTTCTTATAATCATCTAACTTCTTATAATCAGCTAATCATAAAAATTTCGTTATCTTTTACCTTAGTATTTTGGCTTTATAGCGTAAACTAGTAGCTATGCTTTTAGCCGCCTTGCGCAACGTTGAAAAATTTTATGGCGAACAAACTGTTTTAGAAAATGCCAATTTGGAGCTAAGAGATAAGACCCGTACTGCCTTAATTGGCCGCAATGGTGCGGGTAAGTCAACGATTTTAAATCTTTTGACTAATTTAGTAGAAGCTGACCGAGGTGAAATATATCTGCGTGATGGGGTTAGTGTAGCTAAGCTCGAGCAGGATCCTAATTTTGCCAATCACTTAACTGTCGAGCAAATCTCTGAGCAAGCCTTTAGCGAATTAGACAAAATAGAAAAAGAATTAGAAATTTTAGAAAAAGACCTAGACAAACCAGAAACATATGAAAAATGGGAATTATTGCACGAAGTATTTAAACGCCGTGGTGGCTACGAGCGCCGTTCACGGCGTGATGCTGTTTTATATGCTCTTGGCTTTCGTGGTCGAGAACAGCAGCTAGCTAGCAGCCTCTCCGGTGGAGAAAAAACAAGATTAGGTTTAGCAAAAATACTAATGGCCCAGCCAGATGTATTGCTTTTAGATGAGCCTACTAATCACTTAGATATGAATATGCGTTCTTGGCTAGAAAAATATTTATCTTTTTATCCAGGAGCTGTGCTTATAGTCTCACACGACCGTGAGTTATTAGATAAATCTTGTAGCCAAACTTCTGAAATTGCCATGGCTAAGTTGCGTAATTTTAACGGCAATGTCTCTCAGTATCGGGCTTATCGTGCCGAGCAATTAAGATTAGAAGAGCTAACTCGCAAAAATCAACAAGCCGAGCATGAGCGCTTAGACACAGCTGCTAAAAGAATGAAAAAATGGGCTGGGCAAAATGCCAAACTTCATCGTAGGGCTAAAGCTATGGAGCGCAGGTTAGAACGCTATGAAGGTACTATGATTGCCGATGCTGACTTAATAGCTGGCAAAAGCAGATTTAACTTTAATTGTGGCCCTAGTGGTGAAATAGTTATACAGGCAAAAGGGCTTAGTAAATCTTTTAATGATGTTTTGCTTTATAGCGATACAGAATTTACCATTCGCAAAGCTGAACGCATAGCTTTAGTTGGTGCCAATGGGGCTGGTAAATCTACATTTTTAAAAATGCTTTTAGGTAATTTGCCCAGCGATAACCCAAACGCAATTATTCAATATGGCTCACGAGTTCGTTTAGGCTATTATGACCAAGAGCTAAAAGGTGTAAATCCTGAAAATACTTTAATCGAAGAAATGATAAGTCTAGTTGGAATTACAAAAGCCCATAATCTTTTGGGTCAATTCATGTTTCCATATGATGCTCAATACAAAAAAATTAAAGACCTATCTGGTGGAGAAAAAGCTAGGCTAGCCTTATTAAAACTCACGCTCGGTGAATATAACTTTTTAGTTTTAGATGAGCCTACTAATCACCTTGATGTAGAAATGATTGAGGCTTTAGAAAATGCTCTAATTGCTTATACTGGCACAATCTTTATCGTCTCTCACGATAGGCGTTTTATTAATAAAATAAGCAATACAATTTGGGAAATTAGCAATCAAAAACTAATTCAATATGATGGTGATTGGAGCTATTATCAATTTTTACAAGATAAAAAGAGCAGCTTAGAAAAAGAAAAAACTCAGGAAAAGAAAAAAACAGTAGTTACAGAAAAATCTCAAATAAAAAATAAGCTTTCTAAATGGCAGGCTAAGCAAGATATTGTATTGCTCGAAGAGAATATTGCAGGTTTAGAGGCTGAGTTAGAAGATTTGAACCACAAACTAAGCGGAGCTGAAGGCATTTTGGCAGAAGAGGTCATTGAAGCTAGTAAAAGCTACACTGTGCTCGAGCAAAAACTCCTAAAAGCCATGGAAAACTGGGAAGAGCTCTCGGAGATAATTGCTAATGGCTAAAAAGCTAAAAGATAGACTAGCAGAATTAAACAATTTAGGCCTAGCAGGAGATGAAAGAACTCAATATTTGGCTAAAAGCTTACAGGCTAAAAGCAATTTCCTAGTGGCAAATGCCGCTAGAATAATCGCTCGAGAAGATATAACTGAATTAGAAAATGAGCTAATTCTAAGCTTTGAGCGATTACTAAAAACCCCCTTAAAAAGTGACCCTAGCTGCGCTGCTAAAATCGCAATTTTAGAAACTCTTATTAGCTTGGGTAGCAAAGAGATTGGGATTTATTTAAAGGCTATTAAATACATTCAGTTAGAACCTATCTATGGTGCTAAAGAGGATACTGCCGTAAAACTTCGAGCTACCGCTGCTTACGGGCTTATAAAATCTAACTACTATGGCGTTATTAATGAACTAGCCGCCTTATTAGCCGATAAAGAAATACAGGCTCGAGCCGCTGCAATTTCTGCCCTTGCTAATTGCAATGCTTTGGCAGTAGTACCAATACTGCGTTATAAAGCAATCATTGGTGACCCAAGCAGCCGAGTTTTATCTGCTTGTTTTGATAGCTTATTGGCTTTAGAGCCTTATGAATCACGTGATTTTGTAGCTCAGTTTTTAGATAAATCTATTTTAATCGCTGAAACAGCAGCTTTGAGCCTATCTGAAGCACGCATAGAGGGTAGTTTGCAGATTTTAACAAATAGCTTAGAAAAAACTATTGATAAAGATTTACAAAAAACAATAATTACGGCAATTGCCATGCTCCGCTGCGAGCCAGCAATAGACTATCTTTTTAGTATTTTAGAAAATGAAAAAGCTTATGCTGATGACGCTATTATTGCCCTAAAACTGTTTGGTGATGAGGATATTTTTAAAAGGCTCGAGCCTTTTAAAGTTTTTATCTGATAGTTTACTTATGTTCGCATATTTCATTTTTAATATTAGCAAGTTTTGATTACTTTTGAAAGAAGTCTATTGTTGACCACAGTGGCACAATATATACAGTTAAATAAAAAAAGCCCCTTGCAAATGCAAGGGGCTTTTCTAAAATATTAGTTTAAATTAATATTCTGTTGAGTTAGTGATGTATACGTTCTTAGCTTGTAAACCTTTATCCCCTTGTTCGATTTCGAACTCAACTTCATCACCTTCATTAAGAGTTTTGAAGCCGTCACCTTGAATTGCAGAAAAATGACAGAATACGTCATCTCCACTTTCTTCTGATTGTGCTATGAAACCATAACCTTTATCGTTGCTAAACCATTTAACTTTTCCTGTTGCCATTTTAAACCTTCCTGTAAGACGAACCTGGCAGAGCCATCCTACATAAAAATCGAACTATGTTCGAACCTCACAAACATTTTTCTTGAGACTTTTGTGGGGCAAATTTACTTTAGCCTAGAATTTAAGAAAAAGCAAGGGTTTATTAGGTCTATGTAGACAAATTAACGCTTAGTGAATTATTGTTTATGCAACAAAACAACAATTCAAACGGCTAAAAACAGGTTATGCTTAAGCTGTGAATAGTGAATTTATCGTAAAAGATTTGGGCTTTCTTGATTATAAAAAAGCCTATCAAATACAACTTGATAGCCACAAAAAGCTTGTTGAAAATAAAGAACCTGTAACACTGATTTTAGTAGAGCACCCCAAAACTATTACTTTTGGTAGAAAGGGTGGTCGAGAAAACCTCTTGGTAAAAGAAGATTTTTTAGCAGAAAAAGGCTTTTCGCTGTATGACATAGAACGTGGTGGTGATGTTACTTATCATGGCCCTGGGCAATTAGTTGGCTATCCTATTTTTAAAGTAGGCATAAAAGCGGATAATTATTTGCGTAGGCTCGAGCAGGCCCTCATAAATCTCTTGGCCCAGTATGGCATCAAAAGCATAGGTAGCCCAGGTTATGCAGGCGTTTGGGTTGGCAACAATAAAGTAGCAGCAATTGGTGTGAGCATAAAAAGGAATATTTCATTTCATGGCTTTGCATTAAACGTTTCAACTAATCTAAATGATTTTAATTATATAGTACCTTGCGGCCTAAAAGACAAAGGCGTAGCTAGTTTGTCATCGATATTAGATAAAGAAATAACAATTGAAGAAATAAAACCCAAGCTGATTACAGCATTGCGAGAAAGCTTTCGTTAGAATACATCTAGGAGCAAGCCATGATAGAACAAAAAGACATTAAATATATAAAAAACGGTATTCAAAGAAAAAACCTAAGCAACAAATTTGAAAGAAAACCAGATTGGTTAAAAGTAAAACTGCCAACTGGTGAAAAATATAATGAAATAAAAAGAAACTTAAAGTCCAGCCATTTGAGCACAGTCTGTCAGGAGGCCATGTGCCCAAATTTAGCAGAATGCTGGGACGCCGGCACAGCAACCCTTATGTTAATGGGCTTTGTTTGTACCAGAGCTTGTAAATTTTGTAGCGTGGCAACCGGCAACCCACAAGGCTGGTTAGATAAAGACGAACCAAGGCTAGCTGCAGAAAGTGTAAAAGCCATGGCTTTAAAATATGTTGTTTTAACCTCGGTGGATAGAGATGATTTGCCAGATGGTGGAGCTAGTCACTATGCTGCGGTAGTTAAAAAAATCAAAGAGCTAAATCCGGACACTGCCGTAGAAGCACTCACACCTGACTTTGACGCTGTTTTTGAACATATTGATTTGGTTTTAGATAGTGGTATAGAGGTTTATGCTCAAAATATTGAAACGGTAAAAAGGCTCACTAAAAGAGTAAGAGACCCTAGGGCTGGCTACAATAAAACTTTGAATGTGCTCGAGCATGCCAAACTAAGCCATCCTAAGATTTTGACCAAAACAAGTATCATGCTTGGTTTGGGTGAAACAAGGCAAGAAATTTTAGAAACGATGGACGATTTACGCAAAATAAAAGTGGATATTTTGACACTTGGTCAATATTTACAACCTACCAAAAGCCACTTAGCAGTGGAGCGTTATCTAAGCCCAGAAGAGTTTTTAGAATACCGCAAACTCGGTTTAGAAAAAGGTTTTTTAGAAGTCGTCTCGGGGCCATTAGTGCGTAGTAGCTACCGAGCTGAGCGTGCCTTAGAAAAAAACAATGTAGGCTTAGAATAAACTTATAAAAATCTATTTATCCCATCTCAGCATTTTTATTTAATACCAACAGAGGTTTTTACTTCCAAAATTTTAATTCGCTATTTCTTATTCTAAAATCTCTTTTAATTCTTAACTTACTTCTCTTTAATATTCGTTATCAAATTCTAGGCTTGGCTCGTGAAATTGATAATCTTTATAATAGTTAATTTTTTTCTTAATAACAAATAATCCAATGAGCAGGGCTAAAGCCCCAGTTTCAATGTAGGATTTTATGGTTGATTTTAGAAAAATACTATGTCATCTTATCCTATTTTAGCTGTAGATTATAAATCATTGACAGCTTATGAGGCTTTAAATTGCAAAAATAAATATCATAAATATAGTATCTGATACTTTTGATTGAGGAAAATATCCGCCAAATTAGGTAGAATAGCTATTATGGCAAATAACGGCTTACAAATAAAAGGTGCAGGTGGCAGCGAAGGCGGAATTATTCAATTTATAATCGGCTTAGCAATGATGATTGGCGGAGGCTATTTATTTTTGAACTCCATCCATGTTATGTCTAACTTTGGCATGGGGCGTGGGCTTTACCGTATGGGTGGCATGAGCATAACTACTGGTATGGTGCTAATACCTTTTATGATTGGTATTGCCCTTGTTTTTTATGATTCTAAAAATTACTTTGGCTGGGTTCTAGCAGTTGGCTCGGTTTTGGCACTTGTCTTGGGTGTAATTGCTTCAACTCGCTTTAGTCTTAGCGGTATGTCACTCTTTGATTTATTGATGATTTTAGTTTTGTTTTTTGGTGGCTTAGGCATATTTATGAATTCTCTTAAAAATATGGATAGTTCATAAAAAAATATGTAAAGACAAGGCAGTCCTTGTCTTTACACAAAATAAATTATCTCAGATTTTTTTGAAAGAATGCAGGCAAATCAGCAATTGCAACTCTTTCTTGTATCATTGTGTCACGGTTTCTTATAGTCACAGTATTAGTTAAGGCTGGGTCATCACCTTGGCCGATGGTGTCAAAATCCACTGTGAGGCAAAATGGCGTACCTACTTCGTCATGCTTACGGTAGCTTTTACCGATATTACCGCTAGCTTCATAAAAAACTCGCCCAAAGCCAATTGACTGCAATTCTTTTTTAATTTCTTTGGCCTTATCAGTAATTAATGCTTTATTGCGAGCTAAAGGAATTACTGCCACTTTAATTGGTGCCAAATGCGGTTTTAGTTTTAGTACAATACGCTCTTTGCCATTTTCTAGCTGCTCACGTGTAAATGCCTCAGTTAAAACTGCTAGCACTCCCCTATCTACCCCTGCTGATGGTTCAATAACAAAGGGCACAATTTGTTTGTTTGTTTCTGGGTCGGCAATTGATAGTTTGGCAGTGCTATCTTTATTTGGCTCTACTTTGGCAGTTAAATTAAAGCTGTGCTGGTTTTTGGTATGCGAGCCAAGGTCATAATCAGTGCGGTTAGCCACACCCTCTAATTCTTCTGTGCCATGGGGAAATTTGTACATAATATCAGCGGTTGACTTTGAATAGTGGGCAAGATCTGCACCTGTTACCCAAAGAAGTTCTAAATTGTCACTCTCTAAACCCTGCTCTTGCCACCAACGCAAGCGTTCATCTACCCAAATTTTGTGCCAGGCATCATCTTCGCCAGGGCGAACAAAAAATTCTATTTCCATTTGTTCAAATTCACGAACTCGGAATATAAAATTACGTGGGGTAATTTCATTACGAAATGATTTACCAATCTGGGCAATACCAAATGGCAATTTGCGTGATGTAGAATCGACAACATTTTTAAAATTAGAGAATATCCCTTGAGCGGTCTCTGGGCGTAAATAAGCATAAGAGTCTTCATCAATAATTGGGCCAACATTTGTTTTAAACATCATATTAAAGCTGCGTGGCTCAGTCCAATCGCCAACTTTAGCATTAGCAGTATCAATTACTCCTGAGTTTTTCATAATCTCAGCAGCCTTGTCCGAATCTATTAGTGCCGCTGAGATTTCAGGTATGGCATCATCATCTGCTAGCCCGAGTTCTTTGGCCAAAGTTTTTAAGACAGCTAATTTTTGATCAGCTAACAAATGGTCTAAACGATAACGTTTTTTGGTGCTTTTGTTATCAACTAATGGGTCAACAAATGTTGCCTCATGACCAGAATGCTTTAAGACGAGCTTATGCGTAAGAATTGACGCATCCAATCCTTCCATGTCATCACGCTCATAAACATTTGACTTCCACCAAGCGGCTTTAAGATTGTTTTTTAGCTCTACCCCAAGCGGGCCATAATCATAAGTACCTTGTAAGCCACCGTAAATATCAGAGCCTTGAAAAATAAAACCTCTGCGTTTACAAAGTGCTACTATCTCATCCATTGTCTTAGCTGGCATATAAACCTCCAATTAATCAGCCTTCACTAGGCGATTAAAACCTAGGGACGAATTTTCTTTTATAGAATTAAAGAATCCGCGGTTCCACCCCAGTTCCCTAAAAATTAGGGCACTTTGTTTAAAAAAAGCTCTCCACTGCCATTCACGCAAATCCAAATGCTCGGCTCTCACCACCCCGAGCTAGCTCATATCTGAATTTTTGCGTTACTCCTGCGGATCAACGCTTGAAACTTATTGTGGCAAAGAATTGTAGAAATTGCAAGAGTATAGACGGTTTGGGTGATGAACTAGAGCAGCGGTTTGGGTACTCAACTACCCCGTCAGCCTAACGGCTGCCACCCCTTAAAGTCTTAAGGGGAATTTTTAGTGCTTATAAGACGCTTAAAAGCTGAAAAAAAGAGTAAGGTTAGAGCTTAAATATATTTAAATTAGGATTAGCTAATGAATACAAATAACGAAAAAATTCAAAAAAGTAAAATTATTAAATCTTCACCTGTTTATTATGGTTGGTTAGTTTTATTTGCGGCCACAATTGGCTTAATTATGACTTTACCAGGGCAAACTGTAATAGTTTCGGTCTTTATTGATAAAATAATAACTGACCTTGGTCAATCACGAACAAAAGTTTCTATAATGTATGCTTTGGCTACCTTGCTTGGTTCTTTTATTTTACCTTTTGTTGGGCGTTTTATTGATAAGCGCGGGCCCAGATTATCGGTGATAATTATTTCTATATTATTTGCTCTGGCCTGTGTTTATATGAGTTTTATAAATGGCTTAGTAATGCTATTTATTGGCTTTGTGCTAATACGCAGCCTTGGCCAAGGTTCTTTATCCTTGGTAAGCCAACATGTAATTAATTTGTGGTTTATTAGGAAACGTGGGCTGACTATCGGTATTTCTGGAGTTGGTTTTGCTATGGGTGTTGCATTTTTACCAAGTCTAATTGACGGTATAATCACTAAATACGATTGGCGTATGGCTTATATTATTTTGGGTTTAATTGTTGCTGTTACTATATTACCGCTTGGAGCGTTGTTGTTTCGTGGGCACCCTGAGAGCTTTGGGCTCGAGCCTGACGGAGCCAAAGAAAAACCCAATAAACCTCTAGAAACAAATTACACTGCCCAAGAAGCCAGAAAAACAGGTGTATTTTGGTTATTCACCGCTGCCACAATTACCACTTCTATGCTTGCAACAGGGCTTTTGTTTCACAATTACGATATATTAGCCGAAAACGGCTTAGGCCGAGACTTAGCCACTAAAGTGTTTATCCCCCTTGGCTTTTTAGCTGCTGCTGCTAACTTAATAACTGGCTACTTATTAGATAGAATTGCACCACGTTATGTTTTAAGCGTTGCTATGCTGCTATTGGTATCTGCATTAGGGATTTCAACCCAGATATCAAACATCACTGGTATCTATATTTATGGTGCACTTTTGGGCACCATGCAAGGCACAGCCGGTACAATTTCATCAACTGTATTTGCCCACCACTTTGGTCGTAGGCATTTAGGAGCAATAAAAGGCTTGGTTACAACCTTGTCGGTGGCTGGCTCGGCACTGGGGCCTGTACTTTATTCTTTTGGTTACGATCTTTTTGGCAGTTATACAAAAGTAATTCTTTTATCTGCACTAATACCTTTAGCGATAGCTATTGCAGCACCTTTTATAAAACCTGTTAATAGCCATTAAAAACAAAAAAATACTGTTATTATCAAAGCCATGACAGAACTTACAAAAACTCTAGATTTTGCACTTAGTATGGCTCATACTGCTGGACAAATAACTCTGGGCTATTTTCAGCGTGAAATTGATATTGATTTCAAAAATGATGACTCACCTGTAACCATTGCTGACAAAAAAGCCGAAGAATTTATCCGCAGTGAAATAGAAGATAAATACCCTCAACATGGGATTTTGGGTGAAGAATTTGGTGAAAGCAATAAAGGATCTAGCCACAAATGGATAATAGACCCTATTGATGGAACCAAGAGCTTTATGCGGGGCGTACCGCTCTATTCGGTACTAATTGCTCTAGAAATCGAAGGTAAAATTGAGCTTGGAGTTAGCTACTTTCCAGCATTAAATGAGATCCTATATGCTAGCAAAAATAATGGGGCATATTTTAATGGACGCAGGGCTTATGTGAGCCAAGTAAATGACTTAAAAAAGGCAGTATTCGCCTTTACTGATGTAGCTAATTTTGATAATTTTAAGCGTACAAAAGAGTGGCAAATATTAAAAAAAGCTAGCTATTACCGAGCTGGCTGGGGTGATGCTTATGGCCATGCATTGGTGGCTACAGGTCGAGTAGAAGCCATGTTTGACCCTATTATGAACCCTTGGGATTGTGGGCCTTTTGCAATTATTTTAAAAGAAGCTGCTGGCTATTTTGGTAACTGGTCTGGAGAGCAAACAATTTACGGCAACGAAGCTATGAGTATTAATGGGAATTTGCTCGAGCCTATTCTAAAGTTAATCAATAGCAAATAACTTAGCAGTCTATTTTTTCACTTAATTAGGTAAATGAATACCCTATAATATTGCAAAAGGGAAAGCCTTTGGAAGTAGGAGTTTTAAATGGTTTACTTTTTTTCTTTTATAATACTGACTATCTTATTCATTGCTTTTTTAGTAAATAAAACCTTAGTTCGCTCCGTTAGTCTCTTATCTCAACCCGAATCACTTTTTGAAATACTAGCCCAAACTAATGGCTCAGATCAAAGCTATTTTATAGAGGCTTTTTCTGATTACAAAGATAATGAGCTACTGCTTGATTCTTTGATAGAAACTCAAACTTGGGCCCAAGAACATGGTTTTAACGATGATATTGTTTTTGATTTTCATGCGATAATTAATGGCATAGCAATTCGGGCTGCAGTCTGGCGGAATACAGCTAAAAAGCAATTCTTGATTCTTTATTATGACCCTAACGGTAAAAAAATATCACGTGAATTCTCCTCTGGATATTTAGATGACAAATCACTAATGAGCAGTAGTTCTAGAGATTTTCTAGTACTTCCGACAGCACCTACTGTCTTTGCACAAGTTTTTGAAAGCCTAGATTTAAATGATCTTTATACCAAGCATTTGGAGGCAGAAGAAAGGCTTTTTAGTAAGGGTATTATTCAAGCAGATAATAAAGAAATGGTACGAAATACTATTTTTTATGTGCTTACTGCCGTCAAAAAACAAACGAAACACATAAAAACAATCCCCTTTTGGCAACACAGAGGCTTTTATTGGTACTTTGTCAGGCGCAACCGCCTAGCCAACAAGGCAATATCGATATAATATAAATTGTGGCAAAGGAGCCACAATAAATGGATAATAAAAATAGAAATATAGCTATTATTGCTCTCTCAATTGCAGTTATTGCAATTCTGCAAATGCCTTTTACTCTTAATTTTTGGATGCTAATCACTCAAAAAGATTTTGATATCCCCAAAGAATCTTCATTTTGGTCATTTAGGGCTGATAAGGTCAACAATGAGCGAGACAATTGGTGGTTTTATGGCCATGATGGCAAAAACTATTATTATAAAGATAATAATGGCTTCAAAGTTTTTGCCAAAAAAGATAGTAGCAGTTGTGAAGGCTTTTTAAAAACTGACTTTAAAACTTGGTGTCAATAATTTCATCTAGGGAAATATTCATCTAAAAACCCACTAAGGGCTTGCCAATAAGCTTCGCTATCATCAAATTGGCTCCACAAGGCTCGGGAACCGTGATTACCGCTTGTTTTGGGTAAAAAGGAAACTTTTTCGCTTTTAATCAGATCATAAAAAAACTGCCAATTAGAGCTTTCATTTTTAGCTGAGCTAATAAACACAGGGACAGTTATATTAGCAACAGCATCTAAAATCCAATGGTCACTTTTGCCATAGCTAGCAAAATATTCTCCTGGAGAGAATGAAATAACTCCGTCAACAGCTTCCGGATTATCGCCAGCATATCTTAAAACTAAAGCTGAAGAATAAGAACTACCCAGAATTATTAGCTTAGCATCGGCATAATGGGCTCGAGCATATTCAACAGCTGCCCCAATATCAGGATAAGCGTGAGCATAGGTAGTTAATAGTTTTGCTTCTTTAGCTTTTTTATGACTTTGGTTTTCTATGCCATTTACTGCCCCGCCCGAGCGCAAGTCAACTGCCATGACATTAAAACCCATTTTATTTAATCTGGGGGCAGTTTCTAAATATTCACCACGGCTCCAAGCTGCTTGGTGGAATAAGACAATAAAAGACGTAGATTTATCAGGGTTGATAATGTATAAATCCGCAGTCAGCTCGAGCATATCTGCTGATGCAAAATGAATAGTTTCTGGGTTTTGAGCCATAGAACTACTTAGCAAAGAAATAAAAATAAGCATAATAAGAGTTTTCATAAGTCATTTTTACGCTTCTAAAGTTATTTTATATAGCAAATAGACTACATAGCTTTTTTACTGAGTTAGAATGTAATCGTGGAAATTAGTATTAGAGCCTGTCCAGCCAGAGAACATGAACTAGAATATTTTGTAAAGAAATACGGCTTTTTATTGGAAGATAGTAATAGTAGATTTGAACTCTATTTGAATTTGGATAGGCTCGAGCTTGTCCAATCAAATAGCCAAACAAAACCCTTGAGTATAGACTTTAACTCTGCCAAACTGCAATATCGCCATAAAAATATCAAGCAAGAACTAATAAATAAAGCCATTGGCAAAAAAAATAAGAATATGAATATCATAGATGCCACAGCTGGCCTCGCCCAAGATGCATTTTTATTGGCGTCTTTAGGGCATAATTTGACCCTAATTGAACGTTCTAATATTGTGGCAGCCCTATTAGATGATGCCATTAGACAGAGCAAAAGCAATCTAAAACTGATCTATGGCGATGCCCTAGCAGTATTAAAAGAAATCAATCCAAAACCCGAAATAATCTACCTAGACCCCATGTACCCCAAAACAAATAAAAAAGCCGCTCAAAAAAAGGGCATGCAATTCTTTCGTGAAATTTTAAAAGATGATGATAATAGCCACAAACTCTTAGAACAAGCACTAATCACTGCCACAAAACGAGTAATTGTAAAACGCCCCATCAAAGCTGATTATCTAAACAATAAAAAACCAGCTGCCCAAATAAAAGGCAAAACAACCCGCTTTGATATCTATCTAAAAAACTAATAACAAAACCAATGAATTGTTTGTTTAAAAGCAATTTCCGCGTCTTAGCCGAGGCTAAAGACTTGGTATGGAATCGGGGCTTTAGACCCGACAAATCTATCCGCTAACATCTCCTTTGTTTAAATAATGGCAAACTTAATGAATTACTTCATCAAAAGCAATTTCCGCGTTTTAGCCGAGGCTGAAGCCTCGGTTCCGAGTGTTTGTAAAAGGTTACAGAATCGGGGCTTTAGACCCGACAAATCTATCCGCTAACATCTCCTCCGTTTAAATAATGGCAAACTTAATGAATTACTTCATCAAAAGCAATTTCCGCGTTTTAGCCGAGGCTGAAGCCT
>CAMZLP010000066.1 GCA_947311535.1 uncultured Deinococcota bacterium | reverse complement strand
TGCACCTACTGGTTGGACAATGCCTGTAAAAGAAGTAAGGGCATCCGTTGGGGCTGGCTTCATTTATCCAATTTGTGGCAATATGCTATTAGCTGCTGGGTTAGAACCTAAGCCAGGCATCGTCCGCATATTGCCACAAATTGGATAAATGAAGCCAGCCCCAACGGATGCCCTTACTTCTTTTACAGGCATTGTCCAACCAGTAGGTGCACCTTTTAGTTTTGCATTAGATGATAATGATAAATGCGTTTTGGCAATCACAATTGGTAGATTTCCAAAACCATTTTTCTCGTAACTACGTAATTGCCTATTAGCAACGGCGGTATAGCTAACATCATCAGCACCATATACCTTCTTAGCTATTGTTTCAATTTTCTCTTTTAAAGGCATTTCATCAGGATATAAAGGCGCATAGTTACTACCTTCATTGGTAGCTTCGACCAGTGCTTCTGCAAGTTCAACAGCACCTACACCACCCTCGGTAAAGTGATTACTAACAGCAACCTTAGCGCCAGCGGCAATTGCAATATCCTTTATAGCCTGATGCTCGCTTTCAAAATCACTTGGGAAAGCATTAATTGCTACAACCGGAGAAACCCCATGAATACGGATATTCTCAATTTGCTTTTGTAAATTAGCTGCACCAGCTATTACATCATCAGGGTTTTCTTTTAATAGCTCTTCTGGCAGTGGTTTACCAGCAACTATTTTAAAACGACCAGAGTGAGCTTTTAACGCCCGAACAGTTGCAACTAGTACAGCTGCATCAGGTTTTAGGCCTGAATAACGGCTTTTAATATTAAAGAATCTCTCAGCACCCATATCAGCACCAAAACCAGCTTCGGTTACTAAGAAGTCAGCAGTATGAATACCAATACGGTCGGCAACAATGGAAGAATTACCGTGAGCAATATTACCAAATGGACCAGCATGAATAATAACTGGCGTGTTCTCTAAGGTTTGCATGAGGTTTGGCATAATTGCCTGACGCATAATCACCGTCATAGCACCACCAGCTTTTAGCATGTCAGCAGTTACGGGCTCTTTGTCCATATTTTCACCAATAACAATACGACCCAAACGCTTACGCATGTCTTGCAAATCGGTAGCCAGAGCTAAAATTGCCATTACCTCAGAAGCAGGCGTAATATCAAAGCCAGTTTGCCTTGGCACACCATCAGCTTTGCCACCTAAGCCAACTATAATATTCCTTAAAGCTCTGTCATTTACATCCATCACTCGTCGCCAAGTAATATTATGTGAATTTATACCCAGTTTATTACCAAAATGTAAATGATTATCAATCATGGCAGCAAGCTGATTATGAGCTTGGGTTACTGCATGCATGTCTCCAGTTAAATGTAAATTAAGATTTTCCATGGGAACAACTTGGGCATATCCGCCGCCTGCAGCACCACCTTTAATGCCAAAAGTTGGCCCCATAGACGGCTGACGAAGTGCTAAAGTCGCCGTTTTACCAATATGTTTAAATCCTTGCGCCAAGCCAACTGCAGTAGTTGTTTTACCTTCACCAAGTGGGGTTGGAGTAATCGCTGAAACAACAATATATTTGGCTTTTGGCTTAGCTTTAAGTGCTTCAATAGCATCTAAGCTAATTTTTGCAACATGCCTACCATATGGTTCATAAAATTCTTCTGCTAAGCCCATTTGCTCAGCGATATTATCAAGTGGTACCAATTTTGCTTTTTGGGCTATTTCTAAATCTGATGGAAATTTCATTAAAGACAATCCTCCTAATTTCAAAAGTACATTTTACTGTAATTAAAAATAAAATTTGCAGTTGTACCTAAAAAGCCCAAAACGGTATTATTAAAATATTAAAAATATCATACCAGACCTAGGCGGTAATTGACTATAATACAATTTAAACCCCGTAAAGAGAGGGATAAATAAAAATGAACCTATTTAGGAAAGTGTCATATCATGCATAAGCAAACTGTAACATCTCGAAAATTCTTAATACTTTTAATATTTCTAAGCTTAACTCAGAGCTTAGCCCAAGTTGTACATACTTTTGATCCAGTTTATAGCACAACTGCCCGAGGAAATATTATCTATGCAGCAAACTCAATTTTGACCTGCTCAACGATAGTAGGTGATACAGGTGAAGCCACCTGTGTTGCAGCTCGTGATGGAGCCAATAGCGCTAATAACAACTATCAAATGAACTATATCGACATTGATTCTGATAGTACAACTTTTAATTCCAGTGCTGCAGATTTTAGCTTACCAGCCGGTGCCTCAGTACTTTTTGCAGGTCTATTTTGGGGAGCAGACTCAGACGACTCGGCCCGTAACCAAGTCTTATTTAAAGCTGGTAATGGAGCATATTCCAATAGAACCGCAGATATATTTTACAATAGTATTAATGTCTATCATGCTTATGACGATGTCACATCTATTGTTGCCGCACAAGCTCCAGGAACAACAGTAGAATATACTACCGCTAATGTTAGAGCTATTCAAGCCCAAGGCAAGTATGCCGGTTGGACTCTTGTAGTCGTCATTTCTGATAACACTCAAGTTCCTAGAAATATGACGGTATTTAATGGCTATGCTAGAGTAACAGGTAGTGCACCAAACAACAATATTACAACAACAGTTAGTGGTTTCTCAACACCTCCAACAGGCGCATTTTCAACCCAGGTAGGCGTTGTAGCTTATGAGGGTGATAAACCGTATACGGGTGACAATTTTCAGGTCAACGGCATACAACTGTCGGATGCAGTCAATCCTATTACAAATTTCTTTAACAGCGCAATTTCTAGTTTAGGAGCTCACGTAACTACTAAAAACCCAAATTATCAAAATCAATTAGGCTATGACTCTAAAGTAGTAGATGTGCCATATACCTTGGGAGCAATAGCCAACGGAGATACCTCAGCCGATTTATCTTTTTTAACATCGGGTGATTGGTATTATCCAGGCGTTATAACATTTTCAGTGGAAGTATTTCAACCTGTTCTCACTGATAATTTTTCTAAACTAGCAACGGACATTAATGGCGGAAGCCTTATTCCTGGTGACATCGTTGAGTATACAATAGATTTTGTCAATACAGGCAATGACCCTGCAACCGATGTGACACTAACAGATACAATACCTGCGAATACCAGCTATATCCCAAATTCTTTAGAGGTAACAAGCGACTCCAGTACTGCCAATATAGGAGCAAAAACTGATATTGCTGGCGACGACAGTGCTGAAATTATCGGAACAAATATCAGTTTTAGATTAGGAGTCGGTGCAGACGCAACTAATGGTGGCACCGTTCAACCAAATGACCATGCCATTGTTAAATTTAGGGTTAGGGTAAATACTGATACTACTGCCAACAGTATTTCTAATCAGGCTGATATTGATTATAATGGCCAAACAACGGGCGAGGCCTACCATGGTATTAGTAACGACCCCAACACTGGAGTAAGTAATGACCCAACTGTATCGGTGGTTGTTTTGCCGACTATAACTATTAGAAAAACCGTAATAGGCTCGAGCCAAAACTTTACATACACAAGTACAGACCCAGATCTAAACGCCATTAGTCTAACTCCAGCTACAAATAGTACAGCAAGTTCAAGTGGTTTTTCTAAAGGAGCTGCTAGCTATGTTATCAGCGAAGATGCCCTTGCAGACTGGCAGCTAACAGACCTTAGCTGTACTGGCGACAATGACAATGGCTCTAGCTTTAATTTAGCTACTCGTACAGCCACTATTGATTTAGACCCTGGCGAAGATATTATTTGCACTTTTACCAATACCGAGCTAGGTAAAATAATTATTAACAAGCTTACTTCACCAAGCGGTTTGCCCGATAGCTTTAGCTTTACACCTAGCTACGGGGCCAACTTTAATTTAACTGATGGAGCTAGCAATGATTCTGGCTATCTTCTGCCAAATTCCTATACGGTAACAGAAAATATAGGAGCAGCTTGGGAGCTAACTGGGCTAAGCTGTGTAGATCCTGATTCAGGCTCGAGCACAAACCTAGCCACAGCCACAGCCAACCTAGACTTAGACCCTGGTGAGACTATAACTTGCACATTTACCAATGATCCATTACCAAATATTAGCATCACAAAAACCCCGAGCCCAGCAAGCATTGTAGAAACTGGTGCAAGTGTGAGCTTTAGCATTCAAATAATAAATAATACCGCCGAAGCAGTAAGCCTAAATTCTTTAAATGATAGTGTTTTTGGCGACTTAAACGGCTTAGGAACTTGTTCAACTGGTGGAATTATTGCAGCTAACGCTACATATAATTGCAGCTTTAGCCAATTATTGTCTGGCACAGTAAGCAGCCCACATAACAATACTGTTACAGCCCAAGTTACTGATGACGAAGCAAATACGGCATCTGGCAGTGCTTCGGCAACTGTTAATTTTACTGATGTATTGCCAAACATAACTGTAAATAAAAGCTCGGTGGAAACAAGCGTAGATGAGCCAGGTGGTAACGTGACTTATAATTTTGAAGTAGTAAATAATACTAGCGAAGCTATTACATTACAAAGCCTTGATGATAATCAATTTGGTGATCTTAATGGTCAGGGAACATGTATTACCCCACAGGCCCTAGCAGGAAACGGGACTTATAGCTGCTCGAGCACACACAACATAGTAGGTAATATTGGCGATACTCATACAAATACAGTAACCGCTGGCGTTGCAGATGATGAAGCAAACACCTTGCTAGCCAACGATTCTTTGGCAATTCCATTTTATGGCATTGAATTAACAAAATCAGCTTGTAATACTAGCACTACAGATTGTACAAATCTCGCTAATTTTGCAAACTCGATCATTGCCGAACCTGGTGAGATTATTGAATATAGTATTAAATATAAACGCATCGGCAGTTTTGCTTATAGCTTTAATCTAGCTGATACTATCCCAGCTGGCACTACAATTGCTGATAGCAGCTATGCAGGTAATAGCGAAGTAGAGCTAGTCTGCCCAGATGCTTCAGTTGTTTATTTAGAACGCTCTGGTGCTCCTGCTATCAATATAGATTTAGCAGCAGAATGCACATTAAACACTCAATTAGTTGGCGGTGTTCTTACAGAGGTATTATTAGCCAATGAAGAAGGAAGGTTTAATTTTAGAGTATTAGTGCCCTAAGATTTGTTAAAATTCAATAATGTCTTGCTACCGTGGGCGCTATGCCCCCTCACCAACCGGCAACTTGCATTTGGGCAATGCCAGAACGGCATTAGTAGCCTTTTGGCGTGCAAAAAAACAAAATGGGCAATTCATAATGCGAGTAGAAGATTTAGATTCTGCCCGTAGTAAACCCGAAAAAATTGCCACAAATTTAGAAGAATTAGCTTACTTGGGCATAAACTGGAGCGAGGGGGCTAGTATCGGAGGGCCTTATAAGCCGTATTTACAAAGTAAAAGATTTGCCTTCTACCAAGCTGCTTTGGATTCATTAAAAAAGAATAATCATATTTTTGAGTGCTATTTATCTCGAAAAGATTTACGAGAAATATCTTCGGCACCTCATGGGCAAATGCCTATTTATGGCAATATTGAACGAGAGCTAAACAAAAATATTAAGGCTCAAAAAATAGCCAAAGGGAAAGCTCCTAGCTGGCGTTTTTTGCAAAAAACGCCCAAGCTACAATTTCATGATGCAATTTACGGTGAACAAGAGTTTACAATAGGGGATTTTATAGTAAAACGGGCGGATAACGAATGGGCCTATCAACTAGCTGTAGTAGTTGATGATATTGCCATGGGTATTAGTGAAATTGTGCGGGGTTTTGACCTTTTAGAAAGCACTGCTGCCCAAATTACTCTCTATAAAGCATTGGGAGCAAAAGCACCAAGCTTTATGCATATACCTCTTTTATATGATGAAAGCGGGCGAATGGCCAAACGCAAAGGCTCATTAACTATTACTGAATTAAAAAAGCAAGCTGTAAAAGCTGAGCGGATTATTGGCTTTTTGGCTTATAGCTTAGGGCTTATAGAAGAACCTGAAGAGATGAGCGCTTTGGAGGGAGTTGGAGTTTTTGAGCTTGATAGGATTAGGCTCGAGCCTTACCAAATCACACCCTCAAACTTGCACTGGCTTAGTCAATCCTAAATTTGACCATTAATTTTTAAATCATCTAACAGATCTTCAAAACTGAGTTCTGTTAGATGATTTAAAAATTAATGGTCAAATTTAGGATTGACTAAGCCAGTGCAAGTTTGAGGGTGTGATTTGGTAAGGCTCGAGCCTAATCCTATCAAGCTCA
>CAMZLP010000065.1 GCA_947311535.1 uncultured Deinococcota bacterium | reverse complement strand
TCTCTGGGGATATTTAATGCAAAGGCCAAATCATCACCAGAACCTGCAGGAATTATGCCCATGGTTTTATTGCTATTAACTACAGCAAGAGCCACCTCATGAATAGTGCCATCGCCGCCAAGAACTATTACTGTTGCATTGTTATCTAATTGATTGACTAGTTCTGTAGCATGCTTTGGTGCTTTTGTAATTAAGGTGGTAATCTTGATATTGCGTTTTGCAAAGAATCTTTCGACCTCTTGGATAGATTTTTGGCTACGCCCCCGACCAGCTATTGGATTAGCAATTAAATAGTACATTTAGTGCATTTTATCCTTTATTTTATTTTTGTGCAGGCTAAAATATAATTATGATAAAAACATCAGAGCTTTTTGACATTAATTTAGTAGATGATAATTTACAGGATTTGCTGGATACAGAATTTGCATGGCAAATACTAGCTAAGCTTGATAGCTTTACAGCAGAAATTAAAGACTTAAGACTAGGGAAAATCCATCCAACGGCAGTAATTGAAGGCAATGTGCATATTGCAGAATCTGCTGTTATTGGGCCACATGTGTATATACAAGGCCCAGCATGGATAGCTGAAAATGCTCAGGTAAAACATGCTGCATATTTACGAGCTGGGGTTGTATTGGCATCTGCTGCTGAGGTAGGGGCAAAAACGGAGGTAAAACGATCCCTGTTTCTAAATTCAGCTAAGGCAGCCCATCTTAATTATGTGGGTGATTCTATTTTGGGGCATAAAGTGAATTTGGGAGCAGGGGTAAAGCTAGCTAATTTTAAGACATTTGGCACTAATATTAAAATTGCCAACTATGAAACAGGGCTAAGAAAGTTAGGGGCAATGCTAGCTGACAATGTATCAATAGGCTGCAATGCTGTAACAGTACCCGGAACAATAGTTGGCAAACGAACGATTATTTATAATTTAGCAATGGCTAGAGGTGTTATTGCTGCCGATAGCATATTAAAACTTCGGCAGCAATTTGAGCTTAGTAAGCGTTATGAATAGCTAAATTTATTTTTTAGGCTCTATTAGTCCGTAATGGCCATCATCTCTTAAATATATTACTGAGATTAAATTACTATCTGAATTCAAGAACATGTAAAAGTCATGGCCTAGAGCGTCCATTTGTAGGGCTGCATCTTCTGCTGACATAGGCCTTAAAACATGTTTTTTAATTCTAACAATTTGCGGCTCTTCTTCAGCTTGCTCTTCTTGATATATTTCTGGCAAGTCTTCATTACGTCGGCTTATAAAACGTCCCTTAAGGCGTTTGAGCTGCCTTTCTAGCTTGTCTGTAACCAAGTCAATAGCAGCGTAGCTATCAGCACCGCTTTCTTCGGCACGGACAATGCCATGAGGTACATTTATTTGAACTTCTACCTTAGCTGGGTTTACCTTTTTATTAGATGAATAAGACATTACAACTTTTGCATCCATTATTTGATTAGAAAAGCGATCAAGCTTTGCAAGCTTTTCTTGGGCATAATTGCGCATAGCATCTGTAATTTCTATATGGCGACCAATAAATTGATAGATGTTCATAGTTTTTACACTACCTTTCTTGGGGTAATTACTAATGAGAATGAGTAATTAAAACTTAAGTACGGAAAAATTCCAATAATAAATTCTATATTTGATTTGATTATTTTAAATATAGAATTAAGCACTAACATATATTATCTATATTTTAGCACCAAAGTAATTTATTAATAGTAAATAATTACGTTATTAATTGGCATAGAAAAATAAAACCTTAGTTAGAGGTTTTACTTTTAAGCTATTTAAGTTTTAGTTTATTTTGGAATTTCGGTTGCCCCAAAGAGGATTTTTTTGTCTTGCTAAGAATGATTCCATTGATTTACGTAAAATTTTATTTTCTCGTCTTAAATCTTGAATTTGTTTTTGCTGAGATTCGGTAAGTCTACGCAAGGCTTCTAACTCTTCCATGCTATCTAAAAAGCTCTCTGTGCTTACTAAAGATTTACCATTTTTAAGCTCGAGCAGAGCGCTTTTTAAGCTTTCATTTTCTTCTATTAGCTCTTCTAACTTAGACTTTAAAAAAACTAATTCTTCTTTTGAAGCTTTATTATAGTGCTTAGCTTTAGAATCCTCATTGTGGCTTGGGATGATTTCTGGCATATTATTTATTGCTGGTTCTAATTCTTTGCGCCAAGACTCTCGCTCATAATCTTCTTGTTCAGCTATGACTTCGTTTATATTTGTTTTATCTTCACTGTATTGTTGATTTTCTAAATCTTTTTCGACAGCGTCAATAACATCTAGTTCTTGAGTGAATAGTTCGGTATTAATACCTGTATCAAAAGTGTTTTCTTCGGCATCTATGAAAATATTTTGAATTTCTACACTTGCTACCTCATCTATTGGGGGTAAGTTATCGCTGCTGATATCAATTTTTGGAATTAGAGTTTCTTTTATAGGTATAGTTTGCTCTACCAAGGTAGTATCCATATAGAAATAGTCAGTATCTTTATCTTTTGTCGTATTTTCAAAAATTAAAATATCATCACTAGTATCTGTGATTTGATTATCTGCAAGTTCATTATTAACTTTGGCTAAAAGGCTTCTAACTTCTTCTCTTAGATGTTTATCACCCAATGGTTTCTCTAAGACTAAATCGGCGTGTACGGCTCGAGCCAAAGCATTTATGGTTTCATGCTGTAGTTGGGAGCTAATTAAAATAACCGGAATTTTTTTAAGCCTAGAGTTACGTTTCATTTTACTGCAAATATCTGCCCCACTGATATCACTTAAATCAGTAGCTAGCAGAGCAATATCGGGGGTGTGTTCTTTTAAGTATTTTAGTGTATCTTTACCATTAGAAAATTCAATAACATTATAGTTATCAACTGCCAAAAGCATATCGGCTAACTGGCGTTGAAATTTATCATTATCGGCAATAATTACTGTTTTAAGTCCCATTATGTTTACTAAGATAACATAGTTTAGAAAACTTCAAAAGTACGGCTGTCACTTTAAATAAATAGCTTTAAATATTAACTAGTTTTTGGTGAATCTAAATCTGGTAGATTGGCAACAAAAACAACTTGGCTTCCTTGTTGCTCTAAAGAAACTTCAAAATCATTTTTGCCAGCTGGGAAGTATTTTCTCATTACTTCTAAGAGGTCATTTTTCAAGTTTTCCATCATTCCAGGACTTATGCCCGCTCTATCATAAGAGAGAATTAATTTTAGTCGGTTTTTAGCTAATTCTTTACTTCTTTTACGCTTGAAGAAAGCAAACATTTAATTTCCTCCAAAAAACTTACGTATTCCAGAAAAGAATCCCTGAGGAGCCTCGAGTTCTAAATAGCTTACTTCTTCACCATGAATACGTTTGGCAATATTGTTAAAAGCTATACCAGCTCCTAGTTTACTATTATCATTTAAACTTATCAATTTACCAGTATTAGTAGAAATTAAGACATTTTCATCTTCTGGTACAATTCCTATTAGTTTTATACCTAAAATATCTAAGATATCCGATATACCCAACATGTCACCACGTTGGACCATGTCTGGTCTAATACGATTTACTATCAATTTAATTTCTTTAATATTTTGAGCCTCTAATAATCCTATAATCCTATCAGCATCCCGCACACTTGATATTTCTGGATTAACAACAACAATTGCTCCATCAGCTGCTGCTGATGCTGTTTTAAATCCATCTTCAATACCAGCAGGAGAATCAATGATAACCCTGTCAAAGCCACCTTCAATTAGAGCATTGACAGCAGCCTTCATATGGCGTTTTGATAGAGCTGTTTTATCTTTGGTCTGAGAAGCTGGTAATAAAAATAGTGAATCTACTCTTTTATCACGAATTAGTGCCTGATTTAATTTACACCGACCTTCAAATACATCAATTAAATCAAATACAACACGGCTTTCTAAACCCATTACAACATCTAGGTTTCGTAAGCCAATGTCGGTATCTACAACAGCAATCTTTTCACCAGTTTTGGCAAGTGCCGCACTGATATTGGCTGACGTAGTAGTTTTACCAACGCCTCCTTTACCAGAAGTAACTACAATAGCTTTTGATTTCAAAACAACCCCTCCAATTAATCCCAAAAAAGCGAAATAGCAATATCAAACAGTTTATCTATTCGCTAATGAAAATCATGATAACAAAATTATAAATTGCTTAGTTACTGCTAGACTGCAAGAATTACGGGGTTTTGTAAGAAAAATACTTAAATTATAGAAAATATAGCTATTTTATTTGCTCTCATCTTAAATCTTAGTCTAAAAGCTCTTATATTTTCTTGAGATTAGCATATTTTACTAGCAATTTTTTGGCACCTGCTTCTTTGAAAATTACAGTAATTTGGGCTTTGTTACCCTCTCCGCTTATACCTACAACTGTGCCTTGACCAAAGCGTGGATGTTCTACAGATTCGCCACCTTTGAGTTGACTAAAAACTTTTTCATCAGCTACTTTATTACTGCTTTTAGGGGCTTTCCAGATATTGCGGACTTTTGACTTAGGAGTGTTTAGGTTCTGCCCTAAGATATCAACTTCTAATAGTTTATCTTTAGGAATGTCTTCTAAAAAACGGCTGGGTCTAGTGACTTCAGTCCTACCAAAATTCATTCGTGATTGGCAGTGAATAAGCATTAATTCGTCTTCGGCTCTAGTTATACCCACGTATAATAATCGACGCTCTTCTTCTATATCTTGTAAGCTAGCTAAAGAATTTCTATGTGGTATTAAATTCTCTTCTAGACCGGCTAAGAACACTATTGGAAATTCTAAGCCCTTGGCATTATGTAAAGTCATCAAAGTCACTGCCTCATCTGGGACTTCGTCATTTACAGCTTTTACAGCTCTATCATCTAAGCTTGCCATAAGAGCTGCTTCGTCTAAAAAATCTTCTATGGAGCCATTATTTTCTTCTTGCCATTCTAAAACGGCTGAAATAAGTTCATCTAAGTTTTCTTGTCTTGCTTGTGCCTCAAAAGAACCATCATCTTTTAGCATTTGCTTATAGCCTGAGGCATCTATGACAAAATTTAAAAACTGTGCTGCTGGTAATTCTTCGATAGCGTTTTGAAAGTCGTGAAGTAATTCTATGAATTCGTTAAGCCTTTTAACCGTAGCTGTGCCAGAAAAAATATTTTCGGCATTATTTAGTGCATCTATAAAATGGGCCTGATTAGCATCTGCCCAAAGAATTAACTTGTCTATGCTTGTTTTGCCTATGCCACGTTTTGGGCGGCCAATTATTCGCTTTATAGCAACATCATCTTGGGGGTTTATAGCTGCCTTGGTATAGCTTAAAATATCTTTTACTTCTCGTCTATCATAAAAACCAACTCCACCAACTATTTTGGCAGCAATGCCAGAGCGGCGCATGGCTTCTTCAATTACTCGTGATTGCGAGTTAGTTCGGTAAAGAACAGTAAAGTCATTAAAACTATAGTCTTTTGTTGCAGTTAAGCGCTCTACTTGTCTTGCTATAAAATCTGCTTCGGCTCGGTGGTCACTTGCGCGATAAATTTTTACTTTTTCACCAGCGGCTTTTACAGCTTTTAGGTCTTTATCTAGTCTGTTTTTGTTGTGTTCTATCATTGCATTTGCCAAGTTTAGGATGTTAGCACTACTACGGTAGTTTTGCTCGAGCCTATACACAGCTACATCTTGGTAGTCGTTTTGGAAGTCTAAAATATTACGAATATCGGCACCCCGAAAAGAATAAATAGATTGGTCAGGGTCACCCACTACCATTAAATTATGATATTTATTGGCCAGTAATTTGGTGAGATCATATTGCACTTGGTTGGTATCTTGATATTCATCTACATGGACAAATACTGCTCGTTGCTGCACCTTGTCCAAGACTTCTGGAAAGGCTTTAAATAGTTCTACAGTTCTGGCTAAAATATCATTAAAATCTACAACATTTGCTTGTCGCAAACGCATTTCGTAGCGGTGATAAATTTCGGCAATTGTTTCTATACTAAGCCCAGAAACTCGGCTGCCCCAGAGTTGCGAGCCTTTTTGTTCTAAAATTTGCGGGCTAATTGCATTTGATTTTGCTTTGTCTATTAGGGCTCTTAGCGTTCTGGGGTTAGCATCTTCTAAAATACGGCTAGTTTTTAAAATATCTTTTAGCAAGTCTAATTGGTCATTATCATCATAAATTCCAAAGCCTGATTTTAGCTCGATATGCTCGCCATAAATCCGTAAAATCCGTAGGCAAGCCGAGTGAAAAGTACTAACCCATAAGTCTTTGGCCTCTGGCCCGATTAGGGTCTGGACACGCTCTTTTAATTCTGCAGCAGCTTTGTTGGTAAAAGTCACCGCTAGTATTTGCTGTGGGTAGACTTCGTGCTCTTGCATTAGGTAAGCAATGCGGTGAACTACGGTTTTGGTTTTGCCAGAACCAGCTCCAGCTATTACTAAGGCTGGGTCATTATAGTGCTGAACAGCAGCTTGTTGATTTGGGTTTAAGGATTCTAATAATGGATGAGACACAGTTTCTTTATCATAACTTTATTGGAGGAGGGGGCTACGTTTTTTGACTAAGAAGAAAGAAGAGCAGCTTAATTATTGAATTGTATTTTGATTGATATTTTAACCCTTGGGCTTATTTTGAGGTTATAATTATTTGTGGCTATTAAAGATGAATTATTTCAATCGACATTAGAGAATTTATATAGGATTTTAGGCTTGTTAAAGCAGCCTGACAAAGA
This sequence comes from uncultured Deinococcota bacterium, assembly GCA_947311535.1. Classification (GTDB taxonomy): domain Bacteria; phylum Deinococcota; class Deinococci; order Deinococcales; family Trueperaceae; genus CAMZLP01. The sequence goes on along the minus strand of CAMZLP010000065.1, from coordinate 3,099 downwards.
CAAGCATGTTATTGCTGCTGAAGCAACAATTGACGAGGCTTATCAAAAACTCACCGGTGCTGAGGCCATGCTGTTTAAGAGCTTGGGTAGTGAAGAGCTAATTGATATTTTGAGTACTAATAATATGCTTGATCGTGAAAAGGCTTATGTTTTAGGTGTTTTATTTAAAGCTGATAGCGAATTGCAAGCTGCTATGGATAACTCTAAGAGCGTTGGTCTAAAAATAAAAGCCCTTAACTTATTAATTGAAGCTGCTTTGGAGCTAGATGTAGATAACGCTAACCCCTATATTGAAGAATTAAAAGAAGAATTAGCTGGCTATAAGCTATCAACAAAAACTAAATGGCGACTATTTAGCTATGATTGGGTTTGGGGAAATTTTGCCGAGGCAGAAGATAGGCTATTTTCTTTATTAAAAGAATTTGGGGCAAGTTCTGAGATAGAATTGCAGGCCAAAGAATTTTATAAAAGCCTAAGAGAGAAAGAAAAGGAAGAGTTGGAAAAGGGCAATTTGCCTTATGAAGAATTAGATGAGGGACAAAAGGCATTTGAAGAACGTTTCTTAGAATTAAAAGTTGGTTAGAATAGCTTTTATGGAAACAAATAAATTTGCTTCGGCTCGAGCCCAATCAATGCCAAATAGTGTATTTGCTGTCATGGATGATGCCAAAGCAGAAGCCGCTGATAAAGGCCTAGAAATAATTGACTTATCACTTGGTTCTTCTGACCTTAACCCACCCAAAGAAGCTATTGAGGAGTTAAAAAAAGCGGTGGCTGATAAATCTACCTACGGCTACTGTTTGCACAGTTGCACCAGAGCTTTTCGGCAAGAAGCTGCGGCTTGGTATGAGCGCAAATTTGATACTAAAATTAATCCAAAGAAAGAAGTTTTGCCTCTTATCGGTTCACAAGAGGGCTTAGCTAATTTATTATTAGCTACTACTGACCCAAATGACACAATATTAATACCAGACCCTGGCTACCCTGCCTATTTTGGGGCGGTTGTAGTGGCTGGTTTAAAAGTTGAATACATGCCATTGCTGCAAGAAAATGGTTTTTTACCAGAGTTTGATAAAATTGATTCAAAAATAGCAAAAAAAGCTAAATTGATGATTATAAGCTATCCAAATAACCCAACTGCAGCTGTTGCAGACAATAAATTTATGCAAACTGCGGTGAGTTTTTGCCATGACAATAATATTTTGTTAGTTCATGATTTCCCTTACGTTGATATGGTCTTTGGTAATTATAAAGCCCCCTCTATTCTTAGCCAAAAGGGCGGCCTAGAAATAGGTATTGAACTGTTTTCTAGCTCTAAGAGCTTTCATATGGGTGGTTTTAGAATGGCTTGGGCTATTGGTAATAGCGACGCTATTGCTGCCTTAAAACAGATAAAGTCAGCTATTGATTTTAATCAGTATTTGGGTATTCAAAAAGCTGTGATTGCCGCTATGAAATCACCTCAAGAAAAGACTATTGCCGATGCCCATGTTTACCAAGACAGACGTGATTTGTTGGTGGATATGCTAAATGACTCGCTCTGGCAGATTGAAAAGCCTAAGGCTAGCATGTATATTTGGGCAAAATTACCCAAAGGCTTGAATAATTCTGTTGATTTTGCAGTTAATTTAGCTAAAACAACAGGCGTTAGCCTTGCACCTGGGCGAGGCTTTGGGCAAAGGGGGGAGGGCTATGTTAGGTTTGCACTTGTACGCGAGCCCGAGGTTTTAAAGCGAGCGGTAGATAAAATTAATGAGTTCTTAGACTAGGTAATTTAGCGGTGCATGCCATAGTATTCTTGATTTGGCTTCCAACCGAGTGCATTAAGCAAGCGATTTGTGTAGTTAAACATAGCAGCAACTTGAGCTAGCTCACCAATGCCTTGGTCGTTTAGACCTTGCTCTTTTAGAGGTTTTAAATCAGCCTCAGTCATTTTAAATGATTCATTGGTCATTTTGACTGCAAAGTCAAGCAATGCTTTTTCTCTTTTTGTTATTTCTGCCCGACGGTAATTATGCATCAAAATATCTGGCAGTATGGCATCTTTTGTTATTTCACGCAGATAAGAACTGTGAGTTGCTAAACAATATTCACATTTATTTTCGGCAGATACTACTACTGCAATCATTTCACGCTCACGCCTGGACAATTGATAATCTTCCTGCATTAAGAAATTGTAATAGTTGAACCACTTCATCAAATGCTCAGGGTTAATCGAAAAATTAGATAGTACATTAGGCACAAAGCCAAACTTTTCTTCGGCTTTATTGATTAGGTTTTGAGTATCTTTTGGTAAATCTTGACGGTCGGGTATTTTTAGCCAGCTTGTCTTTTCCATGATTTATTATAACAGAACTAGCTTAAGAAGATCTTTTTATAGCTTTAAAATATTTGCATTTTGATATGGGTAGCCTTGGATATTTGCTTAGACTTTTATTATCGCAGAGCAAAAAACTGCTACCCTTAGAGCTTTTTATTATCTTTGCATAAGTACAGCTCGAGCATAAGCTAATATCAATTAATGATGGTTCTTTTTTAGTCAATTCAAGGCTATTGTAACTATTGCTAGCTTACTAAAAATAGATACCGTAGAACTAATGTCTGGGTATTTAAATTTATCCACTTGCAAGTGCAAGGCTATGGCTTACCAGATTGTCAGATAAGGCAAATAAGCGTTCTTTTGTAAATTTTCTTGGGCCTTCAAAAAATGCCTTTTCTTCTGGTTTATATTTTAATTTGCGATAAACATGGCTTTCATAAGGATGCAAAGTGAGCTTTTTTAATAAAGCATGTCTTGGGCTAATGCTGAGCATTAAAATAGGCTGACCAGTTTTATCAGATAAGCTAGCTGACATTATATGAGTTGGTAAATCATAGTCTTTTTGCATGCGGTAGATATAATCAGGAAAGTCGGCTTCTTTTTCAAAAATTAGTCCATCATGTTGTGATCGCGCAGGCCGCCGCGCATCTGGAATCCGAGGGCTATGAGGTCGAAGAGATTGAAGTGCCCGAGCTGAGCGCAGGTTGGTGGAACTGGTTCAACCTGCTGATGGCCGAAATCCGCACCCTGCAAGAAAGCGCCATGCGCCCGATTGCCAG
>CAMZLP010000064.1 GCA_947311535.1 uncultured Deinococcota bacterium | reverse complement strand
GATATGCCATCTAGGCTGAGATAGATAAATTTTTCTTCGGGGCGTTCATATTCTATATTGAAACCAAGGATTGACGTATAAAAGCTTTTAGTTATATTTATATCTGTGCAATATAATTCTGGTACAAGTTGTAACTTGGGCATCTTAAATTTATTGTTTTGAGCAAGCTTGTAAATTAATCATTATCAATTGTTCTAGGCACCTTAAAAAAACCATCTTCGGCTTCTACGGCAATCTTTAAAGCTTCTTCTTGACTATAAGTAATTATTTGCTCGTCTGCTCTAAAAATATTAAAACTGTCAATTGGTCTGGCTAATTCTTCTATGCCATCGGTATCCAAATCTTTAATTTGTTCAAAATAAGCCATTATCTTGTTTAGCTCATCTTTAAGATGATGACTTTCTTCATCAGAAACTTTTAGGCGGGCAAGTTTTTGCAGGTCTTGCATATCTTTGTCGGTAATCATGAGGGTTATTTTAGCATTAAAATAATGAGATGAAGCGTATTTGTGTTGTTTTGGCAAGAACTGCTTATAAAAATTATTTGCATAAGCCAAATGTGCTTAAGACTTGATTTATTAGGAGTATGCTAATTATGAAAATAAAGATTAAAAAAGCATTGCTTAAAACTACCCAAAAGCTTACTGCTATTAATGATGAAAAGTTGCTTGTGGAAAAGGCTCTAAAAGAATTAATACAGAAAGCGAGTTCTATTTGTTTGGCAAAATTGGGAGGAGCCTAGCCAGATTTACAGAAGATAGCTAGGTGGTAGCATTTTGCTAATTTAGGCAAACTTGGAATGGTTTTAAATCTAACGTAGAATAATATTTATGAAAACTGATGAATTTAGAAAACTTGGCTACGAACTTATAGATTTTATTGCAGATTACCGAGATAATGCCAAAGACTATCCTGTTATGTCTCAAGTATTGCCCGGTGAAACAATGGCAAAATTGCCCAAGCAAGCCCCCGAAGCTGGGGGAGGGCTTGCTAATATAACGGTAGAACTTGAAGATATGATTCCTGCTTTGACTCATTGGCAGCACCCGATGAATTTTTCTTATTATCCTGCCAATGCTGAGCTATCGTCAGTTTTGGGTGATTTGCTCAGCTCTGGCTTAGGGCAATTGGGTTTAAATTGGCAAGCTAGCCCTGCCTTGAGCGAGTTTGAAGAGCAGATGACTATTTGGATGCGGGATTTGCTTGGGCTGCCTGATTATTTTGAAGGTGTTTTTCAGGATACAGCTTCTACTTCGACTATGTTGGCGATGATTTGTGCTAGGGAGCGCTCCAGCAATCACAGCCAAACTAGAGCTGGTTTACAAGCTGAAGAAAAGCCTTTGATTGTTTATGTAAGCGAACAAAGCCATAGCTCGGTAGAAAAGGCGGCTTTGCTGGCCGGCTTTGGTAGAGATAATATTAGAGCCATAAGGACTGATGAAAATTTTGCCCTAATTCCAGAGTTACTAGAACAAGCTATAAAAACCGATATTGAAAAAGGCTATTTACCTTGTGCTGTTACAGCTACTACCGGCACAACTGCCACGGCAGCCTTGGACCCAGTTGCCAGTATTGCCAAAATTGCCAAAAAATATGAGCTTTGGTTGCATGTTGACAGTGCCATGGCTGGTTCTGCCATGATTATTCCAGAATTGCGTTGGATGTGGGAGGGCGTGGAAGAAGCGGATTCTATTGTTTTAAACCCGCATAAATGGTTGGGAGCAGTGTTTGATATATCTTTATTTTATGTTCATGATAGCGAGCATTTAATTAGGGTGATGTCTACCAATCCAAGCTATTTGCAGACTTCGGCTGATGATGTGGTAAAGAATTATCGTGATTGGGGCATACCCTTGGGCAGGCGTTTTAGGGCGCTTAAGCTTTGGTTTTTATTGCGTTCGGAGGGGGCTGAGGGCCTGCGGAAGCGTATAAAACGAGATATTGACAATGCTAAATGGCTAGCCATGCAAGTAGAGAATGACCCAGATTGGGAGTTAATAGCTCCGGTGGATTTACAGACAGTTTGTGTGCGTTTTAAGGGGGCTAAGGGGGATAGGCTCGAGCAAAATCGCAACTGGGCCAAGAGAATAAACGCTTCTGGGCAAGCTTTTTTGACCCCAGCTATAATTGATGATAAATGGATGGTACGTGTTTCGGTGGGTGCATTGCCAACCGAATTAAAAGACGTTAAAAAACTATGGCAAATTATGCAAAATGCAGTAATTTGAGCTATTTGGGAATAGATACAAGCATGCCAGTTATAAAAGGAATTAGCCAAATAAGCCAAGCAATCAGGCTGTATTTATGAAAGCTTTTAATCAGTTCTTGGTCTTTTTTTACTAAAACAACTGTTGCCCAAATTGTATGAAAAAACATAATTGCCAAAGCTAAAAATCCGCTAACCGTATGCGGTTTAAAGTGAAAGCCGCCCGAGAGCTTGCCCATGTAGGCAGTGCCTGAGCTGTCTGCCAAAAAACCTAAGAAAAATAGAACAAGATGCCACCAGCTGAGCTTTTTGGTAAATCTTTCGCTCCAGACAGCTATGCTATAAAATAATAGGGCTGAGATAATTAAAACTATTGCAAGTTGTAAAAAAGTCATTTTTAGCTCCTTGTTACTTACTGACCGTTCGGTAAGTATTATAGACAATTATCTTATCCCTGTCAATGACTTAATTATTTTAAGAGCCCTTGGTTTTTTTTGATCTAGTTAGAACAAAAATAGTCACAATTAGACCAGCTAAAACTGGTATTGCAATTAGCCAAACAATCCAAGTACTAAGGCTATAACTGCCAGTTGCAGTTGGTGGAAAAATTATTGAGCTTGTGCCTTTGGCAAACATTTGCTCTTGATTTAGTTTAATGCTTAGGTTCGCAAGGGCATCTTCTTGGCGATAGGTTCTATCACGCAGTAATAAATAGTATTTGCCTTCATGTGGTAATTTTATTTCACCGCTGTATACGCCGGCAGTTTCTGTTTCATCTAGTTTAAATGAAAGCGGGGGTTCTTCTTCTGTTTGGCTAAATTCAGCAAATACAATGGCATCTTCAATGGGGTACTTAGAAGGGTCTTCCATTTTGAGCTCTAAGACAAAAGCCTCATTTGCCTTGGGGATTTTTGGCGTTGAAGCGAGTGTGCCAAAAACAAATGTGGCATGGGCATTTGCCATGCCTATTATTAAAATAATTAAACTGATAAAAAACTTTTTCATAAATACCTTCTATTCTTGGTGTAAATAACCTGCTAATGACCAAAGCCACTCGCGTAAAGTTAACTGACTTTCATAAACCGCAGTGGCGTATTCTATGCCTATATAGCGATAATGCCAAGGCTCATAGCTATAACAACTGAGCTCTTTTTTGCCCTTAGGATAGCTCATAACAAAACCGTATTTATGAGCATTTTCTTTTAACCATGCTCCGGCAGGGGTTGTGGCCCAATCATTATAATCCCAGGGGGCTAAGCCAGTTAAAGATTTAAAATCGACCGTTGTTCCTAATTGGTGCTCGCTGTGACCGGCTCGAGCCGAAGTCAATAAAGCCTCTGTTTGGCCTAATTTTTCTTGCCAATAATTAAAAGTTGATTTTTGATAATCATAGCTTCTATATGATGATTGAATGCGCAAAGGATTGCCTGCCTCTTTGGCGGCCTTAAGAAGTTTTACTAAATCGTCAATTACAAAGTCTCTTAAACTAAAGCGTTTATCAAAACCAATAGTGCTTAGATTTACTAAGTCGCTTGGAGCATAGTTTTCGTCAAGTTTATAAATTGTATCTAATAGGCTAATTTGCCAATCTTTAGAGTCCGTATATTTTGCAGGAATATCATCATATCGACACTCTGGTAATAAGCCATCAACTTGAGCAAACACTATCGAATTCAGGGCAAAAAATAAACCGATACTCAATGCTATTAAAAACTTCTTAAGAGTATTATTAAAAAAAGCTCTTTTTCTGGGTAAATTAGTAAATATCTGCTGTCTGTTTCTTCTTTCTTTATCTGAAAAACAAAGACAAGGAGAATTTTTAGATAGCTGTTGGTAGTTTAATCGTTTCATCGTCATAGAGTGTATAGGCATATTTAAAAATAGTCAAACTAAAAACTTGGTTGGAAAATAGTGCCACGCATTTCCATTGGCTGAGCTAAAATCCAGACTCCAAAAACTGCAAAAATAAGAATGTAAATTAACATTGGCCACATTGCCAAAACGCCACGATCTTTAAAATCTCGCAAGCTTATTTTTATGGCTACAAAACTAGCCAAAAACGCATATAAAGTGCTAATGCCAGCGGTGAGTGGAAATAGCCATTTGGAGGGTACAAATTGGCTCATTCGCCAATTTGGGTCAATATTAAAGCCACGATAGGCAAAGAAATGCTCAAAAATCGGGAAAATGCTCAAGGCTCCTGTTAAAAAGTGAAAAAGATAATGGGCAGTCCAAAAACCAAAACCAAGAGCAACGGTGACATAGCCCCAACGCATAAATGCTATTTTGGGTTTAAAACCTTTGCCTCCAGCTAGGTCTGCTAATACGGCAAAGATTGTGCTAAGGCTTAAACCAATAACAGCAAAACCAAGAAAAAACAAACTGAGCACCAATAGCTCGCTATCTGTATGCAGGCTATCTGCGACAAATTGAGCATAGCTATAATATGGTGGAATCATAGCAATAGCATTCATTAGCCCATAAACCGTAAGCAAAACTCCCATAATCATAACTGGCAAACGGCCGCGTCTGGCCCAAGGGTTTTTGAGCCATTCCCAGAATGGCGGCCTAATACTTAGGGCTACATTGTCATAAGGGCATGCCCTGACACAGTTAAAGCAAAACGTACAGTCCATATTGGATTGAATTGTAGGCACAAATAAATCGGTTTCACAACCTGGAAAAAATCCATTGCCATTATTATTTTTAATTTCTGTAAGCGGGATAAAAGCGGTTTCTTGAGGGCCATTTGTTTGCAGAGGGAGTTTTGTGGGTTTTGTTTGAGCACTATAACGTCCTTGCAAACAGGGCTTATCAGCACAGCTTCGGCAGACATCATGATCAACAGCGGTGATTTGACTTGGTGAAGCACTTGAATATAAAAAGTTGAAGTTGCCAAGTGGGCAGACATAACGACAATAGGTACCACTAGGAAATAGCGTGTCTATGACTAAAGCGGTAGAAAAGTAACCAATTGCTAGCCAAGCGGTCAGCCAAGGGCTTGCCCAGAGGTCAAAGTATTCATAAGTAAAAAAATAAGCGAGCAAAAAGAAAGTGACAAAGTATTTATTCTTTAAGGCTTTGGGCCAAGTAAATTGTCTGGGCAAAAGTTTTTTGAGCCAGTTACTCAAGCCTCTAGTTAGCATAAGCGGACAAGCTGAGCAAAAAGCGTTGCCAAACAAAGCCAAAGCAATTACTACAAAACCACGGTAGTGTAGCCAAACACTAGCAGTGGCAACATTCCTAGGGGCGATTTGTCTACCTGTAAAGCCATCAATTATTACAAAGATGCTTAAAATTAGTAGCGGTAGCTGAAAAAGAAAACGTGAATACTTCCAGCGAATTAGTTGCTTAATACCCGGCAACAAAAAGAGATTAAAGCCACGGGGTTGTTCTCGGATTGGTTGCATAAAATATCCTTAGATTTGATTAAGATTGCAGCCTTAGTTAGGGCTGCAATCTTAATGTTTCTATTCGTCTAACATTTCAATTGTGAATAAAATGCTTTCACTAGTTTCGCCAGCAATATTAACTTCTACCTCCCAATTACCAACCATCATAAAGCTGATTGGGCTTTGGTTTGCCATTGCATCTGCAAGAATGTTGTTATAGCGATTTTCAAAATGACTGTGAAGCATTGCTAATTCATCATGATCAGAGCTATGTTGCATGCCTGGCATATTGCGTTTGATATTTAAACTGCTATGGACTGAGGCGGCATCTTTAAAAGCATAAACAAAAGCTTCGGATTTACCAGCCCCAGAGAGGCTTGGGCTTGGAGCTAAGATTAGATAAACATCACTATATTCTGTTTCTTGATGGGCTACTGAGATTGAAAAATTTATCTCTTCTTCATGCAATTTGCCAGCAAAACGCCAAATACCTGTCTGAACTTGACCAAGCTCGAGCAGATTCACATTACTAAGTTTAAGAGTCTTGTGTTCTTTGGCATTGGGGCTAGTTATCATAAAATCAATTTCCCCCATTTCCATCTGGCTAAAATTAAGACCCAAATACAGTTGCTTATTTGAGACGATAGGCTCGAGCCTGAGCGTATTATTACCCACAGTTAATATATTGGCATCGCCCATTTGCTCAGCCATAGCAGCCATATTGTGGTCATGGTCGGCCATATTATTACTGTCATCATGGTCATGATCCATTGCTCCCATATCTTGGTTCATTGAAGCCATATTATTATGAAAGTCCAGCAAGCTATGCCATTGATCTTCGTTCAAGATTTCTAAAATCTGATTGCGACAATCAGCTTGCGAACTTATTAATTCAATGCGTTTGGCCTCGGTATTATTTTCTAATTGTAGTATTTCAGCTTTGCTTTTAAGTTCTAAAGAAGCCTGAGTCATAAGAGCATATAAAGAAGATATATCATTTTCTAAAGCTTGCATTCCGGGCATGTTGTGATTTGGTAAATCTGCGACTATTTTAGCTTGCTCACTGTCTAAATTTAAGTCACCACTGTGCATCATTAAGCTCATACCCAATTCTGGCATAGGGCTATAAATCTCTTTTTTGGCTGTGCCCACTTGTGACATATTGTAAAGCCCTATTACTTGTTGCCACTGTTTTTTATCTAGTATTTTAATAGCATTATCACGGCAATCTACTTTCTTGGTAACCATTTTTAATCTGAGCTCTTCTGCGTTTTGCTCGAGCCTTAACAACTCATCTAAACTAAGACCATCTAAGGCAGCTTTGTTTATTTTTAAGTTGATTTCTTGCAGTTCTTTTGTCCAAGCGCTAAGCATTGGTCCAGCCACAGCACTCCAAGCCTCAAGCTCGGCTTTTTGCTCTGGGCTTATAGCAACTTCTTCAGCATTTTCCATAATTAAGGGCATATAGTTGGGCATGGGGTTGCCAGGGCCAGCCTGAGCGGGCATCATATTCATTTGAGCATTTACTGTTACTAATAATAACAATAAAAGAATTATTATCTTTTTCATTTTTTTCCTCCAGTTTTGTATTTTTTTCTTAGTTATTAGTGAGTATAGAACTAAGTATTTTTGGAGGAGCTCTACTCTTTTTGTTACTAACAATAACGGCAACATCTATTTGAATATAAGATAGCAGCAAAAGGTAAATTAAACCGATGCTAGCTACAAGCAAAATATTGCCAACAGCAAAACTAGCCTGCACAAAATATTGCAAAGAATGAACATGTTTGGCGGTATTAGGGCTATGCGAGTGCTTAAAACTATTTAAGCTAGATAAATAAGGCGTTAACAAAATTGCAACTATTAAGCTACTAAGCAAGTAACTGGCTAAACCAGCTTTAGCAGCAATTTTGATATTTTTAAACATTTATAATTTAGTTTCCTGCAACGCTTAGTTTCTTTTCAAGAGTGATTTTTTCACCGCTGGGGGTCTTAATAACGGTTGTTAAAATCCAATCTCCGGCCATAGTAAATTCAAAGTCTTTGGTTTGATAAAGCCCAGTTTCTGTTTCAACTGCCATAGCAATAACAGGTACCATACCTGCATGAGTCATATCACCAGTTATTTCTATGCTTGCTCCAGATAAGGCTTTACTATCTTCTAAAAGATAAACTGATAAGGTCTGAAGGCCTAGTTTTGGATTTTCAGGAACTTCGACTCGAGCCTTGATGCTTGAATTTTGATTTGTAACATTAGCCTGATTTTTGTCTTCGGGAGGTTTACAGGCAACTAAAGTGAATAATAATAGAATAAATACAATCTGCCTAAACATAGCTCATGCTACCTTTTTTTATTTCAAAGGATTGTTGTATTAGTGAATTTTAGTCCAATAAATTTTGGGCTTTTAGAAATTTAATAATTCCAACTTTAAGTGCATAAGCTGGGTTTACAGGGTCTTTTATAAGCTGTAGGTCTAATTTATTACTAATATAGCCCATTTCAACAATAATACCCGCTGTTTTTGCCGAAATTGAATGCTTGAAGCGTTTACTATTAAACGAATAATACTCCAACATAGCTCCGCTGACATTTTCATCATCATCGGGCAGACCCATAAAATAAAAATATGACTCATCAATTTTTTCTTTTAAAAGCTGGTCATAGTCGTTGCGGCTTGGGCTAAAATAAGCACTTTTATAACCCCGACGATTTTTATCTATGCTTGCATCAGCGTGGATAGAGATAAAAACATCTGCTTGATAATTCTTAGGAACAGTAGCAGGTAATATATCTACTATTATTCCTCTGGCCTCGAGCATATCCCTAAGCATTTTGGCAACAGCTATGTTGATATCAACTTCTTTTATTCTACCTACTTGTGCACCTGTGCTATAGCGAATATTTTTTAGCTCTTCGGGGTGCTCAATTGCTTTATAATGCCCTACTTGAATACCTACTCTGGGCTTATGCTTTTGAATATTGGTAAGATTACTGCTTATATTTAAAGATTGACCAAAGCGGCTAACTGCCGCTAAGCTGCCCTGCTGTTTTAGCCCTATCAAAACTAAACTACTAAACATTAATATGCCAAGGAGTATTCTTCTACGTCTGTTCATAGCTGTTTAGCCACCTTCTTATAGCTAAGGAAATATAACATAATAGTTCAACAATTATCGCCTATTCTAATTCATCATATGCCAGCATATGAAAATTTATATCATTTTTAACATACTACTCTTAATTGTTCATAACTGTATACATGTTTATGATAGATATACTATAATCTAGCCAATATTATTGGTGTGCAAGAAAAAAGAGGTATTAAAATTAATAAAACTAATATAGCCAAAGAAGTAGTAAAAATATCTATTCCTCTAGTAATTTCTGGAATACTGCAAGTCTTAGTGAGTGTAGTAGATGTCTATATGTCTGGGCATTTGGGTACGCTCGAGCAGGCAGCGGTATCACTTGTTGAAATTATACGCCTGATCGGTATTTTTGTGGCCTTTTCTGCGGCTTCGGGTGTAAGCGCACTGGTATCACAAGCTTATGGAACTGGTAATAAAAAGGATCTGAGCCGTATTGTTGAGCAAGCTTTGGGTCTTACCATAATTTTTGCTGGAATCATTAGTGTTTTAGGCTATTTTTTAGTGGGCTATTTAATTGCCTTTATGAATAATCAGGGTGACCCTTTGGTTGTTAGCTATGGCACTATGTTTATGAAGTTTTATTTCATTGGTTTTGTGCTATTGATGCTTAATTTTATCATTAATGCTTCTTTACAAGCCACCGGTGACACTGTAACTACTATGTACTTAGCAATTCTTTCTGTAATAAGTAATATTGGATTTAGTATTTTGCTTACTTATGGCTATGGGCCATTTCCAGCTTTGGGTTTGACAGGTATTATTTTAGGAACGATGGCAGCTTGGTTTATAACTGGCTTAACTGGTCTCATTTTACTATTCTCAGGTAAAAAGAATATCACCATAAGGTCTATTATTAGAAAGCCAGATTTTAAGCTATACAAAGTAATATTGAATATCGGTATTCCTACTTCACTAACTGGAATTGCTCGAAACGGTGCCAGAATATTTTTGTTTAGAATAGTAAATGCCACTCCAATGTCTAGCTATGCTTCGGCGGCTTTGGGTATTGGTTTTGTGATCGAGAGCCTAATTACCATGATTCCTAATGCTATGGGTATTGCTTCAGGTAGTTTATTTGGCCAAGCTCTTGGTAGGTGGCAGATTAAACGCAGTAAAACTATTGGCAATGTCGCAATTATTATGACTTTAGTTTTGTTATCATTATTAGCAATTATAATTTTAATATTTGCCCCACAAATAATTAGCTTATTTAATGCAGATGCCAACGAATTTGTAATATCAGCAGGCAGCAGTTTTTTAAGAATCAATGCCTTTGTATTGCCACTATTTGGGCTTTCTTCGCTTTTAACTGCGATGTTAAGAAATGCCGGAGATACCAGACCAGCTTTTAGAGCTGCCATGTTTGCAAGATGGCTGCTAATGCTACCATTTGCTTATATTACGGCTATTTATTTTAAACTTGGTATTAATTATATTTGGTGGGCAATTGTATTAGACAAAGTATTTACGGCTGCTTATATGACAATGCGCTGGTTTTCTAATAAATGGCAAGATGTTTCTTTAAAGCGTTCTTTAATTTACAATGATATTTTAAAAAATCTTGATGATGCAAAAGTAATGGATTTTTTAGATAATACTAAACGTCCAATTATGGAGCTAGAAGATGCTACTGAAGAGATTATTGATAATGAAATTCACTATTCAATTCTTGAAGACAAGATTATTTTTAGAGTAGAAGATGACAGTATTAGGCTTCTTGAAGGTAAAGACAGGCTCGAGCAAATCCTAATAAATGAGAACTCTGTCAGCTAAAATCTACTTTTAAATTTAGCTTGAGCTAAGCTATAATCTTGTGCTAAAACATTCTTCGATTATTAAACAAGTTCTAAGGCTATCTATCCCTGTTATTTTTACAAATTTATTACAATCTTTAGTGGCAATTGTTGATGTCTATATTGCTGGTCGCTTGGGTTCAATTGAATTAGCAGCCGTTGGTTTAAGCAATAGCATTCGCTTTTTGATGTTTTTTTCGGTAATGGCTGTAACTGCTGGCGAAATGGCACTAGCAGCACAGGCTTATGGAAGTGGTGACAAAAAACGCCTTCGACATGTTGGTGAGCAATCAATTGTTTTAACGGTTTTTTTGGCAGTCTTGATTATGCTTTTGGGTTTTGTAACGGTTGATCCATTATTAAACTTTATGAATTCTGGTGGTGAGCAGCAGGTTGCTATATTGGCTGCTAGTTATTTAAAGTGGATTTTTGCAGGAGCAGTATTTCTGATGCTCAATTTTTCGGTAAATAGCCTAATGCAAGCCACTGGCGATACCTTTACCCCTATGGTTTTATCAATAATTGTAGTGGGGCTAAATGTATTCACTAGCTATGCTTTTGCTTTTGGCCTTGGCCCAATTCCTGCTTTGGGTTTGGTGGGTATTGCGGTTGGTACGGTTTCAGCAAGATTTGTGGGGGCAATATTAGGTTTGGCAATATTATTTTTGGGCTGGACTCGAGCCCAAATTAAAAAGCTCAATAACAAGCCCGATTGGGGTTTGTATAAAGATATTTTAGTAATTGGTATTCCCTCGGCATTACAAGGTGTCAGCCGCAATGCTGCAAATATATTTTTGTACCGAATTATCAATGCCACAGCTGCCTCAACTTTTGGGGTGGCTGCTTTGGCTGTTGGCTTACAAATAGAGAGCTTGGCATTTATGCCCGGTTTAGCAATAGGGGTGGCAGCTACTAGTTTGGTTGGCCAAGCTATAGGGCGCTGGCAATTAAAAGAAGCTAAAATTTCTGGTGATATAGCAATGATTTTAGGCATGCTTGTAATGGGTCTTATTGCTATACCAATTTATATTTTTGCTCCAGATTTGGTTCTATTTTTTGATAAGCAAGCAAACCCTATTGTTATAAAAGCCGGTACAGATTACTTGCGTATTAATGCAATCTTTGAGCCAATTTTGGCGGTAGCTATGGTGCTTAGTTTTGCACTGCGTGGCGCAGGTGATACCCGCCCTGGTTTAGAATCTACAATTTTAGCTCGTTGGATTGTTATGCTACCGCTTGCTTATATTTTGGCAATTTATTTTGGCTTTGGAGTCACGGCAGTTTGGTGGGCTTTAGTTTTAGCAATGCTTGTATCAGCAATATATTTGTTTATAAGATGGCAATCCAAAGCTTGGCAAAATGTCGCTTTGACTACTACTGCAATTTATAAACAACATCTAAAATACTTAACTAAAGAAAAACAAAAAGAGTTTTTAGAATTACATAAAACTCCGCTAATGCAAGATAAATCTGTGGTAGAAGAGATAGCTGAGAAGACGGTTAGCTATCATTCTAAAAAAGCTAAGACTGTAATTAAGTTTCTTGATGATGGTTTTGAAATTGTGGCAAAGTAAAACAAAAAAAGCGTAAAATACGCTATGAAACTATGTGTGTTTGATTTTGATTCTACCCTTATGGACGGCGAAACTATCGATTTTTTGGCAAAAGCTGTTGTATTTCTGTTTCTGTCTGTCGACCTGTCAGTCAGTCAGTCTGTCTGTCTGTCTGTCTCTCTCTCTCTCTC
>CAMZLP010000063.1 GCA_947311535.1 uncultured Deinococcota bacterium | reverse complement strand
TAAACAAAATCTTGATAATATTATTCATCATATTTTACAAATCTAACCTGCATTATTTACATTCTAGCAAAAAAAGACGGCTTTGCATCATTCTTTAGGATGATTCTTAGAACAACGAATTATTTGGGCCTGAGATCTGCCAAAATTATAGCCTTGCTCAAATTGAAAATAATAGAAATATCGAGAAAGCTCTGATTTAAGAACAATGCTTTGCTCCTGCTTAAGCGCCCATAATTAGAGTTGCTAAGCGGGCTTTTTTTAAAATTTAAAAAGCGATTATTTATTTCCCTAAAAGAGCTTTTATTAGTCTGTATTCAATCCTTGGGTGTATATTCGGCTATTAAATGTATATTTATACGCAATTTTGGCGAATAAACTAATATTAAGTCATTTTTGCCCTTGAATAATTAAAAATACTGTATATAATATCATCTTATGTAGACGGAATTTACCGTTTTGCATCGCAAAGAAAGGTCAGTATTATGTTCAAAATAGATAGTTTAAAAGGACGGGATTTAACCGCTCTGAGTGATCTAAGCCAGAGTGAATTTGCAGAATTATTAGAATCTGCATTAGAGATAAAAAAGGCTTCGAAGTTGGGTATTCGCCCGGAGCTATTAAAGCAAAAGACTCTAGCGATGATATTTGAAAAACCTTCTTTGCGAACTCGATCAACTTTTGATATTGGTATGTATCAACTCGGTGGTTATTCAATATTATTGGACCAAAAAGGCATTAACCTTGGTGTAAGAGAAACTATAAAAGATGTAGCTCATAATTTAGAGCGTTGGTATGACGGCATAATGGCACGTACTTTTGCCCACAGCACAATTATAGAATTAGCCAAAGAAGCTGATATCCCAGTAATAAACGGTTTATCTGATCTTACGCATCCTTGCCAACTTATGGCTGACTACTTAACCATGAAAGAAGAGTTTGGCGAGCTAAAAGGTCTTAAAGTGGCTTTTGTTGGTGATGGTAACAATATGGCAAACTCACACATTAATGCTGCGGTTTTAGCTGGCACAGAGCTAACAATTGCTTGCCCAGAGGGCTATGAGCCAGATATGGAAATAGTAAAGAATGCTCGAGCCCAAGGCGCTAATATAAAAATTGACCACGGTCTTAAAGATGCTGTTCTTGGAGCTGATGTTTTATACACAGATGTTTGGGTTTCTATGGGCCAAGAAGAAGAAGCTAAAGCCCGCAAAAAAGCTTTTAAAGATTATACAATTACCCCAGATTGGTTTGAATTATTATCTGACAGAGGCATATTTATGCATGATTTACCTGCTCATTATGGTGAAGAATGTGTTCAAGAAACTGTTTATCATGAGCAGAGCAGGGTTTTCCCACAAGCAGAGAATAGATTACATGCTCAAAAGGCAGTTTTGTATCAAACCATGAGCTAAGTGTAAAAAGCTATGGATTATAGCTAAAGGCTTATCAGCTTTGCAAAACTTATTTAATGTTTACTCCAAGGAGTTTAAACCCCTTAGGATAATAATATAAACTTAGAAGCAAAGGTTTTAATATTAGAAATATGGAGAAAGAATGAATGCTAATCTCTCAAAAATAAAAGTTGGTATTTTAGGGGCTAGTGGCTATGCTGGGGCAGCTTTGATTAGGCGTTTGCTCAAACACTCTCAGGTTGATATTGTGGCAATAGGCTCGAGGCAATACCAAGCTGAACCGCTAGCTAAAGCTTGGCCCCAATTTGCTGATTTATTAAATTTGGAATTTGTAGATAATGAGCAAGTCATAGAAAAAAGCGAGCTAATATTTTTTGCAACTCCCCACGGTGTTACGGCTCCTTGGGTCAATAAAGCCTTGCAAGCTGGTAAAAAAGCCATTGATTTGTCAGCAGATTTTAGATTGCCAGAAAAAGATTTTGAATATTGGTATAAACAAAAGCATGAATACCCCGAGCTAATAGCAAAAGCAGTTTATGGCTTAGTAGAATTACACCGCAAAGAGATTGTAGGCAAAAACCTAATAGCAAGTCCGGGTTGTAACTCGACCACTGCAATTTTAGGCTTGGCACCGCTGGCTTTTAATGATTTATTGGGTGAAGATATTATTATCAATATTGCAGCTTCGCTGTCGGGTGCTGGGCGTACTTTGGGTTTGGGCAAGCACTATGCCGAGGCCAACGAAAATATGCGGCCTTATAACGTGGCAGGTAATCATAGGCACACAGCCGAGGTAGAACTAAGCCTTGCTCGGATAAAAGAAATGGGCCGAGATTTAAAGAGCATTGATATTAAAAAAAGACCCATAGTATCGCTTAATCCGCATTTAGTACCTATGACTAGAGGGATAATGGTAACTAGCTATACTAAAGCCAAGGCTGATAATTTGAATGATGACGTTTTGCTCGAGCATTTTCAAAAGTTCTACCAAAATGACCCCTTGGTGGTGGTTCAGGCAGACTTGCCTAATACAAAGGCTGTTTATGCCAGCGACCGTAGTATAGTGTCAGTACGTTATGATAAGCGTAGCAAGCAGATTGTTACATTTGCTGTAAGCGATAATCTAGCAAAGGGAGCTGCCGGTCAGGCGGTTCAGAATTTTAATATTATGAATGCTTTTAGTGAAACCGAAGGTTTATTTTTAGAGGGGATTTGGCCGTGAAGCTACCGGTGGGTTTTAAGCTTGCGGGTATTTCTGCCGGAATAAAAGAGTCGGGCAAATTAGATTTAGCTCTTATTGTTTCAGAATATCCGTTAAATTGGGCTTTAGTAGCTACTACTAATCATCTAAAAGCTCCTTGTGTTTCCAGAAATAAAGGGCGTTTTAGCTCGAGCAAAAAGGTAAGAGCAATTGTGGTAAACAGTGGTAATGCTAACTGTGCCAATGGCGAAAAAGGTCTTTGGGATAATGAAGATGTGGCTGGTCTAGCCGCAGGAGCTTTGGGTTACAGTACTCCTCATGATGTTTTAACTGCAAGTACTGGCATAATTGGTAAGCCACTTGATATAAAGAAATTTAGAAAGTTTTTACCAAAGGCTGTTAAAGCACTAAAAGCTGATACCAAGAATTTTGCCGAAGCCATAATTACCACCGATACCCACAGAAAACAAGTTTCTGTAAAATTGCGCGGTGGCGGCCGTATTGTAGGCATTGCCAAAGGCTCTGGGATGATTCACCCAAATATGGCTACTATGCTGGCATTTGTACTCACTGATGCTGATATTGACCAAGATTTGTTGCGGGAGCGTTGGCCAGAAATCACTAATAAAAGCTTTAATAGAATTACAGTAGATGGTGATACCTCACCAAATGATATGGCTTTTGTCTTTGCAAATTGCCGTAAAAGGGTAGATGAAAGAGAGTTTTGGGATGGGCTCGAGCATGTAGCCATGGAACTAGCTCAAAAAATTGTCCGTGATGGTGAAGGTGCCAGCAAGCTAATCACTGTTAATGTTACTAATGCCAGAACCGAAGAAGGTGCCAGTAACGCAGCCAAGGCGGTTGCCAAAAGCCCACTTGTTAAAACAGCCGTAAATGGCTCTGACCCAAATTGGGGGCGTATTTTAAACGCAGTTGGCTACTCAGGTGCAGTTTCTGATATGGGTAATATCAGTATAAAATTACAAAGTATTTTAGTTTATGCTGGTAAACCCGTTGATTTTGACGCTGAGCTTGTATCTGAAAGCATGCAGATAAATGATGTTGTTATAGACATTGATTTAGCAGCTGGCAAGGCCAGTTCGGTGGCTTGGGGTTGTGATTTATCAGCTGATTATGTCAAGATTAATGCCGATTATACAACTTAAGATTTGAATTTTTAAATAATAAAGTCTAAATAATTATCTTGGTTTATGACTTCATAGCTGGCATTCGGGTACGTCTCGAGCCAAACTTTGGGTGCTTTGGGTAGCTTTTTACCCCATTTAAATTCATAGCCAAAAAGCTTACCATCACGTTCTTCAATTAAATCTATTTCTTTTCTGTCCCAAGTTCGCCAGAAGTATTCGTTTCCGTATATTTCTAGATAATGTCTCTTTTTGAGCCGTTCCATAAACAAGAAGTTTTCCCAGAGTTGACCTATATCATTTCTCATCTCTATTTTATTTAAGTTACCAATAAGGGCATTTCTTATCCCATTATCTAAAAAAAAGTATTTATTTTTTCTGGTTATTTCTTTGCGCAGATTGAGACTAAAACCACGTACTTTGTGTAATACAAAAGCTTTTTCCAATAAGTCTAAGTATCTAGCTACTGTTTTTTTATTGATACCAAGTTTATTCGCTAGTTCATTATGCGAGACCTCTGAGCCAACTTGAAATGCTAGTAAACGTAGTAAGTTCCATAGTAAAGACGAACTTTTGACATTTTCTAACTCAAGAACATCTTTTAGTAAATATGATGAGAGCAATTCTTCCAAAACTTTCACAAGTCGTATCCCCATTAAAAACTTGTAAGGCACGATAAGCGTTAATGCTATGCGCTGTCTATCTTAGAAGTTTATAATTTTGTTGCTAATAAATGGGAATTATAACCCCATTGTTGACAAAAAGTATATTTTTGTCAAGATAATTCTTTATTGAGGGAATTGTATTTAATATGTAAATAGCTGGAGAAGCATGAGAACCGTCGAGGTCGAGGTAGAGACGTAATGCATTACGTCTCTATTTGAACTTTGAATTTAGCACAAAAGCTGCAATTACGTTTACATTTTGTTGTGTAGCGTTTTTATTCTCAATTTTTCTGTTAGTTTTTTATACTCTATATTCTTAAAAATAGTATTCCATTCAGATTTTATTTTTATTAAATTTTGATCTGTCTTATCATTAATAATTTTTCTTTTCTC
>CAMZLP010000062.1 GCA_947311535.1 uncultured Deinococcota bacterium | reverse complement strand
TACAGCAATATAATTCTTTTTGGAGTATTAGGGCTAGTATTTGTCGTAAAATTGCTGCTCATAACCTTAGTATCTTCTTGTTTAACTAGCACTCGAGGTGTCATATTTTTTTTGTACCCAAGCAACTGCTTTTATTTTTTCCCCAAGAATTAGCTGGGCGAATTACAATGTTTTTATTTGCCATTTTCTCTAATTCTGGAGCTAATTTTGGTAAATTATATAGTTTAACAAGCATATCTGGCATAAATTTTAAGATAACATCCTATCAAAAGAATTACTACTAAAAAGCTAAAAAAGAGCAACTGGCAAAGTTACTAAGGGCGAATACACCGCCTATGGCAGCAATATTTTGTTAGACTGTAACAATGGCTCAAGATATCTTTTTAAAACGAGTGATTTCTAAAATATTTTCTAAAAACAAAGCCACCATAATAATAGCGGACAGCCGCTATGGTGGGCCACATATTTTCCAAGAAATTATAAAAAAAGATGAACTCTGTATTTGGATAAAACTTGAACCCGAAGATAAAGATGACTCTATTGCTCAGGGCAATACCTTATCTGATGCTGTAACTAGATCTTTGGGTAGCCATCTCTTTGGTCATGCAATGCCTTACAATTATGGTCTTTCAGTACTACAAGCTAATATTAGGCTATTTGAACCTTTGACAATTATTTTATCCAATGCAGATTATGCCCCTGACTTTGCTCATGATTTATTATCTTTACATTCTAAGACTGCCCGAGTGATTATTGCTTTTGAAAAAAACCCCAAAGAATTTTTGATACCCGAAGACGCAGTTGTAATTCAAGAAAAACACTTAAAATTAAATTTTGAAGAAGCATTTGCTTTAGCTGCTGATCATATTAGTGAAATAGAAATAGCAAACCTACTGCAAGCTAGCAAGGCAAGATTTGAACCGTTTATGCTCGAGCTTAATAAAATTATAGGTTTGCCAACTCCTTTGCGACCCGGACCAGCAGCTTTCGAAACTCCGCCAGATGCCAGTATTAGTGTACCGCCCAAAGCTTTGTTGCAAATTTCGATACGGCGTCAGCAATGGTTAGAGGCCCTAGAATTAGCAGTTGAGCATGAGCCAGAAAAAGTCTCTGAATTTATTGACAATGCCGCAGAAGTATTTATTGAACGGGGCCTTTACCAAAGGCTTTGGAATCTATTGGATTCATTGCCAGATCATATAAAAAATCAAGAAAGAATATTATTTTGGCAACTGACAAGTGCTAGCAGAATTGGCAAATTGAGCGAAATTCAGGCTCGAGTCAAAACTTTCTTAGCCGATAATGAATCTGCGGATTTAAGAGCTCGCTATGCTACCGGCTTAAGTTTTGAAGAAGGTCTAATAGAAGTTAAAAAAGCTTACCAAGCTGCCAAAACTTTTTCAACCTTGCAGCATTATGCAATTCACCTCATGGTCAGCGAACCCGCAAAGGCTTTAGAGGTATATAGAGAGTACAATGAATTGGCCAAAATTAAAGGAAATGATAAAAAAAGGGTTGTTGCTCTAGCCGGTATTGGTCTTAGTTTACTAATCTTAGGTCGATTAAAAGAATCTGTGCATTGGTTCAATGAAGCCGTTAATTTATTTAATAAAACAGGCTCGAGCGATTGGCAATTGCGGGCTTATCTGTATAGCAACTTATCCTATGTCAGAATTCTATTAGGTGATATTTTAGGTCTAGACCAGTTTTTACTTTCAGAAGAAAAAGCCCTAAGAGATTCGTTTCCTGCATTATTATTGGGTTATAGAAGCACCTTGGGTGAATACTACTTGGCAACTGATGATGCCAGTAAATCCTTAGACTATTTTGAAGCAAATCTTAATTTAATAAAAAAACTAAATCCAAACCAAAGTAGAGATTTTCCATCTTCGATAGTAATAAATATGGTGCAAGCTCTCATACAATTAAAAGAATTAGAAAAAGCCAAAGCTCTTGCACAAAAGCAATATTACATAAGTCGTGACAGCAAACTTAACCTACATGATAATACTACTATTTGCTTAGCCTATGGCATGATTTTAGCTATTTTAGAACCTCAGGCTGCTTTAGAGCCTCTAAACGAAGCACTTATAGGAGCAAAGACCGCTAATAATGAAATCCATATAAGTTCTGTTTGTATTCATTTAGCAAAAGCCTATTTAGAATTAGGAAATGAAGAAGCAGCTCTACATGCCCTAGAGCAGGGTAAAACAGGTTTAAAGGAGCTCTCCACAGAAGGCTTTAGGGTTTTTGCTGGCTTAGATGACTACTATGGTGCTGTTTACAACCTATGGAAAAGCCCTAAAATCATTAGCCCGCTTAGGCTTAAGTTTTTAGGTGATAGCAAGCTTACATTGCATGCCAAAGAGCTAAAGCTAACAAAAAGATGGAAGGAGATTATTGCCATTCTAGCGCTAAGCAAAGATGGTATCAGTTTAGAAAAACTTCTACTAGAAATCTATGGTGAAGACCTTAAAATCTCAACTTTAAAGGCTACAATTTCTAAACTGCGTAAAGTTATTCCTATAAGCCGTCCACCTTATAAGATAGAAATGGACTATTATGCAGATTTTATTCAGTTTCAAAACTACCTTAACCTTGGTGATGTTCGCAAAGCTCTTGAGCTTTATAATGGACCACTTTTAAGCTTTTCTGAAGCTCCTGGAATAATAGAGCATAGAGAAGTTTTAGAAGAGGCTCTAAGGCAGGCAGTTTTAAACTCCGGAGACCTAGAATCTATGATTAATCTTTGCGAAAAGCTAGAAGATGATTTTGAGCTTTGGGAAAGCTGCCTAAGCCAACTAGCAAAAGAGGATCCACGTTATGCTTTGTTTAGTGCAAAATTCAAAAAACTTAAAGAAAACTGGGAGCTTTAAAAATCTTAAAATTATTTAATAACAGGTATCGGTAATTACTAGCTGAAATTATTTTTTAAAGAATGTTAGAATGACAATTATTCTAGCTTAAGGAGACCATCTTGAGTAACTTAATTCTAACTTTAATCGATTTACATATCCCCGAACTTTTATTAATTAGCTCACTTGTATTAATTTTATTGGATTATTTTTTACCTATTGATTTCTTGGCATTTCTGGGTTACATAAGCTTTTCTTTAGGCATGTTTTTTTATGCACCTTTTGGTGTTTTATATAGCCTGATTTTTAGCATTGTAGTAGCTTTGGTTTTGTTCATGCTGCATGCAGTCTGGTGGGGTAAATACCTATCTAATATTCATAGCTACAAAGTACTTTTAGAAGAACCCGAAGGTTAATAATTAGCTAAGAGCCTGTCTGAAAAGTATCTAAGCAAGCCTTTTAAGCATAATGCGAATCATTGCAATATAAATCATAGCTTCAGAACTAGAAGCTAGACCCTCGTAATCCTTAGTTAATCTACGGGAATGTCCTAACCAAGCAAAAGTTCTCTCAACAACCCATCTTCTGGGTAGTACAACAAAGCCATTTTGATTTTTATCACGCACAATAGGCCTTAAGTTAAACTTAAATTTAGATTTTACCCAATCAACTAGCTTTCCTCGATAACCCCCATCAACCCAAATTAAACGTAACTTCTTACAACTACCATCAAGATGTTTAAAAAGACTTTTAGCAGCATCACGGTCTTGTACACTGGCTATAGTTATTTTGATTGCAAATATTAACCCTTGTGTATCTACCAGAATATGACGTTTTCTACCTTTGACGTTTTTTCCTGCATCAAAACCACGTTC
>CAMZLP010000061.1 GCA_947311535.1 uncultured Deinococcota bacterium | reverse complement strand
GGCTTTGTTAGGGCTTTGGTACAATAACTTTTGGAATGCTCAAACTCAGGCAATTTTGCCCTATGACCAATACTTAGAATATTTCCCAGCTTACTTTCAACAGGGTGACATGGAAAGCAATGGTAAATCGGTAGGTAAAGAAGGAAAAAGAGTGGGTTATGAAACCGGTCCAATAGTTTGGGGGCAACCTGGTACCAACGGCCAACATGCTTTTTATCAGCTTATCCATCAGGGTACTAAGCTAATACCAGCTGACTTTTTGGCAGCAGCTCAAAGCCATAATCCAAGTGGTGAACATCATAAAATCTTATTTTCTAACTTTTTAGCGCAAACAGAAGCTTTAATGAAAGGCAAAACAACTGAAGAAGCTAAGCAAGAATTAATAGACAAGGGTGTAACTGAGAATTTAGATTTGCTGGCAGCAGCTAAAACATTTGAGGGTAACAAGCCTACAAACTCATTCCTTTACAAAAAACTTAACCCAGAGACTCTAGGCTCGCTAATTGCTCTTTATGAACATAAAATATTTGTACAAGGCATGATTTGGAATATAAATTCTTATGATCAAATGGGCGTAGAGCTTGGCAAACAACTGGCGATGGCTATTTTGCCAGAGTTAGATGATGCTACTGAGATTAAAGAGCATGATAGCAGTACGGTTGCTTTGATAAAAACTTTTAAAGCTTTGAACTAAATAGCAAGTTCATTAGTTATTTTGCTTTGGGCAATTTAGATAAAATTATTATTCTAATTATTGTAATTAGCTAGGAGGTGATAGTTGCTATATTGGTTTGAATGGGAGGTAAAAAAGAACTATCAAACATTCATAAACGCAAACTATTATTTCGCAAAGGCTCGAGCATCTTTCAAGACCCCAATTAACTGCCTATTTTCGATGAAGAGCACAAAAAATGTTGGATTACAATGGGTATCGACAATTATGGCATTTTAAGAGTTGTGCTACAATTTAGCCAAACTGATGAGAATGATAAGCTATTTTATGATTATTGTTTAATTTAAGCTAAGTGAGGGTTATAGATGACTGAAGTAAATAAACCTAGCCGTTGGTTATATCTAGTTGCCGTATTATTTCTTATTTCTGGCTGGTCTGCAGCAGGATTTTCGGTTGTTAGAGGACTTACGGGCGGTCTTACTAAGGGCTTGGTGCAGCTGCTTGTGCCGGGTGAAGAAATTTTGGAATTAGATGAAGCGGGTACCTATACAATTTTCCATGAATATGAGAGTGTTTATAAAAACCAAGTATTTTCGGTAAATAACAGTAATATTAGCAGCCTTGAATTAAGCCTTCGAGCTGCGGCTACTAATAAAGATATTGCTTTGCGTGCTTCGACTTCGGCAAGCTATTCTTTTGGTTCACGGGCTGCACGGTCTTTGTATAAATTTGATATTGATTCACCTGGTAGTTATATTTTGTCTGCTAAATACTTAGAAAATGATGGTCCTAAGCTGGTTTTGACAGTTAGTAAAGGCTTTTTGACTAAGATATTCGCCAAGGTTTTTGCTGCTATTGCTTATGTACTTGGGGGTACACTATTGGCTGCTGGACTGGCTATTTATACTTTTTTAAAACGGAGATAATTGAAATATTATTAAGCTTATTATTGTTGCTAACAACTGTTGCAATGGTCTTGCAGATTTCTTGTTTTTGACCTTGAATTAGAGCTAAATTTGCTTTCGGTCAATTACTATAAAGTTTAGCTGTGAACAATTTATTGCTTACGCAAGAATAATTTTGCGCAACATTACTGTTGCTAATAGCATGCTTCTATATCATTAAGCCTATATCATTATGAGATTGAAGCTGTATAGTTTGGAGTGGATAATGAAAAAAGTTCGTTGGGGTGTTTTAAGTACTGCAAAAATAGCCAGAGAAAAAGTAATACCAGCAATGCTAAAGGCCGAGCATGTTGAGCTTGTTGCTATTGCATCACGTAATTATAAAAAAGCCAAAGAAGTTGCTGATAGTTTAGGTATAGCAAGCGCTTATGGTTCTTATGAAGACTTGTTGAATGATGACAGCATTGAGGCAATTTATAACCCGATGCCCAATCATTTGCATGTACCTTGGGCAATTAAAGCTTTAGAAGCTGGTAAGCATATTTTATGTGAAAAGCCTATTGCTCTTTCGGTTACCGAGGCAGAAGAGTTAGCCGCTGCAGCAAAAAAATATCCTCAGCTAAAAGCTATGGAAGCATTTATGTACCGCTTTCATCCGCAGTGGATAGAAGCCAAAGAATTGCTCGATAGTGGTGAAATTGGTGAGTTAAAAACTATTCAATCATTCTTTTCTTATTTTCTAGATGACCCTAGCAATGTTCGTAGCGTAGCGGAATGGGGTGGAGGGGGTTTGATGGATATTGGTTGTTATAATATTTCGCTTTCTCGTTTTATTTTTGGCAGTGAACCTAAGAGAGTAGTGGCAACGCTTGACTATGACGAACAAACCAGAGTGGATAATTATTGCAGTGGGATTTTGGAATTTGAAAATGGCAAATCTAATTTTAGCTGTTCTACATATTTAAGTCCTTATCAGCGAGTGAATATTTTTGCTACAAAGGGACGAATTGAAATTGAGATTCCTTTTAATGCTCCAGCTGATAGGCCTAGTCGCATTTGGCTCGAGAAAGATGCTTTGATTAGAGAGATTGTTTTTGACATTGTTGACCAATATACGCTTCAAGCTGAGGCATTTTCTTTGGCTATTTTAAATAATACTAATCCACCTACTCCTTTGAGCGATGCGGTTAATAATATGAAAGTAATTGAAGCAGTTTTTGAGAGTGCAAAGAATAATAGCTGGCTTGAATTGTAGTTATTTTGGGTTTACAAATTGCTTATTTACTTTTTAAAGATTTAGACTAACTGACATGGAAAATCAAGTTCTAGATTATTTAATTGTGGGGGCTGGGGTGGCAGGCTCGAGCCTAGCTTATGAGCTATCAAAAAAAAATCTAAATATCTGCCTGATAGAAAAAGGAGTATTTACAAAGTCTGGAGCGTCATCGGTACCTCTAGCTCTGGCTAACCCGCACCGTGGGCGCAGTGCTAGAGCCAAGCAAAGTGACCGTGATTGCATTGATAATTTTTGGCAACTTGTAAAAGAATTAGAAAGTAAAAATATAAAAACAGGTGTTTATGCTCCTGGAGTTTTACGGATTGCCTCAAATGCAAAGCAAATAAAAAATTGGTTAAAAAACTCCAAAGCCAAAGCTCTTAGTAGCGAAGAAATAGAAGCGCCTTATCATGCTCCATGGGGTGGTATTTTAGTGGAGCAAGGCGCCTATATTGAGCCACAAATATATTTACAGGCTCTAATTAAGGCAGCTAAAAACATAAAATTAATAGAAAATACTAAAGTCCTTGAAGTTACTGGTAATGCTAATTTTAACATTATAGAAACTAGCAAGTCCGAGCTAAAAGCAAAGACAGTGATTTTTTGTACTGGGCCAGAATCTCAGCAGCGTTTTGCTTTGCCGAAAACTGAACCTGTAGCAGGTGAACTAATAGCCTTAAAATCTAATTTAAAAATGCCCTATCCTATTGCTGGAGCTGTCTATGGCATGTCTATGCATGGGCAAATCCAAATTGGCGGCAATCATCGCCATGATGGCAGGCAAGACCCAGATGCAGATAAAAAATTGCGCAAGAGTTTTTCTTGGTTTATTAAAGAACTCAGTGATGCTCCAATAGCTGATGTTTGGACAGGCGTACGAGCCAAGGCAGCCGATAATAAGCCATTTTTTAAAGAGATTAGACAAAATCAATACTTTTTTGGTGGCTTAGGGGGGCGTGGGTTTTTGTGTGCATCTAAATTAGCTAAACGCTTGGCAAAGATTATTTGAATATAGGATAAGAGCAGAGAGTAAGCACAAGGGGGCAAGCACAAGGGAATGCCCCCACTTTCTTCATCCTCCTAAGAACAAGCGACCCACATGTGGGTCTTCTAATAAATCGTTGCCCTTGCCAGCCATTGCGATTTCACCGGCTACCAGCACATAGCCAAAGTCGGCAAAGTCTAAACCTTTTTTGGCATTTTGTTCTACCATGATTATAGTTTTACCCAGATCATGTTGTAATTCGTGGAGGATTTCAAAGACCATATCTATGTATTTAGGCTCGAGCCCAATCGAAGGTTCATCTACTAACAAGACATTAGGCTCCATCATCAATGCTCGTGATATTTCTAATAACCTGCGTTCTCCGCCTGATAAAACCCTAGCTGGCTGATTACGCCTTTTTGCCAAGCGATCATAGCGGCTTAGCAACTCATCAGCTTTTGCTTTGGCCTTGGCTGGGTTTGGCATTAAGTATCCACCCATTAGCAAATTCTCAGTAACAGTCATATCTGGGAAAACCGAGTTATCTTGCAAAATATAAGCAATACCCGCAGAAGACAATTTTTGATTAGGCTTCAATCTAGTAACATCTTTGCCATCAGCTACTATTTTGCCTGAGCGAATATTAGTAAAGCCATAAATAGAATGCAAAATTGTTGACTTGCCAGCCCCATTAGGCCCAATTAAACAAATTGACTGGCCTTTGCCAACTACTAAATCAATACTATGTAATATATCCATAGCCCCATAGCCAGCCGTCAGGCTCTCTATATTTAAAAATTCATCATTGCCAGTTAATTCTAATAAATCTTTCCTAGTGGGTTTATTGCGGCTAAGTTCTGCGGCTTCTTTAGCAACGTCTTCTACACTCATGACAGTTTTTACATCACCACTGCCATATCCAGAGATTTTCTTATCTTTAGCTATATTTTTATCTTCAGCCATTTTAATGCCCCCCCAAATATGCTTCAATTACTCGTGGGTCATTTTGGATTTCTTCTGGTGAACCACTGCTTAATAATTTGCCATTGGCTAATACATGTATTTCTTCAGCCAAATTCATAATTACTCGCATATTGTGCTCAATTACAAACAATGTTACGCCAAATTCTTCGTTAGCAGCCTTTAATCTATCAATTAAGCCATTAATTAAAGTAGGATTAATGCCGGCAGTAGGTTCATCTAAAAGTAGCATTTCAGGCTCATTCATTAAAGCCATAGCAAATTCAAGCAATTTTTGTTGACCAAATGATAAAGAGCCTGCTAAAAGATGCTTTTTGCTGCTTAAACCAACAAAATCAAGTAAAGAATTAGCCTTTTCGTAATCATCTTTATGTGGTCTGTGAAATGAGGGCATTAAATTGTGGTGTCTGATAGGGCGTGAAATAAGCATGTTTTTTACGCCGTCCATCTCTCCATAAATGCGAGTTTGCTGAAAGGTGCGTAAGAGCCCAAGCCTTGCGATTTCGCCAACTCGCATATGGCTAATCTCTTTGCCTTTATATTTTATAGTTCCACTATTTATAGGGTGATTACCAACTACTGAGCCAAATAAAGTGGATTTACCCGAACCGTTTGGACCAATTAGGCCGGTAATTTTACCTTTGGGAACATTGATAGAAATATTTTGATTAGCAATTACTCCACCATAAGATTTTGAAACATTTTTGATTTCTAAAATAATTTCGCTCATGTTTTAGCCTTAGCAGTATTTTGTAAATTTCGGCGTTTTTTCCAATTATTAAAAGCACCCATAATGCCATCTGGAAAAAAGACTACGATAATAACAATTAGCAAACCTAGGGCAACTCTTTGCCAACCAAAAAGATAAGTCCAAAATAATTCTTTAAAAATTTGGAATACTATAGCGCCGATTATTGGGCCCCAAATGGTACCCATGCCACCCATTATGGCCATTAAAATCATCCAAACACCAATGGTAGTAAACGGAAAGGCTACTTCTGAGGGGTCAATAAAATTTTTGGCTGAGCCATATAAAGCTCCAGCATAAGCAAATACAAATGCAGAAATTGCCCAAGCCGTAGATTTGATAGAAGCTGTTGGCAAACCCATTGATTCAGCTTTGTCTTCGTCATCTCTGATGGCATTCATAATAAAACCAAAGCGGGTTTTATAGAGCCATGATAAAAATATGAAGAATAAAACTACTAGGGCCAAGCCCATATAATACAAGATATGAAACAAAGGCACACCGTCAGGAGGCTGAGGAAAATTCATACCGGAGCCTGCACCTATTATAGGAATGGATCTAGCAACCTCAGCGGCGGCTACGCCAATGGCAAGGGTGGTAATAGCAAAATAGTGGCCACGCATTTGTAAAAATTGCGAGCCTATTAACAAACCCAAAAAGAAATTTATAATAGAAGCAAGCGCTATTCCTACACCAAAGCCGATTAAATATTGGCTGGGTGTAAGTATAAAAGAACCTTGGTTTCCACCCATTGCTGAGGTGTATTCGGCTAATTTGAAACCACCTAAAATTACTTCACTACTAGCAACAATGTACATGCCAATGCCAAAGAATAAGACATTACCAAAGCTGTTATAACCCATTTGTCCACCGAGCATATCCCAAGCTAAAGCGATTAAGATAAAAATCATTAGGTCAGAAAGTTGCGACATATTATTAGGAAATAAAAATGGTGCGACTAAAAAAAAGACAAGTATAACTAAAGTTGCAATGTTTGTTTGCCAAGTTCTCATTCTAGGTACTTCCTTTGCCTACGCATAATATACATGCGAATTAATAAAACTACCGGAACAATCAAAAATACAAAAGCATTTTGTAATTGTGGCCCAAAGATAAAGCCTGCAAAGTTTTCGTAGATTGCTAAGCCCAAGCCTGCCAAAATAACAGCAGCTATGTTGCCAAGACCTGCCAAAATAACTATGGCAAAACTTCGCAAAGTATAAATCACACCCTGAAAGGGGTGAATAATAAAAACAAAAGCTACAATTGAGCCAGCTACACCGCAAATTGCCCCATTAAGTGCAAAGGTGAGGGCATAAATTTTGTTGGTGTCAATACCCATAATACCTGCGGCTCGAGCATTTTGTGAGGTTGCTCTAATAGCCTGTCCAAAGCGAGAGTAACGCATTATTAATACTATAACTATTGCCGTAGCTATCCCAAGACCTGCTCCCAATAGCCTCGAGCCTGGAATATTAACCTGATATTGAAACATGGAAATTGTTGCTAACCCGGAGTCTATTATTCTGTCTTCAGCTGTAAATACTTGGTTCATAAGTTGTTGTAATACCAGCTCAATACCAAACGTCGCCAGTAAGGAAACAAATAAATCTCGATTTAATATTCGGCTAATTACCGATGCAAAAACCAGATAAGAAAATAAAGCAACAGCAGCAGCAGCTATAGGAATGGATAAAATTACCCAAATAATTGGAGAAGCTGCTGGAAATAGATTGCTTGCAAAATTGATAAAATAAAATGCAGCATAGCCACCCAAAATTACAAAAGCACCCTGAGCAACGTTAATAATGTCCATTACTCCCCAAACAAGTGCCATGCCATAAGCGATTAGTGCAAAAATTGAGCCTACTAATAAACCATTTACTAATAGCTCAAGATTGATTAGTGGTGCAATTTTTAAAAGTTCTAAATTAGATAAAATTTGATTCATAAACCCCTTTTAGATTATATTTGGATAGTGAATTGGGGGCTTTTTAGACCCCCAACGTTTTAAACTATTAGTTTGTGCTTAACGAGGGCGTGGGTAATTTACTTCAGATGAAGCCCACTTGGTAGGAGCTACTACCTTAAATTCACCATTTTGTACTTGATATAAAACCATAGGTTTGGCAATATTTTTGCCAGTTTCATCAAATTTGATATTGCCATAGAATGTTTGCATATCAGTTGCAGCAAGAGCATCTCTTACGGCTGCTTTGTCAGTTGTGCCAGCTCTTGTTAGTGCATCGGCAAAAACCATTACAGCAGCTGCAGATTCAGCAGCTTGGTAAGGTGGTGCATAACCATATGTTTCTTCAAATAGAGCCGCAAAGTCACTAGCTGAGCCAAATAAATCATCACTATAAGATAAGCTAGGTGCCCACTGAGCTGCACAAAGTGTATTTTCGGCTGCGTCACCAAATTTTTCTATGATTTTTGCAGAATCGCAGTGAGTCATAGCGAGCATTGGTACATAGATATTACGCTCGGCAATTTGTCTAATTGCCGTAGCAGCACCCTTAGCATGGCCAGAAACAACTAAAATATCAGGTTTTAGGGCGCGTACTTTGGTTAGGGTAGGAGTCATATCATTTAAATCTTGCGGTAGGCTGTCATCAATAATTATCTTCATGCCATAGCTCTCAGCATCTTCTATAACGCCAGCCCGAACATCTTGGCTAAATGGATCATTTTCAAAGGCTAGTGCTACTTTTAAGCTAGAAGGGTCACGACCTTCTGCTTCGGCTAGCTCAGCAGCTAAGGCAATTGCAGATGCTAGGTATTGCTCAGACGTAGAAAGTACTGCAAATAAGTTTTTGTAGCCATTGGTAAATAAGCTTCTGGAAGCACCATTAGCTTCTACCATAGGGATACCGTATTTTTCGGTAACAGGAGCAATACTTTTGGTAAGACCAGATGAATACGGACCAAGCATATAGTCTACGCCGTCTTGCTTTATCAAGCGTTCAGCAAGTTCAGCACCACGGGCTGCAGTTGATTCATCATCATAATAGATTATTTCCAAATTATAGCTAGTTCCATCAATATTTACGCCACCAGCTTGGTTTATAAGGTCAACAGCTAAGTTGTAACCGTTGATAGTGTGAAGGCCATTAGTGGAATACTTACCAGACTGAGATACAGCAGCTCCAAGTTTGATACTATCTTGGGCCATAGCAGTTGTGACAAGCAACAATAGGCTGACAACAATAGTCAAGATAAAACGCTTTGATAAATTCATACGACTTCTCCTTTAGTGTTAATAAGCAGTATTTTTTATAAAACCTGCAAAAACTCTAATTGTAACTTTGCCATTTTAGGCAATTTCAATATAACATCAAGATTTAGAGCTAGTCAATCATCAATAATTCATAAATATTTGAACAAGGCAATGTAAAATATAGTCAAGCAGCTTTAGCTATATAGACCTATAATTAACATTATGCGAACTAAAACCAAAATATCTTTACTATTATTATTATTTCTTTTTAATTTTGCGTTTGCTAGGTTTGAATGGCGCGATGTGGTGCAAACCGTTGAGATTTTAGAAAACGGTGATGTGATTGTTAATGATGAGCGTACGCTCTGGACCAATGAAGATTTTGGGGAGGCATTTTTATGTGTGCCTTTAACTGGCAAGCAAGAATTACTACTCTTAGATGATTCTGGAAGCTTGAGCGGTTATGAGGCTCGAGCCTATCAACAAAGCTGCACTAACGGACTGCGGGGGCAAGAGGTAGTAGTAAAACATTCTCAAAGGATTTCAAACGGCAGAGTTCGCTTTCATTACAAACTAACAAATACGCTTGATTACTATAGCGATGTAGTGCAGTGGTTTTGGCAGATTAGTGGTACTGCTGATACTACAATCAAAGGCTATAATTTGACTGTAAAAATCCCTGGGGATATGGCATTTCCATACGATGCCTATGTTCATAGATTCGGAAATAAAGAATTGCCAACGGTAATATTATCTGAAAATCGCAATGAATTAAAAGTGCATTTTAATAATATCCCTAAAGGTGATGGGGTAGAAATTCGCTATTTGATGCCGCCACATTTATTTATAAAACAAGCTTCAAAACCTGGTTTAGAAAAACTCTTAGAAGAAGAAGCTAGGGGGGTAGGGTTAATACCCGAGAAGACTCTGATAGCTAAGTTGCGCTCGAGCCCATTTATGGCTTTACCCGGATTATTAGCTTTATTGGCATTGGCTATGGGCATTTGGCAGGCTTATAACAAATATGGCCGTGAACCTAAGCTAGAGACCATGCAATATAACTTTGAACCACCCTCTAATTTACCGCCTGCTGCCGTGGTAGCCATGATGAGCCAAACAAACAACTTTGATTCGGGGCCTGCTTTTCATGCCACAGTTATGGATTTGGCACGTAGAGGCTTTGGTGAGTTTATTGGTAAGGGTAAAAAGTTTGAAATGATGCTGGATTTAAATAAAGATGATTCAGAATTAGAAAGCTTTGAAAAAGATGTTTTAGATTACCTAAAGCGTGCAGCTGCTACTAACCCCAGAGGGGACGCTAGCCACTTGGAATTTAGAGAATTAAAGCAGTATTCTAAAAAATACATTGAGAGCTTTATGGCTTTGTGGAAGCGTAAAATTAGAACTTGGGTAGAGGGCTATTTTGGTGGAGACTTAATCAGCGAAGAGAGTAAATCAGGCTCGAGCAGATGGATGGTTATAAGTTTGGCAGCAACAGTGCTTATGGGTTTAATGGGAGCAATGTTAATAAGCACTCCGAGGATTATTTATTTTGTTTTTGTTGCTATTAGCATGGTTTTGCTATTTCTTGCTGGAGTTAGTCTTATGTCTTGGCGACCAGAAGTTGCCAGAGAAGTATACGCTTGGCAAGGTTTTAAACGCACTCTAAAAGACTATACAATTATGAAAGATGCTCCTAACGACTTTTATCAACTTTGGGATAAATATTTTGTCTATGCTGCTGCCTTGGGTGTTGCTGCTGCTTTTTTAAAAAATATTCGTAAAGCTGCACCACTAGTAGGCATTGCCGAAGATGAACTGATGAGACGTGGGCGTTGGATGGGCAGCTCGGCCAATACTAATTTTAGCGATTTTTCTAGCTTTTCAAAATCGATTAATTCTATGAGCTCAGCACTTAACTCTGCTTCTGCCAGCGCATCCTCAGGAGGCTCGAGCAGTGGTGGCGGTGGTGGCGGCGGCAGCGGTGGTGGCGGTGGTGGCCGCTAAACCAGTTAAGAGCTAAAAATCTGTTAATATACTAGCTATATTAGGAGGTTGAAGTATGAAAACTGACGGCGTAAAATTAGGGGCTTTGCTGGTATTTGTAGCAATAGCCTTGGGTGCTTTTGGAGCACATGCATTAAAAAATATACTTTCTGCACATTACTTAGAAATTTTTGAAACGGCTGTTCGCTACCAAATGTACAATGGCCTTGGTTTATTGGCTATTTCGGCTTTGGCACGTAAGCTAGACCGAGCTAAAATACTTATCTTTGTGGGCAGCTTAGTATTCTCGGGTAGTTTGTATGCTTTGGCTCTTAGCGGTATTGGTATTTTTGGGGCTATTACTCCTATTGGTGGAGTACTGCAGCTGGCTGCATGGGCGCTGGTATTTTTTAGCAAAAAAGAAAATTAAAAGTTAGAATAGCTGGGTGATACAAAAGCGTAGTTATTTTGTTTTAGGGCTTGCCGTCTTGGCTGTGAGTACTGCTGCTATTATGGTTAGGCTTGCTACTGCTCCGGCTTTAATTGTTGCTGCTTATAGGATGTTATTTGCCAGTATTTTTTTATTGCCAGTTAGCATAAGAGCCTTAAAAAAAGCTAAATTAGACAAACAAATAATTGGCATGGCTGTTTTAGCTGGGCTTTTTTTGGCAGTACATTTTGCAACTTGGATTAGCTCATTATATTTTACAAGTGTAGCTGCTAGTGTGACTATTGTGGCTACTACGCCGCTTTGGGTTACCTTATTTAATTGGTTATTTTATGGCAAGGCACCAAGCTTTATGGTTTTACTTGGGGTTTTGGTAGCAATAGCTGGTGGTGCTTTAATTGGTTTTGGTGATTTTGGCTTTGGTACTGCCCCATTATTGGGTGATTTGCTGGCTTTGCTAGGTGCTATTACTGCGGCTGCTTATTTATTACTCGGTAGGGCAATTCAGCACAGGGGTGTTAGTTTAAATGCCTATGTAGCCTTGGCATATGGGGCTGCTGCAATATTTTTGTTGCCACTACCTTTTGTTGCAGGCCTAGATTATCTGTCTTATAGCCCAAAAAGCTTTGCAATTATAGCGCTATTGGCATTGATCCCCCAGATGATAGGGCATACTGGTATTAACTATGCTATGAAGCATATTGACCCCACGGTAGTAGCTACTATGATTTTGTTTGAGCCAGTAATATCCACTATCTTGGCATTTTTATTTTTTAAAGAAGCTCCCACACTCACAACTATGTTTGCAGCAATAGTATTACTGCTTGGCGTAGCTATAACGGTTAGTGCCAAGCAGGGAAAGAATAAATAAGAGATATTGCTAGCTGCTATTATCTCAGTTTTGACAATTAACCTGTTGGTATTGCTGTTGCCATGTTCCGATAGACAGTGGGCAAAGCCCATGCTACAAAACATAATTTGCAGGCTGAGAAGTTATGAAGTAGTTTGTTGACTTTGTAATAATTAAATGGCGGATATGCCAGCCGATAGATTTGTCGGAGCCTTAGCCCCGATTCTGTAATTTGTTTCAAACAGTTTGAACTGAGGCTTTGGCCTAGGCTAAGACACGGAAATTGTTCTAGCTATAGTATTTGTCAACTAGTTTAATATATTCTTGGGCTCGAGCCTGAGCAATTCTTAAGCTGCTTTTCCAAAACTCTTTGTCTTCAATATCAATTCCAAAATCTTTGGCCAAGGTCTTAGCATCAGCTAAACCTGTGCTAGCTAAGAGCTTGTTGTATCTTGCCTGAAAGCCTTCGGGCTTATTTTGATATTCGTTATATAAACCAAGTCCAAAAAGATAACCAAAAGTATACGGGAAGTTGTAATAACTACGATTAGTGCTGTAATAATGCCCTTTTTGTGCCCACGCAAACGGGTGTTTTGTAGCTATTGCATCAGCATAAGTTTCTTCTTGAGCATTTAGCATAATTTCTTTAAATTCAGTAACACTGAGTTCACGCTCTTGGCGTTTGTTAAATACTGTCTTTTCAAAAATAAAGCGAGAATAAATATCAACAACTAATTGCCCAGAACCAAGTAAATCTTGTTCTAAAATAGCTAATCTTTCTAAGTCAGTAGCATTTTCTAGCATGGCATTTACTACAATTGTTTCACAAAAAATACTGGCGGTTTCTGCCAAAGTCATGGGGGTGTCTTGCTGCAAAATTGTAAGACCGGCTTTATATTTTTGTTCATTGTGATAGCCGTGGCCCAGCTCATGAGCTAGGGTAAATAGATCATCTAAGCTGCCTACAAAATTGAGCATTATCCTAGATTCTTTGGCTCCAGGGATAC
Source organism: uncultured Deinococcota bacterium (assembly GCA_947311535.1). GTDB lineage: Bacteria > Deinococcota > Deinococci > Deinococcales > Trueperaceae > CAMZLP01. Next base: position 44,605 of record CAMZLP010000061.1, on the reverse strand, counting down.
CCATACAAAAAGCACCATTGCGTTTGCCTTTGCGAGATGGTACATCTAACCAGTTATTATCAAAAGCTCGTTTGGCGTAGTCGGCTAGCTCGGTGGAGTATTTGCCAAAGTTTTCTATGATGAAATCTTGGGCCTCTTGCCAAGAAAATGTCTTTGATTCTTTATTGCTAATTGGGGCTAATATGTCAAACCATTGCAATTTATTTTTGCCCAAGATTTTTGCTTTTGCCCGATAATAGTTTCTAAAACTAGCTAAACTATCAATACCAGCCTCTTGTAGGGCAGTTAAGCTTTTTTGGCTAATGTTGTTTGCAAACAAGGCTTGATCTAGAACTGAATCCCAATTTTTTTCTTTGGCTAATTTGCCAACATAGCCCTTTATGCTGTTCATAGCGGCTGCATATGAATATTGGTTTTGCTCGAGCAGAGTCAACTCGGCCTTATAAGCTTGCTCTCTCACTTGGGGGCTTGCATGGCTTTGTAATTGCTTTAGCTGGGCTATGTTATATTCTTGCTCGCTATCAGCAATTTTGATTTTTAGGCTTGTTTTTGAGATTAAATCTCCCTGTAATTTCACAAAAGCATCAGCGGAGCTAGGCGCTAAATGAGCTACTATTTCTTCGGCTTCTGGGGCTAATAAATGATTGGAAAGCTTTTGGTATTTTTCTAAGTAAAACGAATGCGTCTTTGCAAGTTTTGAATGCTTATAGATTTCTTGTAAATCTAAATTAGCTACTAAGGCCGTAAAACGTTTGCTGATAATACTGCGTTGGCTATTTAATTTGTTTAGGCTCGAGCGCAATCTAGCAGCTTCCTCATTAAAGGCATCAACGGCTATAAAGCCTGTTAAGAAACTACGGATGTCAGATGATTTAGTATACATTTGGCTTAATAAATCAAGCATGTTTTCAAATTCTTGGGGGCTGGGTTTGGGGTTTTTGGCTAAGTTTTGCTCGAGCCTGTCTTGTATATTGCCTAATTCTAAAATTGAGTCTTTTAATTGCTTACTATCTAAACTCGGGTAAATATTCTTTAATTGCCAATGTGGTAAGTTCATAATTTAATCTCCCTAGGGTAACTCTCTGATTAATAAACCAGTTGTTGAAACTAATACCTGATAATCGGTATTGTCTTTTGCTTCTAAAAAACTAGCTGAGCCATATTTGGCATCTACAAGCTTTTGTAAGATTGGAAAACGCTTTTGTAATTTAAATAAGTCAAAAGATGGGCTTTCTTCTAACTGATATAAACTACGTGGTTTTGATTGCTCTTGCTCAATATCAATATAGCGGCCACCTAAGCGGTCTAATTTATAAATAGTTTTAAAGCCTAAAATATTGCTTAGATAATGCCATTTTATTATTTTGGCATCAATATAAAACTGATCACCTAAAATCCTAAATTCTTTTACTACGCCATTGGCGGTGCTTAGGCTTGCCAAATAATTTTGAGCTGATATTTTTTTGATATGAATATTGGCGGCTAGCTGCTCGTTAGTTAAAGATTTATAAGCCGAAATACTCAAGCCGATGACTGTAAAAAGTATGGCATTTGTAAGAAGTAACAATGCCAATAAATGACGGCTAAAAAAGCCAAATAATTTTTTGTTTTGAATGGCTTTAATGCCATAGTATGTAAAAATACTATAAAATAAAAAGCAAAATATAGCTATTAAAAAAAAGGGGAGACCGGTTGAGGGATTCATAAATATTTAGCCTTCTTTAAAACTATAAATATGGAGCCTTCTTTGATGAATTAACATTGGCCCGCCCAAAACTAGCTAAGGATAAATCTATCATAGATAGTCAGCTTTCTTTGGCGGCCAGCTACCACCTAGAGCTAACCAAGCTTCTAAAATATCATTTGGAACTTGGGCGGTGAAAGTTATGGCTTCGTTATTTTCTGGATGTGGAATGCTTAGCCTAAAAGCGTGTAAGGCTTGCCTGCTAATAAGCTCGGACTTTTTACCATAGGCACTATCAGCTAAAATTGCAGCGCCTAAATGTTTTAGATGAACTCTAATCTGGTGGGTACGCCCCGAATAGGGTTTGGCTTTTATAAGTGAATGACTTTGGGTTTGCTCGAGCACAGTGAAATGAGTTTTAGCGCTTCTGGTATTGGCCCCACCAATAGTCATTTTTTTGCGGTTCATGGTGTCTCTACCAATTGGAGCATCTAAAATAACTTCATTTTCGATATGCCCTACAGTAATAGCCACATATTCTTTAAAAGTTAAACGTTTTTTAAAAGAATTTGCCAAATGCCTATGGGCTTCGTTAGTTTTGGCAATTATCATTATACCCGAGGTGTCTTTATCCAAGCGGTGGACAATTCCGGGGCGATAGTCTTCGCTATTTGGGTCAAATTGATTATCTTTAGATAGCTGCATTTTGCCAAGTAGAGCGTTGACTACAGTGTTTGTTCGTAAAGTGGCGGTTGGGTGAGCTACTAAACCTGCTGGCTTATGTATAACAGCAAGATAGCTGTCTTCATAAATTATATCTAGTGGAATATCTTCAGCTTCTACCATCATTGGTTTTTCTGGCGGTATTATTACGCTTACTATTTCTGAGCCAGTTAGCTTTTTCGAGGCCTTGCCAAATGGTTTACCATCAATTTGTACATGCCCTTCATTAATAAGAGTTTTGGCATATGCCCGCGACATTGATAGCTCTTGGGCAATAGCAACATCTAATCTTTCACCCTTAGGTGCTTCAAAAGTTTTAAATTCCACAAGAGTATTTTAATATATTTTTATCTTAGTTTGTTTAATGAGCTAGCAAGTTCTTTTTTTTGTATACTATTCTAATGAAGAGAATTGCGATTGATGCCATGGGTGGAGACAATATGCCGGCTGCTGCTATTGATGGGGCGCTCAAGGCAGCTAGTGAAGGTATAGAGGTAGTTTTAGTCGGTAAAGGAAAGCTATTAGAAGAAGAATTATCCAAAAGAAATGCCAGTTTAGAGATTTATAATGCTGATGATTTAATTGATATGAAAGATAGTGCTGCCAATGTGCGAAGACGCAAGGAGTCTTCGGTTATGAAAGCAGCCGAGCTAGTCAAATTAGATAAAGCAGCCGCTTTTGTTTCTATGGGGCATTCTGGGGCAACAATGGCAGCGGCTTTGCTGGTTTTGGGGCGTATTAAAGGTATAGAAAGACCTGCTATTTTAGCTAATATTCCATCTAAGTCAGCATATTGGGCTTTGATAGATGCTGGAGCTAACGCCGATTGCAAAGCTAAATACCTGCAACAGTTTGCACTTATGGGGAGTGTATATGCTCGAGCCTTCTTTAATAAATCCAATCCTCGTGTTGGGCTATTATCTATTGGTGAAGAAGAGGGTAAGGGCAATGAGCTTATTAAGAATAGCTATGCAATTCTTAAAAATACTGAAGCTATTAACTTTTTTGGCAATATAGAAGGTCGTGATCTCTTTAATGATGTTGTAGACGTTGTTGTAACCGATGGTTTTACTGGCAATATAGTTTTAAAACAAGCCGAAGGTGAGGCTATGTCATTATTTTCTTGGATAAAAGATGCTCTAGTAAATAACGGCCCAATAGTAAAACTTGGAGCAGCTATGGTAAAGCCAGCTCTAAGAAAAGTTGCCGAACGCTTAGATCCATCAGAATATGGTGCACAGCCATTGCTGGGGGTAAAAGGCTATGCATTTATAGGTCATGGCAGCTCTGATGACAGGGCAGTTTACAATGCTTTAAAGATTGCCAAAAGAATGGTTGATGCAAAATTAGTAGAAAAGATTACTGAAGGTATTGCCCAGATTTAGATAGGCCTCGGCAAGAGACGTGATGCATCACATCTCTTGCTATTCAATATTAGTTTTAGCCTTGGGCTTTTAAGATTTCCAGCTTGTCGGTTTTCTCCCAAGAAAACTCATCTCTGCCAAAATGCCCATAGCTACTAGTAGCTTTATAAATTGCTTTGCGTAAACCTAATTGCTCAATAATTGCAGCAGGTCGAGCATCAAAAATGCTATTCACCAACTTGCTTAAAGCCAAATCACTCATGGCTGATGTTCCAAAACTATCAACATACATACCAACTGGCTGAGCTACGCCAATAGCATAAGCAAGCTGTACTTGGCAGCGGCTAGCCAAGCCAGCAGCTACTATATTTTTGGCGATATAGCGGGCATAGTATGCGCCACTACGGTCTACTTTGGTGGCATCTTTGCCACTAAATGCACCGCCACCATGCGGAGCTGCACCACCATAGGTGTCTACTATTATTTTTCTGCCGGTTAGCCCAGCATCACCCTCTGGGCCACCGGTTACAAAACGGCCAGTTGGGTTAATATAGTACTTGGTATCTTTAGTTAATAATTCTACTGGTAGTATTTTTTCTATTACTTCTTTAATAATATCTTTTTGCAATTCTTTTAGTTTTACCTTGGGGCTATGTTGTGCCGAGACAACCACAGTACCTACTGCTACCGGTTTATTATCCTCATAGATAACAGTGACTTGGGTTTTACCATCTGGGCGCAAGTATGGCAGGGTTTTTTCTTTGCGTACTTTTGCCAGTTGCTTGGCTAATTTATGAGCTAGCATAATAGGCATAGGCATAAGCTCTTTGGTTTCATTGCTGGCATAGCCAAACATTAAGCCTTGGTCACCAGCTCCAATTTTATCGTAATTTTCTCCAGATATAGATTCTTGAGCACTATCTACGCCCTGGGCAATATCTGCCGATTGCTCATGAATTGCTATTAATACAGCCGAGTGGTCAGCATCAAAGCCATAAGTAGCTTTGGTATAGCCAATTTCCTGAGCTGTTTTACGAACTATATTTTGGATGTCTAAATCAGCAGTAGTAGTAATTTCGCCAGTTACTAGGGCTAAGCCCGTACTCACTATTGTTTCTGCTGCGACTCGAGCATATTTGTCTTGTTCCAAAATAGCGTCTAAAATGCTATCACTTATTCTATCTGCAAATTTATCAGGGTGTCCTTCTGTGACACTTTCAGCGGTAATTAGTTTCTTCATAAGCTTAAGTATAGAGAAGTTTTTGCTTGTCTAATCAAATATTGCTTACATATGCTAGTAAATAGAATTTTCACAAAATCTGCGATTAATTTAATAAAACCTATTACGAATAGAATTTGAGAATAGAAGCCAGTAGTTAGGAACTAATAGCCTTAGGAATGCTTAAAAAAGCTATAAAATAAATAAAGCCTGCACATTATGCAGGCTCTTTATCTCCCAGTTACCTAGATATCCTTTTACTTTCTATAAACTAGCATGAAATTCTTAGATCTAATAGGGCAGATAACCAAAAAAAATAAACAGCCCAATAGGGTGGTGGGCTGTTTATTACGATTTTATGTCAATAGCATAAAATCAAAAGGGGAAGAGAAAGGAACTAGGTAATGGGAGAATTACGTATCTAGTCCATAAAAAATATTTTATAGGAATTACTATTACAAGACTCTTACAATCAAGATTACTTGAAACATATCGGTTTGTCCGGAAGTATATTCGCAATTATATTTATGTCTAGGAGCTAGAAATTATCTTTTAGTTTGGGGCTATACATTAGTTGGCTTCTAATTTGAGTGCTCGAGATATCCTCATGAAATTGTTCTTCGGGTATTTCTATAAAAAGATTTCTAAATTCTTTGGCAATATCTATATCATCTAAAGTTTGAAATTTTTCTTTGTGGCTTCTACCAGCTACCAAAAAGCTCGAGCCTAATCTATCAAGCTCTTGTAAAGCACTATTAAGTAAGTTTTTATCATTATTATAGTATTTGGCTTCTACCAATCGTTTGGCTGTATCTGCACCTACAATAAATTTAGAATTAGGAAATAATTTGGCCTTTTCACTAAACAAGGGGCTTTTACTCAGTATTAGAGGGGCATAGCCCAAAAATTGCATGGCACGTTTGCGAGCTTCTTTTAAGTCTATTGCGTTTTTATCTACATTTTGCAAAGCTAGTTCAAAATAGACCTCGGCATTAGTTTGTTTTTCTACTAGTTCTTTTAGCTTTTTATGGCCATTGTGTAATGGGTTAAAAGAGCCTGACAATACTACAATATTTTCTTTTTTGTCAGCTATTTCTAATTTACCATTTTTTTTGATTATCAATAATTTATTGGTTTCAGTTTGCCACTCTCTTAGTTTAGGGTTTGCTATAAAGCTATGCTCGAGCCTTTCCCCGTTAATTAGCACTATATTGTCATAGGCATATACACCGCATGTCTCAATTACTGCTTTTATAATTATTTGGCTGACCATCCGCTCTTCTTCGTAGCGATTTCTGGCACCTTTTTTTAAGGTCAAACCATAATGGCTAGTTCCAAAAACATCTTTAACCGTTATTTGGCAGCGGTGCTTGCCTCGTTTTTTTCGGTCAGTTGCAATTGTAGCTGTGGCCCCTACCCCAAAAACTGGGGTGTCTTTTTCGGCTAAGTACTTGGCTCTTTTGTAAGCAGCACTAGCCAAAGCTAAAGAAACTCGTTTAGAGGTGAATCTTTTTGGCTCAAAACCTACTGTTTCAATCAAAGATTTTGGAACATAGCGGTCACAGGCCTCTAATATCGTCCGAGAAGAGCCACCAATACTATGTAACCAGCTAAGGGCATTTACACCAGCTCCAGCAAAATTCATAACCAACATATGCGGACTAGCGTGGATTTTTTGTAAGGTGGATTCTAGCAAAACATTAGTATCCTAGCATTTTGCTTGCAATAAGACCATAGTTTGATGTCAACTTTAGGGCAAATGTCCCAAGTTGAGCTTTTAAAAGTGTTATATCCTATAGGGATATAGGGTATATTTAAACCCTGTGTCAATTTCATATGAATTTGCTATTTGTAAATTCTGGCTACAAGGAGAGGCTTATGAAAGAAGTAGAGCAACCACGATTTAAGCTGTTTAGTACAAAACGGCAGTGGTCATTTTTTTGGGCAGGTATAACATTTGGTATTGCCCAAATTGTATATATGTTGGGGCTTTGGTTACCTAAAGCATTAAAAGGTGAATCTGCACACCTAAAACCAATTACAGTTACTACCGATTTAGGTAAAATGTTTAGAGGTCTTGAACTAGGAATTACTAAGTTCTTGCATATACCTGACCCACAGCTATATGGTCATTCTATAGATGGCGTGGCCAGTGGCGGTGCATTTGTACCAGGGATTGGCTGGCCAATTTTTGGTATGATGCTAGGCGGTTTAATTGTTACTCTTATGGAGAGAGAGCACAAGTCATGGGTTAAATATCCTGCTAAATTGCTTGTTGTTTCGTTCTTTGGTGGTGCTATGTTTAGTTATGGCACACGCCTGGCTGGAGGATGTACTCTTAATCACTTATTAGGTGGTATTCCGCTACTTAGTATTCACTCTTCAGTTACTGTTATTTTTATGGCAATAGGCGGTATGCTTGGCTTTTTAATAATGGGTAAGCTTGGCTTAGCGCAGTATTTTAAACACCAAGAAAGCAAATCTTATTGTACCGGTGATGAGGGTGAATGCCCAGCCTATGACCCAGATTACAAGTGGTATAAAAACCCTTGGTATTGGGCAGGTGCTATATTCTCACTATTATTCTTTGGTATAGCCTTATATGGTGGCTTAGCCAATCCAGAAGCATTACAGCACTTAAAAGGTGGTACTGTTAAGGCATTTAATAAGTCAATTTCACATAAAGGTAGTATTTACGTCTTTATGACACTTATAGCAGGCATTATAGGTGGCATTGGTATGGCCAAAAGCGGTTTTGGTACAGAATGTGCGCTTGTTAGCTTAGAAACAGCCAACTCTATGACCAAAAATGATAAAAAGTATGCCAATATGCGTATTCCTATGATTACTCGTATTCTTATGCGTGGCTATTTACCAATTATTGGTTTGGCTGCATCTTGGGTGCTAACTGGCGGCTTTATTGCAATTATGTGGTTATTCTTTGATGTTGGCCCTGCTTTTGAAGGTAGCTTAAAATATCAGCTAACTGCTGGTAATATTATTGGTGGATTGTTTTTAGGTATAGGTGCAGTTACTCTGATCGGTTGTGAAATTCGTTCATATATGCGTATTGGCTTGGGTTATTTAAATACGCTTGTTGGTTTTATGGGTTTTGCAGTTGGCTATTTACCATATACATTGTTTAAACCAGCTCATGAGGCATTTAAGCAAAATACCCTAATGATAGAACAGTACAAATGGTATCAATTAATTGCTCCTAATAGTCTGTTGGCTCAAAAACTAATATTCTTTGTTTGGATATTGATTTTAGCGGCCTTCTTGTACTCGTTAATTAAAATGGGTGCTAAGAATACAGGTGTTAGACCAGTTGATATTATTAACCTAAATACCGAAGACTTAACAGAAAAAATTATTAAGGACGGTATTGATGGCAAACTAGTAGGTGATATAAAAGCTCCTATGCCAGTGCCAAAAGCTGGTTCATTTAGTAGAACTGATTAACTGCGTATAAATGCATAAATCTACTACTTTTATTAATGGGGGTTGTATAAAACCTTTGGGATGGTTTAAAGCAAGAGAAATCTAGCTAGATTGGTATTTGTTTTATCAAAGATTAAATAATGACAAGCCAAAACTTGTCATTATTTTTTTAAATTGGAAAGAAATTTAAGGGCTTTGCAGATATTAGTGGTTCGCCGTATTGAGTATTTATAAAGCTGCCCCAGTATGCGGCTCGAGCCTTTCTTCTTCTAAATACATCTGGGGTTACAGTTTCAGAGGCTGCTTTACCACTAAATTGGCTTTTATAAGCGGCAACTGATGCCTCCCAAATATCTATATAATCACTTGTATCTACAATTAAATTGGCAGTAAATTGGGCATTGCCCATATAGTAAAATAAGTTCTTTACTTTGTGATTTTTAGCCTCTAAAGGAGCATTGGCAAGGCCTGCCAAATGCAAGGCTGCTGGTGTAATATTAGCTACCGATACATGGTCGGGGTGACGGTCTGCTTTGTAGGGGGCAATTACTACTTCTGGTTTTAGCTCTCTGATTATTTGGGCCAGTTCTAAACGATAATCTAAGCTATCTATTAACTTTGAATCTGGCCATGCCAAATTTTTGCGATAATCTAAGCCCAAAATTTTAGCAGCTTTGGCTGCTTCTTTTTTGCGTATTGCTGGGCTGCCTTTGCTAGCCATTTCACCAAGGCTAAGGTCAATAACCGCAGTGCTATAGCCCATATCGCTTGCTCTGGCTAGGGTTCCACCCATACCAAGCTCAGCGTCATCAGGGTGGGGTGCTAGCACTAATAGATCAATCATTTAGCCCCCAGTCGTCTTTCTTTGCCTTTAGCGAGCTTTTCTATATTTTCTCGGTGTTTATAAAAAACAAGCCCAGCAATAGCAATGGTTAAAAAGAAATATGGAAAAATAAAATTACCCCTTGCCAAAATCATAACTGGAGCAGACAGTACACCAAGCAATGAACCCAAAGATACAAATCTACTAAGAGCAATTGTACTAACACCCAAAAATATTGCTAAAATTGTTATTAGTGGATCAATACCCAAAAATATGCCCATACTTGTAGCAACACCTTTGCCACCTTTAAAACCTAAAAAGACATTAAACAAATTACCAAGCAATGTAAAACCAGCCGTAAGTGCTATTGTTACGCTATCTAACCCTAGTAACATGGGTATACTTACCGAAAGCATGCCTTTTAGAGGGTCTAAAAAAACAACTATTGCTGCGGGCACTATGCCCAGATTACGCAAAATATTAGTAGCACCAATATTACCAGAGCCGAGTTTTTGAATATCTACACCCATTATTTTTGCAACAATATATCCTGTAGGTATGCTACCTATAAGATAGCCCGTAAGCATAAAACCAAGAGTGATTAATATGTCTAATAAAAGCGGGTTCATAATACTAACCTTGACCTAAAGATGTAAAATATAATAAGCAAGACCATCACTTATTAAGTTTACACTGCTTTCATTAGTTTTATGTCAGGTTTTGCTATAAAACAAATAATTTATCAAAAAAAACTTTATTACGGATTTAAAGCTGGGTCAGAAGTATCATTTCTTGTAGATATAGTAAATAGACAAAAGGAAATTGGCTCGAGCCAATTTCCTTTTGATCTTATTGATTACTTGCTTTTTCCTCAAAATGACCTTTGGGATGGAGCTACTAAACAAATTGCCTTTTAAGCACTTTGCTAGGGGGTTCCTAACTCCCTCTGAACAGCTTTAAGTCTAACAAGCCAAGTTGTATAGCTAGTTGGACTAGCTAATAAATAAGGTTGCCTAAAAACAGGCTATTAAAAACACTAGTTTTCTAACATATCAAAAAGCAACCTTTTTGATATAGAGGCTGTTGTTGCCAAGTAGGCAAATTGGGTTTGTGACGTTAAATTGGGCATTTGTAAGATTTTTGTAATGAACAATCCTCTAAAATTTATGCTGTTATGAAATCTATAGGGTTTTTAATAAAATATTTGCTAAGTAGTTTTAGGGAGCCAGAGCCATGCCTAGTTTGGTAGTTGATAAGAAAAACGCAATTAAAACACTTTTGGAGGAAATTAATAGCTGTTTTGATAGCGGGCAAGAAATTACTAATAATCATATGGCTGATTTAGAAAAGGCTCAAGACCATATATTAAAAGATGTAGATGATTTAGAGCTGGAAGTAGAATATTGGCTATTAACTGCCAGAGTTGCGCGTGCATTAGTAGAGGTTGATAATTTTGCCAGAGCTGTATTTGCACTTGAAGCTTTAGTTAATAAAGATTTAGTTAATTTACAAGTTTTTAATTATCACTATTATGCAGCTATTTATTATTTGGAGTATTCTGATGTATCAATGGCTTATGACCATATAGTTTCAGCTCAGAAGATTGCTGTTGAACTAGATATGCCTCAAAATATTTTTAAGGCGCTTTCATTTATGGTAGTAGTTTTTGATAGATTAGGGAATCAAGAAACCTCTTTGAAAATTGCCCAAGAAGTTCTTAAGTTGGCAAATAGCCCTGATGAGAAATTTATTGCCAATATAAATTTGGCAGAAAATTATAGAAAAATAAATAAGCTAGATGACTGTGAAAAGTGTTTGTTAGAGGCAAATGAACAGTTAGAACTTGTAGATGATCGTAATTTGCTGCGTTACAAAATTATGGATTTTGAGAAACGTGGTTGGTTAAATCTTAATATGGCAAAATTATCGCTAGCAAAAAAAGATTTTAAGCAGGCAATAAGCTTGGCCAAAAAAGAACATATTCCGTATGATAGCTATTTTTCGGCAACAGAGGGTTTGGGAACAGTTTATTTTTTACAAAAGAAATATCAAAGCAGTATTGATTTGGCAAAAACAGTTTTAGCTTTAGAAACTTCTGGCGATGATGTGAAAATTAAGGCATGGTATGGCATGGCCAAAAACTATAAAGCCTTAGATGATTATAAAAATGCTTATAAAAGCCTAGAAAAGGCGCATAAACTAGAACAGAAAATTAGAGGCGAAAAATCAGATTCAAAATTGAAATCTTGGGAAGCACGTTATAACTTTAATATTGAAAGACGTGATAAAGAGATTGCCCAAAAAGAACGTGAAATTTTTGAACTTAAAAATGTTAAATTAAAAGATCAAGTAAAACGTGGCCAAATGGAAATGTTGCAGCGTTTAGCTTTGGCTGCCGAAATACGTGATGATGAGACATCGGCCCATACTAAGCGAGTTGGTAAAATTTCTGCAAAAATAGCTTTGATATTAGGTTTAGATGAAGGCTATGCCAAAAGACTTGGTTTTGCTGCGCAGTTTCATGATATTGGTAAAATTGGTATCCCTGATGCTATTTTATTAAAACCAACAGGATTAACCCCAGAAGAATTTGAGATTATGAAAGAACATACAACTATTGGTTCTCAGATTTTATCTAATAGTGAAATGGGCATTATGAAAATGTCTGAAGTAATTGCTGCTAGCCACCATGAAAGGTGGGATGGTAGCGGTTATCCAAAGCGATTAAAGGGCGTTAAGATACCTTTGGAAGGTAGGATTGTATCAGTGGCAGATGCATTTGATGCTATGACTAGTGATCGACCATATCGCAAAGCACTTGATATTGAAATAGTAAAAGATGAATTAATTAAGGGTGCTGGCGGACAATTTGATGCGATAATTGTTGCCGGATTTTTAAGATGGATAGAAGAATACGGTATTGCAGATTTTAATAATATTTCTCTAATTGATTCTGAAGAAGATATTAGCAGTTTTATAATGGATGATGATAATTATATAGCTGCTGAAAGCAAGAAATATTTAAAAACCATCTACTATAGCCCTATGCAGGCTAATAAAGAAACTACGGAACCTAAAGTTTTATTTCCGGTATGACATATAGCCTTCGTTTTTAGATAATTATTTAAAGTAGAATAGGATTTATGATAAGAGCTGTTATTTTTGATGTTGGTGGTACTATCATTTGGAGAAATGGCAAGCGTTATTTAAAGGCAAATGCTTGGACTGCTAGTAATTATTTGCGCTCACTAGGCCATGAGTTTGATTATAAAGAATTTTCGGATAGGCTCGAGTCTCTACAAAAGGATAGCCCCAAAGCTGGCGATAATTTGGAGCAGCTCAATACTACCAAAGAACATATAAGCTTGCTTTGCAAAGAGTTTCATATCCCTTTAAACCCAAACTTGTTAAATGATATTACCAAGGCTTTTTTTATGCCAGAGATTGCTGGCGCTATTGCTTTACCAGAAATTAAAAAGGTTTTGGCTGCGCTAAAAGGTAAGGTAAAGCTTGCCATATTATCTAATACTCGGTCACACATTTTGATTGTAGAAATCTTAAAGCAACTAGGCCTAGATGGTTTTGATATTATTGCAACTTCTGCTAAGGCTGGGTACAGAAAACCCAGCCCGCTTTTTTTTAAGGCAGTAATAGATAACTGGGATTTTGAACCCCAAGAGATTGTAATGATTGGCGATTTGCCTCATAAAGATGTAGTAGGTGCCAAAGCACTGGGTTTAAAGTCTATTTGGATAAATATTGATTCTGATGCTAAAGATGATTTTGCTGCTGATGCAATAGCAACTAGCCCCAAAGATATTTTAACTATTTTAGAATCATGGGGTTTGAATTTAAACTAAGCTTTCTTTTGACGGCTTTTTAATAGCTCTAGTGCTATTGGTATAAAAGAAATAACAATTACTATGGCAATTACCAATAAAATGTATTTGTCTAAATCGGGTATTAGTTTACCCAAATAAAACGCAGCAAGAGGCAAACCAACGCCCCAAAGTATGCCACCAATTACGCTGTATACAAAAAATGTTTTAAAGTTCATTTTGCTAACCCCTGCAAAAGTTGCTACAAAAGTTCGTACAATGGGTATAAATCTGGCTAAAATAATTGTTTTTGGCCCATGTTTTTCGAAAAAAGCATGAGTTTTTTCGACATGTTCCGGATGAAAGAACCTTGACTTTTCTCTTTTAAAAATCATGGGGCCAACTTTTTGACCAATAAAATAACCAACAATATTGCCAATAATGGCAGCAATTGTGACAATAAAAATAATTAGTGCTAAAGATAAATCACCCTTAGCAGCCATAAGCCCAGCTGCAATTAGCAGGCTGTCTCCGGGTAAAAAGAAGCCTAGCAAAAGGCCAGTTTCGGCAAAAACAATGCCAAAAATACCAATATAGGATACTGTGGAAATTAAGCTTTCTAAATCAAACACTTGGGCAGTCTAGCAATAAAAGGCTTTTAATGGTGTTAATTACTGTAAGTTTAGTAGCTTCAAGGGCTTTAAACCCCTTGGGTGGATTTCTTGTAGCGGTTTAGCTTGCTTGAGAATTGTTGTTACGAGCTTTTTTACAAAGAAAGATATTAAATAGTGATATTTTGGGGCATAAAATGATTGCTTTAAACTATCTACAAATTAGACAAGGAGTCTTTAATGAGTGTAAGGGAAATTTTTAAGAGTATGGAATATGGTCCTGCCCCAGAAACAGCCAAAATTGCCGAGGCTTGGTTGGCTAATAATAAAAAAAAGTTTGATAATTTTATTGCTGCTAAGTTTGTAAAACCTAATAGTAAAGAATATTTTGAAACTATCAACCCTGCTACTGGCAAAGTTTTGGCAAAAGTTGCAAAAGCTAATGACAAAGATGTTGATAAAGCGGTTAAAGCTGCTCGTTTGGCATTTGCTCCTTGGGCGAGTTTACCAGGACATGCTCGAGCTAAGTACTTATATGCAATTGCAAGGCATATACAAAAGCACTCACGCTTATTATCGGTAATAGAAACGCTAGATAATGGTAAACCTATTCGTGAAACACGTGATATTGACATTCCATTAGTTGCAAGGCATTTTTATTATCATGCTGGTTGGGCACAATTAGATGATGAATTTGCAGACTATGAGGCATTGGGTGTTGTGGGGCAAATTATTCCTTGGAATTTCCCATTACTTATGCTTGCTTGGAAAATAGCCCCCGCCTTAGCTGCGGGTAATACAGTTGTTTTAAAACCTGCTGAGCTCACGCCATTGTCAGCAATGTTATTTTCTCAAATTTGCCAAGAGGTGGGCTTGCCTGCTGGGGTTGTAAATATTGTCAATGGCTATGGGGATACTGGTGCCGAGATTGTAAACCACCCAGACATTAATAAAATTGCTTTTACGGGCTCTACCGAAGTTGGTAGAATTATAAGAAAAGCAACCGCTGGTAGTGGTAAAAAAATATCTTTAGAACTAGGCGGAAAATCACCATTTATTGTTTTTGAAGATGCTGATATTGAAAGTGCCATAGAGGGCGTAGTTGATGCAATTTATTTTAATCAAGGGCAGGTTTGCTGTGCTGGTAGCCGCTTGTTATTACAAGAAGGTATTGCTAAAGAGTTTCATAAGAAGCTAAAAATACGGATGGCAAAATTGCGGCTTGGCAATCCACTTGATAAAGCGATAGATATTGGAGCAATTATAGACCCTGTGCAATTGGAACGTATTTCTGGGCTTTGTGAAATTGGCAAGTCAGAGGGTTCTATTTGCTGGCAGCCCGAGCTTGATTTGCCCAAAGAGGGTAGCTTTTTCTTACCAACTTTATTTGAGAATGTTTCACCAGCATCAACAGTTGCCCAAGAAGAGATATTTGGGCCGGTTTTAGTCTCTATGACTTTTAGAACACCTACAGAGGCAGTGCAGCTTGCTAACAATACCCGTTATGGTTTGGCGGCTAGTGTTTGGACTGAAAATGTAAATTTGGCACTGGATATTGCCCCCCAAATAAAAGCTGGTATAGTTTGGGTAAATTCTACTAATTTGTTCGATGCAGCTAGTGGCTTTGGTGGTTACCGAGAAAGCGGCTTTGGCCGTGAGGGCGGTAAAGAGGGGATGTTTGAATACTTAAAGGCAGTTTGGGAGAAAGATTTAAAACAAACTAAAGCTAGTGCAAAGATAACTGAGGCTAAAATATTCCCAGACTCCAACCCTGAAATTAAAATCGACCGTACGCCTAAAATCTATATAGCTGGCAAACAAAAACGCCCTGACTCGGGTTATAGCTACCCAATACTAAACCCTAAAGGAGAGCTTGTTGCTGAAGCTGCTTTGGGTAATCGAAAAGATATACGCAATGCCGTAGAAGCAGCTCGTAAGTCTGAGGGCTGGGGTAAGGCTACCGCCCATAACAGAGCGCAGGTGCTATATTTTATTGCCGAGAATTTATCGGCTAGAAGCAATGAATTTAAAGAACGTCTGCTTGATATGACAGGAGTTAGTGCTAAACAAGCTTCGTGGGAAGTTGAAAAGTCTATTGAGCGTATATTTTATTATGCTGCTTGGGCTGATAAATATGATGGAGCGGTGCATAGTACACCCATGAGGAATGTAACTTTGGCTATGCTCGAGCCTTTTGGAATATTAGCCATATCTGCCCCAGTGCAAAATCCACTTTTAAGCTTTATATCTTTACTTATGCCTGCAATTGCTATGGCTAACCGAGTAATAATTAGCCCGTCTGAGCTTTATCCATTGGCTGTCACAGATTTATATCAGGTATTTGATACCAGCGACCTACCAGACGGAGTAGTAAATATAGTAACTGGCAAACAAGATGAATTAGCCGATACTATGGCTAAGCATGATGAAATAGCAGCCATGTGGTACTTTGGCAGCAAACAAGGCAGCAAACTTGTAGAGCGTGAATCTGTGGGCAACCTAAAAGCTATTTGGGTAAATAATGGCAAAGACTATGATTTTTTTGATAATAAAATAGGCCAAGGCAAAGAATATTTGCGCCGTGCAACCCAAGTGAAAAATATTTGGGTTCCTTATGGAGAGTAGAAAAATAGAAGCGAGAATTAAGGATTGGGAATTATAGCAAACTCAATTAACTAAGGTCTCTTAGAAAAAGTATTTTTCGCTAGTTTTTCTGTGTTCATTATTTAGTTTCTAGTCTAATACTGCTTAGTTTTTATTTATTCAATATTGATAAAAAACTAAAAGGGAGATTCTTCTTGACTTTGGTATAAGTCCATATATTTCCAAGGGGTTTAAACCCCTTGGAGGGTAAAAACGGCTATTTATTGCTTATTATCCGTGGCTTAAATTCTTAGACCCCTGGTGATTGCTCGGATTCGCTGACTGCTTTCCCAGCTTACGGCTCAGGCTTGCTTCTATGACATTGGCTAGTCTTTGGCTTAAATAATCTAAATCATAGTGGCGCTTTACGGCTTCTTGACCATTTAAGCCTAGCTGCTTGTATTGCTCTGGGTTTAAATTCATTAGCCTGTCAATTACATTGGCAAAGTCTTTGGGGCTTTCTGGTACAAAGGTATATCCAGCTTTAGCTTTGTCTACAACTGTTTCGGTATCTAAGGTACTAAATAGTACTGGTTTACCAGCCTTTAGATAATCATAGAGCTTGTTTGGGCTACGTCCAAATTGGCTAAAAGTCTCGGCAGCTGCCAAGTGTACTAATAAAGCGTCAGAATTTTGCATGGCAGCATTGACGGCTGCTTTGCTAACTGGATCATGAAAATGAATATTATTTAACTTTAACTCTTTGGCTTTGGTAATTACCTTTTCTTTTTCTTGGCCGCCACCTACCAAAAAGAAAGCTAGTTTTTTAAATTGCTCCGGCCTGTGCTCACGTATATAGGCTGCGGTATCTACTATATTAGTTAGTTTATTAGCAACCCCATGAGCACCCATATATAACAGTTTGAATTTATCAGCTTCAGAATCAAAAATTTCTTTTAGGCTTTCAGGCATTTCTAGAGCTGCCTTTTCATTGGCAAATACACCATTTGGCAAAGGTGTTATTTTGTCTAATGGAATGCCTTTATTAGCTAACCAAGTATGTAATTTTGGTGGAACAGATAAGATATGATCGGCACGATGATATAGATGGTTAGCAATGCCATTTAATATTTTATGACTAAGGCTATTTTCTCTTAGAGCACCGAGTTCTATCAAATCTTCTGGCCAAACATCTCGCAATTCTAATAAAAATGGTACCCTAAAACGAGTTGATAATAATGAGCCAGCTAGGCCTGACAACAGATGTGGCGAAGAGCCAATGATTATATCTGGTTTGCCTTCGCGGCCACTGCCTAGGGTAAATAATATTTTGCTAAAGAAGGTCACCATATTCTTGATTCTTTTGCTATCGTTGCCTTGGTAGCTTGGGGTTTTTATCCAGACAAAGTTGACACCATCATGATTACTGTATTCAATATTTTTTTTGCTTACTACTTCTTTTCTTTGAAAGTTGTCAAAGCTACTGGCAAAAACCGTAACCTCATAGCCCAATTTATTTAGAGCATGTGCAAAGTCGCCGTGGCGAGTAATACCAGCTGTACCTTTGGGTAGTGCATATTGATTGATTATCCAAACTCTTTTTTTATTGTTGTTCATAAAGCTCCTTATTTTAGCCTCAAGCCTTTATTTGTTATTATCCATTTTAAAGATTTATCTAAAATTTGCAGTGAAACTTGTTGTTTATTTGCTTCAAATAGGGGTTTTAGGCTGCCAAAGTGAAGAATTGTACAAACAATCTTGCTGCCTTTTATTGCGCCAGATATATTTAATTTTGCTCTTGGGATTCTTTTGCCCATTATTGGGGCATAGTAAGAATTTGAGCTTTGCTTATCTTTTATTTTGATATTGATATTTTTTAAATTACTTAGAATATGTATTTGCAAATTACTAGGGGAGAGGCTGCTAGAGCCTTGGCTAGTTTTTACGATTTCTTCGGGGGCTAGGTGTAAATTGCTGCTAAAGGTTGTTTCTTGCTTAGCAGATAATTTATCTAAAATTATTATTGTCTGCTCAAATATACCTAACCAGCGGTGATGATTAGCATTTATTAATTTATAGCCATTGTGGCTTGCACTGACCCAAGTTATACCGTTTGTTTGGCCAGATTCTACAAATTGCGGCTGTGCCTTACGACCAACCCGAAAGCCTGCCCAGACTTCTGATTGATTTTGATTGTTGAAAGTGATTGTGTTGTGGGCTGCGGTGCTGCGTTCGTAATCTCTTATTTTCCCCGAGCCATATTGGCTAGTGCCTGTTTCTATAATTAGGGCTTTGCCATCTTTATACAAATTAAAGCTAAGGCAATCAGCATGAGCATGCCCAGGCAGCTCTTTGGGGCAAGGTGGTGCTGCATCAAAGCTAAGCTCTAAATTACCTGACTTTAAGAGATAGTAGCCAGATGTTTCTAGTTTTGTAAGTTCTGCTTTTGCTTCTTTTTGTATTATTGCTTTTGACCTATTGATTGATTCTAAAAGTTTAGCTAGTAATGGCTTAGTTTGCTTACTAATGTTTGTTTTTATAGTTTTTTGCAATAGGCTCGAGCCAAACCAAAGCACAGTATCCAAACTAGGTGCCGAGTCAAAACTAGCATCATTCCACAAGGGGTAGGAGCCATCTAATAATCTTATATTTTGACTGTACTCGAGCATAATCGATAATTTTTCTTCTAAACTAGCAGGCACTTGCCAGTTTGCTGATTTAAGAGCAATTATTATTTCTGCTAAGAGCTTAGTCATTAATAAATGATAGCTACTGCTGTATTCATAATGCCCACCATCTGCTAAGACTTGAATATTCAATTCTTTTTCTAAATCTTTTAGAGCATTCTTTACAATCCTGTCTGCTTTTTCACTATCAAAATACAAGCCAGCAATTATTAAAGCTCGCAGGTTTTCTAATAAATGATTACCCCCAGCAAAAGTTTCTTTATTTTTACTTAAATAAACTAATTGTTTCCAAAGAGAATCTTTGCTTTTTTGATTTACTAAGCTAGGAAAGGCAATAAAACTATAGACCCAATTCACAATTCGTAAAGATGTAGTATAGGGGTGCCAACCATCGAAACTAAAAAAATGATTATTGTCTATCCAATCGTTTAAAATATTATTAGCTTTGTTGATAAATTCGCTTGTATCTAATTCGTATTGGTAGACTTTTTCCAAATCTTCACAAAAATAATCAAAATAATGCAAATGAAATTGCCAAAGACGTGAATATTTGCTTGAGTTCCAAAGTATTTTTTTATCAAAGACTTCTTCTTTGTTTAAAAATTCAAAACTGTAGTTCCCGTTATATTCTTGAACTTCTTTTTCGCGAACAAATAGCTTGCTTAAATAATCTGCTCTTAATTCGGCTGTGGATAGTTTGTTTAATAATAGTTTTTCACGTTGTTCTGGCTTGAGCTTGGAGATGATTCTATATTTTGCCTCAAAGCTAAAGCGGTCTATTAATTGGCTTGCTGGAATGTCTTTTAAGGTTCGGTAGATTAAGGGTAGTTTTCTCATGAATATAGCTAATATTTTATAATTTCAAAAGTTTTTTAGTTGTGAAATATATGAATCTAAAAGAGTTAATATTAATACTCTGGATTTTCTGGAAATAGATTTGATTTTTCTAATGCAGCTTTAGTAATATCGCTATTAAAGCCGCGTCTGGCTAAAAATGCATAGGCTCGAGCCTTGTCCTTGCGTACATCACCTTTAGTAAAGCGCCATTTTTCACGTAAGACTATATTAATAGCAGTTTCTAACTGTAATTCTGAAGATAATTCACTGAGTGCAGATTCTATAATCTCTTCACTTACGCCTTTTCGCCAAAGCTCGCTTCTGATAGCATTGGCTCCTTTGCTTCTTTTTCGGCTGTTAATATACATTTCAGTATAAACTTCATCATTTAAATATTTTATTTCTTTAAGTTTTTTTGTTACCTGTTCTATTACTTCGCTAGTGGCTTCTTTCTTCTTTAATTTATCTACTAAGCCTTTTTCGGTATAAGCACGCCTTGATAAAAGCCAAATGCAGTAGTTAAAGCTTCTTTTGTAATCATATATTTTTGCTTTTTTCTTTTTTGAATTCATATAAACCTATTAATTTTTAGATGCTAGCTACTAACTTCTTTCTTTGTTTTAGCTCATTAAAGCCTTTTTAAAACTTTTGCCATAGCAAGATACAATAGCAAGCAAAGTAGCAAGCTTGCGTTATTATAAACCTGTGGATTTAAAAGAACGGTTTTTAAAGCAAGACGAACGGGCTTTGGCTCGAGCCATTAGCTGGGTAGAAGCTGGCAAAGATGAGGGCAAAGAATTATTGCGTAGCTTGCGTAAACATACTGGCTCGGCTAGAGTAATTGGCATTACAGGCTCGCCAGGAAGCGGTAAAAGTACTCTAACCGATAAGCTAATTGCTCAGGCACGTAAGCGTGATTTAAAAGTTGCAGTTTTAGCTGTTGACCCAACAAGCCCATTTTCGGGTGGGGCAATTTTGGGTGATCGCATTAGAATGATGCAGTGGCATAAAGATAAAGATGTCTATATTCGTTCAATGGCTACTCGTGGACACTTGGGTGGCTTGGCAGCTGCTAGTTTGCAGATTGTTAGCCTATTAGATGCTTATGGTTTTGACATTATTTTTATAGAAACCGTGGGTGTGGGGCAAAGCGAAGTGGATATTGTGCGGGTTGCAGATAGCACCTTGCTTATTTTAACTCCTGGTCAAGGTGATGGGGTGCAAGCTTTTAAAGCCGGTATTATGGAAATAGCTGATATTTTTATAATAAATAAATTTGATTTACCTGGGGCAGCGCGTTTAAAAAGAGAAATAAGAGCCGCTCTAGAGCTAGGGCATACCGTTAAGGACGGTTGGGAATTAAATATCTTTGAGGCTATAGCCAGCCAAGATAAAGGTCTTGATGAGATTTATAATGAATTATCAAAACATCATAATTATTTAAAAGATAATAATAAATTGCTAACAATGCGTAAGAACCGAGCAAGGTTTGAAATATCTTCATTGCTCAGCGAGCAATTGCGCTTAGCATTATTAAAAAAAGAAGACTCTTTTATTGAATCGGTATTAAACGGTGAATTGGCTCTGAATGAGGCGGTAAAGTTGGTTTTAGAGCCTTAGCTAATGTTAGACTAGTTTTATGTCTAAAGTACATGCAGTTTATCCTGGTAGTTTTGATCCATTGCACAATGGCCACCTAGATGTAATAGAGCGAGCTAGCAAAGTTTTTAATATTGTAACGATTGCAGTTTTAAATAATAGTCAAAAAAAGAATTCTATGTTTACGCCTAATGAGCGTATAAAAATAATTAATAAAGCTTGTAGTCATTTAACTAATATTGAGGTAGAGAGTTTTGAGGGCTTACTCGTTAAATATGTACAAAAAAAAGAGGCTCGAGTTATTGTGAAAGGCTTACGGACTATTGCTGACTATGAATACGAGCAATTAATGGCCCATATTAACCGCTATTTATTGCCAGATGTGGAAACAGTATTTCTACTAACGGATCCGCGCTGGTCATTTGTCTCGAGTACGAGAATAAAAGAAATTGCCAACTATGATGCTGACATTAGTGGTTTAATACCAGAAGCAACCCAGATGGCATTATTAGATAAACTAAATAGCTAAAACGATTTTTTAATTATTTTTAATAATTAGTGTCAGAGTTTTATAATTTTGGCTGAAAGGTAGATATGTCTTATTTATTACGTGGTTTGGCTGCAAATGGAGGAATACGAGTAATTGCGGCTGATACAACAACTATAACTGAAGAAATTAGAAATAGGCATGAGATGTCAAATACTGTAACTGCTGCGGTTGGTCGCTCATTAACAGCAGGTATTTTATTGACTCATATTTTGCTAAAGAACCATCGTGACCGCCTTAGTTTACGTTTTAAAGGTGATGGCCCGATCGGTGGGGTGGTGGTAGATGCCGGTTTAAATGGCAATATTAGAGCTTATGCCAGTAATCCAGATATAGAATTGCCTTTGCGTGAAGATGGCAAGCTAAATGTGGGCGCTGCCATAGGAAGGGGTGAACTTAATATTGTTCGCTCTCATGCGCCAAAAGGTGACGAGTATAGTAGCAGTGTAGATATTATTAGTGGCGAGGTAGCCGAGGATATTGCCCAATTTTTAGCTCAGTCAGAACAGATTGCCTCAGCAGTATTGCTTGGGGTTAGGTTTGATGCTAAAAATGTTAAAACTAGTGCTGGTATTATTTTGCAAGCCATGCCAGATGTAGACTCTGCAGCTTTGGATCTGCTCGAGGCTAATGTGAAAGCTTTTGGCCAACTAACCGATAACTTAGAAACTAAGTCTTTATTAGATTGCATTAATGATTTGACTTGGGGTATGGAGTTTCAATTATTAACCGAAGACGCTTTGCCGCTACAATTTAATTGCCAATGTAGCGAGCAAAAAGCTTTAGATGCAATAGCCTATTTCAGCCCTAAGGAAAGACAGGAAATAATTATTGAAGATGGCGGGGCAGAGGTAGTGTGTCAGTGGTGTAATACCAAGCGTTGGATTACGCCTGAGCAAATTAATTCTATTAGTGCTAATGAAATACGCTGCTCCGATTGCAATACTCTTTGGTATCGTGAGGGGCAAGCTACCCAAGTACGAGCT
Organism: uncultured Deinococcota bacterium; assembly: GCA_947311535.1. Classification (GTDB taxonomy): domain Bacteria; phylum Deinococcota; class Deinococci; order Deinococcales; family Trueperaceae; genus CAMZLP01. Next base: position 21,683 of record CAMZLP010000061.1, on the reverse strand, counting down.
GATGAACTATGTGCTTGTGGTCGTAAGGTAGAGCTGCCCAATTAGTTAAAAATATAAGAACTTATATGATATATCCTAATATTCTTGACAACTTGTCAAGAATAGCTGTTCTTTTAATAGTAAGACTAAAGACTAGTCTATATCCACATCAAAGATATATTTGCTGCTATGCCTATTAAAATTGCTCTTACCTTAGTTGCAGTTAGTATAATTTGGGCAACGTCTTTTCCACTAATAAAAATTGCCTTAGAAAGCCTAAGTGCAGGGCATCTTACTTTACTTAGGCATGTTTTGGCATCTATAAGTTTTTTGTTAGTTATGCTTATTAAAAAACATAAGCTATTGCCACAAAAAAAAGACTTTGCAATTTTTGGAGTCCTTGGTTTATTGGGTTATACAATTTATCAAACTGCTTTAAATTTTGGTGAAATCAATGTGTCTGCGGGTACTGCAAGTTTAATAATATCAAGTGCTCCGGCATTCACCACAGTTATTGCTTATTTTATGCTCAAGGATAGATTAAGGCCTTTGGCATGGCTAGGGGTACTAATATCACTAATTGGTGTAATATTGATTGTTTTTGGAGAGAGCAGTTCTTTTTCAATTAACTTTTATGCTTTGTTGATATTAGTTGCAGCATTGTCAGCATCATTTTATACGGTTGTTCAAAAACCATTATTTAAAAAATACTCGGCAATTCAGGTAACGGCTTATTCTGTATGGGCTGGCACAATACCGATGTTTATTTTTTCTTCAGGTCTAATTCATGAATTGCAATTTACAAGCCTTAGTGCTATGGCAGCAGTAATATATCTAGGCATTGCTCCATCAGCCATTGCTTATACATTGTTTGCTTATGCGGTAGCTAATGCTGAGGTCAGTAGGGTGACTTCATTTATGTATTTAGTACCTGTATTTGCACTATTATTTAGCTGGTTTATGTTAGCTGAAGTTCCTAGTTTTGTTTCATTAGTTGGTGGGATAATTGCTATTTCTGGAATTGTTTTAGTAAATAAATTTAAAAACTAATCGCTAATATTTTGTTATTTTTACAAATGTGATATACTCTAAGCAAGTTAAACTTTTTAGGAGAAAATATGCTTTGGTTTTTATTGCTTTTGGTTCTATTACTAGTTTTTGTAGCTTTTAGAGATTTAACTCAAAATTCACATGCTATTTTAAAGAACTTCCCAATAATTGGTCATTTTAGATATTGGTTAGAAGAAATTGGTCCAGAGCTTAGGCAATATATTGTTACTGATAATGACGAAGAGCGTCCCTTTAGCCGTGATCAACGAAGATGGGTTTATTCATCGGCTAAAAAACAGAATAATTATTTTGGTTTTGGCACCGATAACGATTTAGAAGAATCACCAAATTATTTAATCATCAAGCACTCCGCCTTTCCGCTAGCTGATATTCATGATTCTGAATACAGCATTCCTGTTGCAAAAATCATGGGCGGCTATAGAAAGCGTAAAAAAGCATTTCGACCTAAATCTATAATAAATGTTTCTGCAATGAGTTTTGGTTCTCTGAGTGCACCCGCTATAGAAGCCCTAAATAGAGGTTGTAAGATTGCGGGTTCATTGCACAATACTGGCGAGGGCGGTATTTCTAAACATCATAAAAATGGTGGTGATTTGATTTGGCAAATTGGTACTGGCTATTTTGGCTGCCGTAATAAAGATGGTAGCTTTAACTGGGATATGTTTTTAGAAAATGCTAAATTAGAGCAGGTAAAAGCCATAGAAATAAAACTGAGCCAAGGTGCAAAACCTGGTTTAGGTGGAGTATTGCCCGCTGAAAAAGTTACAGCTGAAATTGCACAGGCTCGAGGAATAGAAATAGGAGAAGGTTGTATAAGCCCAAGTAGCCATAGCGTATTTAATGATATTGATAGCATGCTGGATTTTGTAGAAGAAATTGCAGATAAAACTGGCTTGCCTGTAGGAATTAAGTCGGCAGTGGGGGAGATTGACTTTTGGCGAGAGCTTGCCCAAAAAATGAAAGATACAAATCAGGGGGTTGATTTTATTACCATAGATGGTGGTGAGGGTGGTACGGGCGCAGCACCATTGGCATTTTCTGACCATGTTTCATTGCCGTTTAAACTTGGCTTTTCACGGGTTTATAAAGAGTTTGCAAAATTGGATATGCAAGATAATGTTGTTTTTATTGCTTCGGGCAGGCTTGGCTTTCCTGAAGAGGCGTTGTTTGCTTTTGCACTAGGCGCTGACATGATAAATGTTGCTCGTGAGGCAATGCTAGCTATAGGCTGTATACAAGCGCAAAGATGCCATAACAACCATTGCCCTACCGGAGTTGCTACCCAAAACAAATGGCTAATACGCGGCTTAGACCCCACTGATAAGGCGGCTAGGCTAGCTAATTATTTTATTATGTTTCGTAAAGAGGTATTAAGGTTATCGCATGCTTGTGGTTTAGAACACCCCGCACTTATTACTAATAAACATTTAGAGGTAATAAATGATGACTATAGTAGTAAATCTATTTACGAGATTTTTGATTATCAAGATAGTTGGGGATTACCTGACAAAAGGGCTGTTGAGGAGATTAGGGGGATTATGCTCGAGTAGACTGTGTAGATAAGAATTAGGAATTAAGCTCTTAATTTTGCTTGTGATTTATTTTCTTAAGGCAATGCTTACAGATAAATACTACTAAATCATCTAATATAAATAAATGAAGCGAATAAAAATTAATAAAAGAACCGAGAAATTTCCTGCTTGGCCATACTATGAAGCTGATGAAATAGCAGCGGTTACTAGGGTCTTGCAATCTAGCAAAGTTAGTTATTGGACTGGGCAAGAATGCAAACTTTTTGAAAAAGAATTTGCTGACTATGTAGGCATGCCTTATGCAATTTCTTTGGCAAATGGTAGCTTGGCTTTGGAGCTAGCATTATATACATTGGATATTGGAGCGGGCGACGAAGTAATAACCACGAGCCGAACATTTATAGCCTCGGCAAGTGCAGTGGTAATGCGCGGAGCGACACCAATTATTGCTGACATAGACCGAGAAAGCGGTAATATAACTGCTCAAACTATTGCCCCAAAAATCACAGCTAAAACTAAAGCAATAATAGTAGTTCATTTGGCAGGTTGGCCTGCCGAAATGGATGAAATAATGAATTTGGCTAAAGAACATAATATCAAAGTAATTGAAGATGTAGCCCAAGCTCATGGGGCAAAGTATAAAGGCCGAGTTCTTGGTTCAATTGCTGATATGGCAGCCTTTTCTTTTTGCCAAGACAAAATTATGTCTACCGGTGGTGAGGGTGGCATGCTTTTATTAAATAATGAAGCAGAGTTCAAAAAAGCTTGGGCCTATAAAGATCATGGCAAAGGTTATGATACAGTTTACAAAAAACAACATCCGCTTGGATTTAGATATTTGCATGATTCTTTTGGTACAAATTGGCGTATGACAGAAATGCAGGCAGCAATTGGTCGTTTGCAGCTCAAGAAGTTAGATAATTGGCTAAAAGAGCGAAATCGTAATGCTGAGATTTTGACCGAGCGTTTATCAAAAATTAAAGCTCTAAGAATCCCTATTCCTCCAGACTATGTAGAGCATGCCTATTATAAATATTTTTTCTATGTTGTTCCAGAATTGCTTAAAGAGGGCAAAGCTAGAACTGATATTTCAGATGGAATATTTGACCGTGGGGTTTTTTGTAGGGTTGGTAGTTGCAGCGAAATATATTTGGAGCAAGCCTTTAGAGAGAGTGAATTTGCTGTAAAAGAGCCACTGCAAGTGGCAAGTGAGTTTTCAGAAACTGCCATAATGCTTTTAGTGCACCCAGGTTTAAGCGAAGATGATATGCATGATATGGCTGATGTGGTGGAATATGTTATGGCAGATTTGCGAGAGTAATTGTTGAAAAATGCCTTGCCAAGGTTTTTAGCAAAATAACAGCTTATACCAAATCCAATAAAGATCTGTCTTTTTCTCCATCCAACTTATATATTAAGTGGAATGGAGAAATGCGTAGACTATGAAATTTTAAATATCCGTTAAATCAAAACCTCAGTAACCCGAGAAATAGTTCTCATAAGAGAGGTAATTAATTGAGCTTGATATTATTTGACTTGGATAGATATTTGCCATATACTCTTTGTATATACATGGAGGTTAAAATGCGTACAAAAGTTGTTAAATGGGGTAACAGCCTTGGCTTGAGAATACCAAAGTCATTTGCGAAAGAAGTTCAAGTTAGTGAGGGCTCAGAAGTTGATTTGAGTATGCAAGATGGTCAACTAATTATACGGGCAATACAGCCAACGCCAATACGTTTAGAGGATCTACTTAAGGATATTACAGACTCAAATATTCATGCCGAAATTGAGACTGGTGATGTTGTTGGTAATGAGTATTGGTAGTGCCTAGCCATATTGACGAATACATTCCAGCTCGTGCTGATGTTGTTTGGCTACAGTTTAATCCTCAGGCAGGTAGTGAACAAGCAGGTCATCGACCTGCATTAGTTATTTCTCCAAAAGTATATAATGCACGAGTTGGTTTAGCTTTATTTTGCCCGATAAGTTCGCAAATAAAAGGCTATCCTTTTGAAGTGGAAATAACTGATGGTGGAAAAATTAGTGGTGTAATTTTAGCCGACCAATTGAAGAATTTGGATTGGCGAGTCCGACAGATTAAATTTATTGAAAAAGTATCTCAGAAGGTTTTGCGTGAGACATTATCTAAAATGAATACACTTATTAGTCTAACGAAGAACTAGACTTAACGCCGAATTTGATATTTTTAGCATTTTTATGAAATATGTGGTTAATTTAATAAAAGCCAGTAGTTAGTAGACAGAAGCTAGTAGTCTTGGGAATTCATAAATGGCTAAGTATTAAATTATGAATGCTCGTTGTTTGATATATTGTGAAAATGCCATTGCAAATCGAGTAGAGTAATCAATTTTAGATAATTTAAGACTTCCACAATCGGGTTTTTTGTAATTGTTCCTGATAAAATCTAGCATGACTGAATCAAAAATTACTATAGCTGTATTTAAAGAAGCAGAAAATATTGAAAAAATTGAATGGCAGGCTGATGATTCGCCAGAAGCTAAGCTGCAAGACGCCAAAGCTATGATTTTGGCACTTTGGGATTCTGAGAGCCGTACCAGTATGCGTGTTGACTTGTGGACAAAGGATATGACGGTTGACGATATGAATGATTTTTTCTTTCAGACTTTTTTATCGATGGCAGATAGTTATCAAAATGCCACTGGTGACCAAAATTTAATGGCAGAAATTAAGATTTTTGCCCAGCAATTTGCTGATAAAGCCTATAAGGCTGAAATGCGTAGACAAGCTAAGGCTTAATATGGCTGATTTAGCTACTGAACTCAAAGGTTTAGCTCTTGATCATATAGGTATTGCAGTTAATAATTTGGACGAGGCCAGTGAGGTTTATGAAATGATTGGGCTCGAGCCTATCCACCCTGATGAAGTCATAAAGTCACAGAATGTCAAACTACGGGTATACCAAGTTGGAGAGACTATGCTCGAGCTGCTAGAAGCTACCAGCAATGACAGCCCAATAGCAAAATACATAAATAAAAAAGGTGTAGGCATTCATCATTTAGCGCTGCGAGTAGAAAATCTGGAATTTGAAATAAAAAGGCTTTTAGATTTAGGAGCTAAATTTATTAGTACCGAAATTAGAGCTGGTAGAGCAAATACCAGAATTGTGTTTTTGCACCCAAAATGGTCAAAGGGTATTTTAATTGAGCTTGTCGAACACAAATAAAATATTTTTGACTCTGGCAATTATTTGGATGCTTATTATATTTTGGCTTTCAAGCTCGCCTGATGCCCAGGGCTTAGGTAACTTAGGCTTATTAGATTTTTTGCCATTTAAAGATAAATTTGTGCATGCAGGTATTTTTGGCTTATTGGCAATATTGCTGCGCTGGGCGGGTTTTAAATTTTGGCAAGCTTTTTTGATAAGCTCATTGTATGGCATTAGTGATGAGCTTCATCAATATTTTGTTGAAGCTCGAGCAAGCGATATTTATGATTGGCTTTCTGATAGTTTGGGGGCTTTTGTTACTTTAAGTTTTATGAATTTCTTCACTCTTGGCAAATTAGCCAATAAAAAACGGTAGAATAAAAAATAATGCCTAAAAATTAATTTAGGCTGCTGGTACTTGTTAAGAGGTAAATAATGAAACTTGCAATAGTTGGTGCAGGAAAAATGGGTGGTGCCGTCTTAGAGGGTGCACTTAATAAAAAAATAGTTAGTAAGAAAGAAGTGGGGATTTATCATCCAAATCTCAAACGTCGTGATGAGCTAAGTAAACATTATGGCGTAATAAGCATTGATGAGAGCGGTATTGATAAATCGGATTATGTTTTGATTGCTGTTAAACCACAATATTTTAGCGATGTTGCACCGCTAATTGCCAAAAGAGGTGGCTCTTATATTTCTTTAATGGCAGGAGTTTCAGCTAAAGCAATTGCCAAACGCTTGGGCAGTAAAAGAATTGTTAGAGCTATGCCTAATATGGGTGCCCGGATTGGTTTAAGTGCAACAGCCCTTGCATATTTACCGCAAGCTACTAAAGAAGATATCAATATGGCCGAAAAGCTTTTTAGCTCGGTAGGTACAGTTTATCATTTGTCAGAAGATTTATTTGACCCTTTTACCGGCCTTGCAGGCTCTGGCCCAGCGTTTGCGGCAATAGTTGCCGAGGCAATGGCAGATGGAGGAGTAAGAGTGGGGTTTAATAGAAAGACCGCTAATGAATTAGCTAGACAAGTATTATTAGCTACTGCAAAACTCTTAGAAACAAGTGACCCAGCTTTATTAAAAAATGAAGTCGCTAGTGCTGGGGGTACAGCAATTAGCGGTGTAAAAGCTTTAGAGAAAAATGGCTTGCGTATCGCCATGATAGAAGCCATAGAAGCAGCAAGTAACAGAGCTGCTGAACTAAGTCAGGAGGACTAATGAAAAAATTATTGTTATTATTAGCCATTACAGCTATTAGCTTTGTAAGCGCTCAAGAGTCTTATTATCCATCACGTTCAGGCCTTAGTTGGACTTATAACAATTCTGAGACCCAGATTATATCAGATTACACTGATGCAAATGGAAATACTGCTAAAGCCTTGGTTCATTATTTAAATGGTCAGCCAGTTTCTGAAGACTATATGATTTATGATGAACAAGGCGTGCGCTCTTTTGGAACTGCAAGTGGAGGGCAAGCATATCAATATGCTCAGCCTTTAATTATTTATCCACCTGCACCTTTGCAAATTGGCAATACTTGGTCTAGTACTACCAAGTTAGCAGGTTTTGAAATCTCATTATCCGGTGAAGTTGTAGCAGTTCGTGGAGTGCAAACTCCGGTAGGGCGTTTTAATGCCTTACAGATTAGGCAAAAAACTGTTACTAGTACGGGTGCTCAAACAACTATTGATTTATTTTTTGTGCCAAGTATTGGGGTAGTTAAGTGGATTACCGAAGATGGTGTTGTTATTGATTTGATAGAGAAGAATTTTTGAGTTTTAAAACATTCTGGGATTTTATAGCATTAAACTAGGGCGAATATAAAGTATTGCCCCTAGTTTATGAATAAGTTTGTTGTAGCCCTACGGTTTTATAGAATTATTCACCGAGCCATTCTTGTTTTAGCTCGGCAAAGTTGCCATCGTGGATGCTTTGCCTGATGTCTTTAAACAGCTTTTCCATAAAGTAAATGTTATGAATACTAGCTAGGGTTTGCCCTTGGATTTCTTTAGCTTTAAATAAATGACGCAAATAGCCTCGTGAATAGTGTTGGCAAGTATAGCAGCCACAGTCTTCGTCAATAGGGCGGGTATCATTTGTAAAACGAGCATTTTTTATATTTATTCTAAATTTATTAGTCCTTTTGCCATCATCATCAAAACGCTTTAGCAGGCCGCCGTTGCGAGCATTGCGGGTTGGGCTAACACAATCAAATGTGTCTACGCCTCGTTCTACTCCTTCAAAAATACTAGGTACATCGCCAATGCCTAATAAATGCCTTGGTTTGCTTTCGGGTAAATGTGGCATGGTCCAGTCAAGTATTTGATACATGTCATCAAGAGTTTTGCCTAGGTTGCCGCCTATTGCTATGGCATCAAAGCCCATGCTTGCTATTACTTGGGCACTTTCGGTGCGGATGTCTTCAAAAGCGCCACCTTGGATAATGCCATATAGGATTTGTTCGTAGCCATGTTTGGGCCCGTTTTGATTAAAATACTTTAGACTACGCTCAGCCCATCGGTGGGTAATCTCGGCACTCTTTTTGGTGTAGGCTTTGTCATGCAATGGTGAGGTGCATTCATCAAATGCCAAAATCATATCTGCACCAATATCACGCTGTATGGCAATTGATTTTTCGGCATTAAAGATATGTTTGCTACCGTCTATATGGCTTCTAAAACTGACACCTTCGTTATTTATTTCTACTAAGGATTTACCACTACCGACTCGAGCCGAAGTCTTTAATACTCCACCTTCTTCAGCGGGGAATATATTGGCTATCTTACCTACCCCATGTTCTATGCTAGCGCCTAGACTAAAGACCTGAAAGCCGCCAGAGTCTGTCATGATTGGTCTATCCCAGTGCATAAATTTGTGTATGCCACCATGATTTGCTAATACCTCTTGACCAGGGCGCAAGTACAGATGGTAGGTATTAGCAAAAATTAATTGTAGACCAGCTTCTTTGGCTTGTTCTGGGGTTAAAGCCTTAATACTGGCTTGGGTTCCTACTACTACAAAGGCAGGAGTTTTTATAACTCCGTGTGGGGTTTGATATGTAGCGGCTCGAGCCTTTTCAAATTGTTTTTCGATAGTAAATGAGAATCCATCAGGTTTCATTTTTTCTTAATCCTTTCAATTTTGCTTCTTTTGATTTTAATCATTAAAATTGAATTTTAGAGCGTTCCAGAGCCTTTTTTCTATGCTTATTCTTGTACCGAATACAAGAATAAGCATGCTTATAATAAGCTCATATTAGCCTTTAAGTGTGTATTTACTAACGAAATGCAGGAATTTGTGCTAGTATCATGGACTTGGGAGGTACAATGGTACTTCATATTAACAAAAAAATAGCTACAGCAGCCTTGATAATTGCCGTATTGATAGCAGTATTTGGCAGTCCTCAAATAAAAGCTAAAGCTAGTTTAGTAACAGAAAAAAAATCTATAGAACTAAGCTCTGATGAGATAGAAGTAAATATAGCAAAGCCAGAAGAATTAGAACCAGCAAAACAAAATCTTGTAGCTGATGAGGTGATTGTTGAAGATGCTTCAGAAATATATTTTTCACTAAAGGCTACAGGCTATAACTCACTTGCTAACCAAACTGATTCAACCCCGTTTATCACTGCTACTGGTGCAAGAACAGAATTTGGTGTAATTGCCGTGAGCCGTGATTTATTATCTAGCGATATTCCATATGGTTCTTTAGTTCGTATAAAAGATTTAGGAAATTATTACAATGGTCGTGGAGCTGGCAAGTTTCAAAACCTCTTAGATAAGCAAGAATTGTTTATTGTTGAAGATACAATGCACAAGCGTAAAAAACAACAAATTGATGTTTGGTTTCCTAAAAAGTCAGAAGCTCTAAATTGGGGCATACGCCAAGTAGAGTTAGAAGTTGTTCGATATGGACGAAGCGGACCATTTTTGTCTTATGTGGATATGGATAATACAAATTATACAGCTAGCGTAGATTAAAGTTAAACTAGTTTGTGCAGAATTTTAGTTTATTTTTGGCTTTTAAACATATTCAAAGACGTAAGCTACAAAGCTTGCTAACAATATTAGGTGTAGCGGTTGGGGTAATGGTTTTGGTCATTGCCCTGTCGCTTACTAATGGTTTTATTTCAGAATTATTAAAAACAACCTTACGCGCCACACCGCATATTAGTTTGCTTAGTTATGCACCTTTTGCTGATGATGAAGAGCTGCTTAACAAGATAGCAAAGCATCCGGAGGTTGTGGCAGTTGCACCATTTATTACTACTGAGGCTTTAATAGCTCGTAGGGCAAACAGTCAACTGGGTATAAAAGGATACCAAGGCTATACTAAGATTATGGGTATTGACCCCAGGCTCGAGCCAAAGGTATTAGACAGCCTGAGTATAATTGCTAGGCAAGCTGATGCATTAGCTGAAGATAGAGGCATAGTTTTAGGCAATAGCCTAGCAGCCCAGATGAACGTTTATAACGGTGACGAAGTTCTAATTCAAAACATTAACAGTAAACGGCAAAAATTTAATGTTGCCGGTAGCTTTCGGGTTGGTAATGAGCTAATAGATAGCCTAATATCTTTTACCAGTATTCCTACCCTGCAAGATTTTATGGGCGAAGAAGGCAAAATAAGTGGCTACCATATTAAGCTCAAAGACCCAGAAAAGGCCTCGGAAATTGGTTTGGAATTAGCCACTAAAACAGGGCTTTACTCACAATCTTGGCAAAATATTTTTAGCGGTTTAATCGAACAGCTCCGCTTGCAAAAAGCCCTAATTGCCGTAGTAGTATTTTTGATAATAATAGTGGCATCAATTGGTATTGCCAATATTTTGATATTAACGGTTGCCGAAAAGACTGAAGAAATAGCTATATTGCGGGCAATGGGTGCTTCACAACGTCAAATTTTGACAGTATTTACCTTAGAGGGTGCTCTACTTGGAGTAAGCGGTACGGTTTTAGGGATTGTTTTAGGCTTATTGGTTAGTTTATATTTTAAGATAAAACCCTTTCCATTACCAGGAGATTTATATTTTATTACTCAGCTACCTGTTCAAATTCAAATAAAAGATTTTTTGCAAGTATCTTTGCTTTCTATAATTACTAGTGTTTTAGCAGGTTTTATACCAGCTAAGCGAGCTGCTAGCTTAAATCCGGTAGAGATTTTGCGTTAAAAGCTGTTTTTGTAATTTTAATTTGCTTGAATTGAAATAGCTATCCTAAGATTATTATAACCAGTTTGCTTTTCCCAAATATTTTTGTTAGCTAAGCGAATGCTGTATAAGGGCTTATCGCTTAATAAGGGGTCAGCGAGTTTTAAGAATGTTTGATATTCCGCCGGCTCTAACTTGCTACTGTTAATTTTAAATTTGATGCTGCGACTTTGGCCTGCCAAGGGCAATAGTAATCGGCTATCTTTATTAGGATTTGCCAAAAAACTAAATTCTTGATTTGTTTTAGTATTTCTCAAAATCAATTCTATTTGTCTAGGATTATAGACCTTGCCAAAGCCGGAATTTTGTAGTTTTATTTCAAAGCGTAAGTCTTTACCTTGCTTGATATTTCTTAAAGTCTTTACTTCTAGCAAGCTTAGGCGGTAGCCAAGCCTATTAGAGATTTCTTGATAACAGCCTTCTTTTTGCCAGCGATCTATTGCCCCTTTGTAAAAGTCAAAATTTAAATAATCCCAATTCATTTCTGTCATTTCTTTTATGCTGCTGTTACAACTAGTCCGTTGCTCGTTTGGGGTGGCGCTGCATGTTTCACCACCTGTTGCGGTAAAATTGCTTATTTGTTTGACATATTTGCGTAAAAGCTCACGCTTATCATCTGGGAAATATGTGCCAGCATCGTGCTGATTAGCCAAAAAACAATCATTATGAAAGCCGACTCGAGCCTGAAAGCTTGCATTAAAGGCTTGCTTTTTGTTTAATGCTTTGGGGTAAATATCTAATAAATCATTAGGGTTTCGCAGCTCTATCATTCTGCTACTAGGCAGACTGCTTAGAAGCTTTTCGATAATTTGGTATTTGCTAGCTAATAAATTATGACTAGAGCTATGCCACTCACCCCAGGCGCCTATAAAGCCGGCCTGTTGAACTGCTATTATGTCTTGGTATTTATTGAAAAGTGGTTTTAATTGTTCGATATGTTTTAAGACAGTTTTTAGATCTGCATCTGGGGCATTAATATCATCGCTATAAGCAAAGCGCAGGATTAGTTTTATATTGTTAGCTCGAGCTTGCTCGAGCCCATTCTCCAAAGCCTGCAAAAATTCGCTGCTAAGCGGTGCATCTCTAAACTGACTTAATAAAATAAAAGCATGGCCCAAGCTAAAACCCTTTTCTCTAACTTGATTGAGATATTGTGGCTCAAAAAGATTGACCGCAGTATAAAAGCCACGCTCAGGATTTATAAAGCTTTCATTGCTTGCTTCATAACTAAAACTCTCCAAACGATTTTGCCAATAATATAAAGCAGCCATAGCTATGACCGTAATTATTGTAAAAAATAAAATATAACGCCCCATCAGTTGTCTATTCTAAGGCTTAATATGTTTATTATTTGTTCATATTAACAAATATTTAATAACTGCCAGTTTTTAAAATTAATGAAAGGTCGGTTTCTAAATATCTAAAATCAGGCTGACCATAAATCCTACGTATTTTGCTATTCTTGTCAATTATATAAACGGCATCTGTATGATTAAATTGGGTATCTCCAAGGTCTTGATAACCCACAAAAAAAGTTTTTGCTGCTTCGGCAATTTCTGAATTGCTGCCAGAAAAGCCTAAAAAGCTATTATGGAATTTATTAACATATTCTTGTACGGCTTCTACGGTGTCGGTAGCTGGGTCAACAGTAATCATAATAATTTGCAGATTTGCGGGCTCGCCCATGTTCTTATAAATCTTAGCTAATCTTTGCAAGGTGATGGGGCAGACATCATAACATTTGCTAAAACCAAAAAAGACTAATAATGTTTTATTTTTAAACTCAGAAAGATTTATTTTGCCTAAAGTTTTATTCGTTAAGCTAACTTTAGTAACATCTACTGGGTTTTGTAATGCAGTTCCACGCAGTTCGACTGGTTTTTTATAAAGACTAAATACAAAAAATCCTAAGCCAGCTAAAATGATTAGGCTGAACAATAATACTAAGGCTCGTTTCACAATTGCTAGTATATTTTGATTTTTTAGCTGTTATTGTCAAATGCTGACAATCTGTACGCTATTGCACAATTTTAAGGCTAGATTATTTTTTTTGATAAACTTAATATTTTATTTTTAACTATTATTGGCATACTAGCTATCTGGCAAAACCCAGCAAAAATACATCTCGTTTATTATTATCATCTTTAGTCTCTGAAATTATTAATCTTGCGGGGTCTTGGTAATTTTCTATTAGGGCGAGTTTGTCAATTTTTTTATTATCAGGTAGCCTAAAACTAGTAGCTTTTTGCCAATTGTAGCCAGCGTTGTGGCTAACGTAGATACTACCATTACCCATATAAAGAGCAAAAGACTTAGCATCTAGTTTTTCTATATCTTTGGGGTCATTATTAGATTCGATAATGCGGTATTGCCATTGTTTACCATCCCATAGGCTCGAGCGTAACCAAGATTCATATTCATTAGACATTCTATAAACCAAAATTGGTCTTGCATTATCAGTAAAACTGACTAATTGCACATAATCAATTGCAAATGGATTTTTAATATTCATTTTGCCACTATCTTCTACCAAACAATTTTGCATTTCATTTGCTGAAATGGAAAAACCTAAATCTAAGCCATTAACACAATAAAAATGTTTGTTTTCTGGTAAAAAATAGCTATAATAAACATCTTTATGATAGCGGTCATGCTTGGGGCCCTCGTAGCCACCGCCCGAGAGTGTCCAGACTATATGAAAGCGTTCAGCGATACCTTCTTCGGATTTTTGATAGCGTATTTGACCGATATAGATTTCATTTAAGTTGTCCTCTCTATCCCAAGAGCCAATGGCTATTGATTCACCTGTGAGTTGGCTCGAGCGTGTCCAAGTTTTAGCGTTATCACGGGATACTATGTATTGTACTGGCCTATCATCTCTATCTAATTCGGGCTTAAAGCCATAAGAGCTTTCACGATAAAAGACATAAATATCAGCATTTTCTGTTTTAAAAGGCATAGGGTAGGCAGCATAGTCTGCTTCGGGGATTTTTCTATCATTCCAATTACCATTAATACTATGTGCCTTTGGCGAAGTAGTTATTCTTAGCTCATCGGCATGCTCGGCATAGAAACTAGCCAAATTGCCATTAGCCATTTGAATAAGACTTGGGTAGTTGTGTCTGTCGGGTTTGCTAAAGCTTTTTGCTTTAGTTATGTCGCCAACCTGCTTTGGCTGAGACCAAGAATTATTTTTGTGTATAAATTCTTGCACAAAAGGATTAGAATTTTTCCCTAAATAGCTAACAAAGGTTTTATTAGCTATCTCATCATAAAAACCAACAGAAACAGGTCTGCGTACAGATTTTAGGGCGGTGTTTTGTGATAGTGGTACAATTAGAATGTCACCTTGCTCGATAATCAAAAATTCTTTTTTATTACAAGTTTTTAATACAACGGCCAAGACTATTAGCAGGGCAAGTAAAAATAACAATTTCAATTTGTGTTTAAAGGCAAATCTCATAAGCTTGTTTAGTTTAGCATTAGAATGTATGAAAATTTACATTTGAGCACAGCTTAACGGTTATCACAGCATTCTGTCTATAATCTTGCTAATTATATTAGTTATATTAATTCTTAGTCTGGCAAACTAAGAATTTTGCAAGACTAAATGTATGAAGATATTATTTTACGTTCAAAGAATTGATGATGCCCATTTGGCACATGCACTTGCTTTACAAATGAAGCAAGACTTGGCCGCCAGTGATTTTGCGGTTATTAGTTTTAGGCGTAAACCCGAATGTCAATACTTAAAAGACAATGCTTCATTGTTTACTAAGCAGCTATCAGAAACCATAATGCACCAAAGAGCCGATAAAAGACCCTTAGCTGATATTGATAGTGAATATTTGGCTAGGCTTGAGCCAACCTATGGCTTGCCCTTTTGGCATTATGTGACCCAAAACCGCTTTTTAATCATGAAGCGAGCAAACTATCTATTTGAATACGGTACTAATTACAGCCGTAAACGCTTGCTTTTGCATGTGCAAACCCGTTTTGAAATGATTGAACGGTTTGTAGAAGATTTTAAGCCAGACTTAGTTGTATACACCGGGGTAGACGTTGGGCCATCTTCCGCGCTTGTACTCGAGCAAGTAGCCAAAGCCCGCAATATTCCGCTATTTGTGCCAATATCAACTAAAATTGGTAGCTATCATGCAATTACCGATACAATTTATAACCGAGTTGATAAAATAGAAGCACGTTTTAAAGAATTAGAATCAGGCAAGCTCTCTCAAAATACTGAGCAAGCCAAGCAACTTATTGCCAAATTTAAAGAAGGCCAGGTAATTTTGCCTTATATAGACGGCTTAGAACTTGGTAATTTTGGTAAAAAGCTCAAGCTAGAAAAGCTATCTGACAAAATCAAAGGCATTCTTTTTCGTCGCATTGATAAAGGCAGCTTTCAAAAGAAGCATGGCGATTTATACAACCTTTCACAATGGGAATATGATTTATTTAGATTAGGCATAGAATACCGCAATATGCGCTTGCGTTTTGGAGATTTCTTTAGCAAACCTCAAAAAGATGAAAAGTTTGTATTCTTTCCATTTCATGTAGAGCCAGAATTGGCTCTATTGCTTTATGCACCATATAGAATATTGCAATCAGAAATTGCCCATAATGTGGCTCAGAGCTTACCTTGGGATGTCTGCTTGTACACCAAAGACCACCCGCAAGGCATTGGTAAAAAGAACCTAGGGTTTTATAAAAAACTAGTCAGTTTGCCCAATGTCAAAATGCTCTATCCAGATTTAAATAGCCATGCCATTATTTCTGAATCATTAGGTGTAGTTACAATTACTGGTACAGCAGCTATGGAGGCTATGTTGTTGGGCAAGCCTGCAATCACTATCGGTGAAGTTTTCTTTAATTTTGCCGAGGGCTTGGTGAGTAGAGCAAAATCCGTTGAGGATTTACCAGAATTAGTTGCCCGTTTTGAAGATTTTCGGCCAAGAATAAGCCAACTTCATAACCTTGTGATAGCAATCTTAGATAATTCTATTAATCTTGATCCAGAAGGCTTGGCAGCAAGCTTAATGCAGAAATCAATTGAGGAAAAACTAACAGATGAGCGTTTTAGAGCCTATGCAGGCTTTTTAATAAGAAATATCAACGACAGATTAGAAAGAGGCCTTTAAAATAATTATATGGATGGCATAATGATTTTAGACAAAAGAAAAACTAATAACGAAAGAAATGTGATTTGCTTTTACCCTGGCACAATAGGCGGGGGTGGTATTGCTCGAGTCTTTTTTAATTTAATGCAGACAATGTTAGATGACGGTATAGAAGTGCATTTATTTTTAAACAATAGCTCGGGTAATTTGTATTCTCAAATCCCTGAGGGAACAAAAGTGTTTTTTGGCAATGGCAGTGTAAAAAATAGTTTTTTAGCAGTTTTTCGCTATTTACGTCAAAATAAGCCCCAAGCCCTAATAACTGCTCATGCCCATGTGAATATAGCCAGTATAATAATAACAAAACTGGCGTTTGTACCAACAAAACTAATAGCTACAATCCATACGGCAACCAGCCGAGACGATAAATCGGGCAAGCCAATTATAAAACGTTTAAATACAATAAGCTCAAGATTGATATACCCATTAGCTGACGAAATAATAGCCGTATCAGATGCAGTGGCTGATGATTTGGCTAAGTATTTAAAGATGAAGCGAGATAGAATAAAAACCATCTATAATCCAGTGGTTACCCAAAAAATGTTGAGATTAAGCCAAGAAAAAGCAGAACATCCATTTTTTGAGCAAGATAAACCGGTAATAATCTCAGTAGGTAGATTAAGTGAACAAAAAGACTTTGCTAATTTAATTAATGCTTTTGCCATTCTTAAAAAAGAAATTGATGCAAAATTGATAATATTAGGTGAAGGCGAAGATAGAGAAGACTTAGAAAAACAAGTAAAAGAGCTGGGTTTAGAAAATGACATAGATCTAGCAGGCTTTGTAGATAATCCATATGCCTTTATGGCAGCTTCCGAGCTTTTTGTATCCAGCTCGGGATGGGAAGGCTTACCAACCGTACTGATAGAAGCAATGGCATGTGGAAGCAATGTGGTAGCAACCGATTGCCCTGGTGGAACTGTAGAGATATTGAATTCTGGAAAATATGGAGAATTAGTAGCTGTAGCTGATTCGGAGGCGTTGGCAAAAGCGATTGTTAAAACCCTTAAAAACCCAAGCCCAAAAGAGAAACTTGTCCAGAGAGCTAAAGAATTCTCTGATAGAGCAGCGACAGACAAGTATTTGGAACTTGTTAAAGAAAATCTGCTTGTTAGAGCTTAGATAGTTATGATTGAATCATTAAAAAAACGTTTTTTACAAAACCCCAAACTTTATTTGGGTATTATTAGCTATATTTTAACAGCTATTATTATAATACCTGCATTAATTATTGGTAAATTCAAACTAATTGTCGCTGCTATAGTTGCTCTAGCAGGAGCTTTGTTTTTGATTGCTGATCCATTGCATGCCTTATTACTATATATAGTACTAATACCTATTGAAGAAGTAATAGTAATTAATGCTCTAGGTACTCTAACTAAAATTGCTGCTATGGTATTTGTAGCTAGCTATTTATTCCATAGGCGTTTTAGGGTAGATTTACGGTCTTTTACAAGGCTGGCTTGGCTATTTATATTTTGGGTTAGTGCAAGTCTCTTATGGTCCATACAAACAAATTTAGTCGGCTACAATCAATTATTGCAGCTATTTATTATGGCTTTTCTAATTGCAGACTATGTTGCTACAAGCCCCAAAGTAGTTCGCTATATTATGGGCTACTATACTGCTAGTAGCTTTTTTGTAGCTCTAATTGGTATTAGCAATTTTATGAGAGGTTTAGATGCCTCAGGCTTTTCTCAATCAACCCGTACTAGTGCCATAGAGGGGCAGTCGGTGGCTCATTTTGCCTATTATATGTTGCCAGCATTTTTATATAGTTTTCAAAATATTTTTGATACTGATAATTCTAAAGCCAGACGATTTATTGCATCAATAGCTAGTATTGTTTTCTTAATTGCAATTTTAATGTCTGGTACAAGGGGTTCTTGGTTGGCAATTATCGGGGTAATGCTGATGGTATACATCCCTAGGTGGAAATTAAAACAGCAGCTTAGTTTTTTGGGAATCTTGCTTATTACTGGCATTGCTGTTATGCAGATACCAGCAGTAGTGCAATTTGTTGAGTTTAGAACCAGTAGCGCGCTTAGCTCTGGTGGAGCTGGTAGAACTACAATTTGGAAGATGGGTTATCAGACCTTTTTGAGCCACCCTATTATTGGTGCGGGGATACGCAATACAGAAGATGCTATGACCTTTACAAGTTTTTCTAAAACACCATTTAATTTAGAACTACATGAGCCCTTTAGACCAAGAGTGACTCACAATATTTATATTCAAATTGCCATAGAGCTAGGGGTAATCGGCCTGGTTATATTTATACTTTGGTTGGCTCAGCTTTTGACTAGCTCGATTTATAGCAAAGAGTGGCTGATTGTTTTGGCATACCTAATTGGAATGTTAATTGGTGGTTTAACTAATCCGCAGCTAAATAGAAAATATTTTTGGTTGGTGCTTGGCTTAGCTGAGGGTTTGCGTTATTACAGTTTAAAGGCCGAGTTGGCTTTAAAAGAAAAAACTAAAGAAAAAAAGAACAGAAAAATGGAAGGTTTAGTTTATGAATAGACTGATATATATATTGCCCAAAAGAGAATATTTCTCACGTGGTGGGCGTGGCAGTGTGACTCATGCTTTGGGGGTAATAGAGGGCTTTAGTGATAATAATCAGCCTATAACTGTTATCTCTGGTAACGGTTTGGATTTGCATGAGGGCAAATTTGCAAATACTAAAATGATCACTGTGGCTACTAATAATGAGGGCAAAGAATTATCAAAGACGGCTTGGCAAGATGAGCTATTAAAAGTAGTAGAAAAAGAATTAAAAATTGGCGATGTTTCAACTCTTATGGTGCGTTATGCTGCATCTTCACCGTTACTTTTGGGTAAATTGGCAAAATTAGCTCGAGCCTACCGAATTAAATCAGTGGTAGAAGTAAATAGTTTTGCAGTTCATAATGAAGCTAAAATACCAAATGCCCTGCGCCCGCTCGCTCTAAAATTTGAATCAAGTATAGTTTCTAAATTTGATTTAGTTTATGTAATTTCTAAAGCTCTAAAAGCTCAATTATTAAAAGGTGGCTGTAAGTCAGAGCTGCTAGTAGTGCCAAACGGGGCTTCTAAGAAGCAGCTTTTAAAAACGGATAATTTAAATCCTAAAGAAGCAATTCGTTTTGTTTATTTGGGGGTTATGCAGTACTACTATGATTTTGAAACTTTGATAGCAGGTTTTAAAATCTATAAGGATAAGGGCGGTACCGGCTCATTGGAATTTTATGGCGATGGGGTTAGTGAAGCTCCTAGTAAAGAGCTGGCAAAAGGCTTAGAAGATGTTTATTTTCATGGCAGATACAAAGTAGAAGATTTGCCAGAAATTGTAAATGCCAATACGGATATAATGGTTTTGCCCTATGGTGAGAGTGGTGAGGATAGTATTCGCTCACCAATAAAGCTATTTGAATATATGGCTTTAGGGGCTGCTATATTGGCTAATGATGTTGGCCAAATTAGTGATATCGCCAAGCATGGTAAAACCGCTTACCTTTATGAAAATAAAAACCCTGTATCCTTAGCAGACGCTATGTATTACTTATCCGCAAACCCAGAACTACGTATAAAGTTAGCTAAACAAGGGCAAGAGGACTTTATAAAAAACCATACTTGGAAAGCTAGAATGAAGTATTTGGGAGACTACTTTGCTAAAAAGGAAGCCGTAAATGGATAATATTAATATAAGAGAAGTAAAACCAGTTTTTATTGTGGGTGTTGGCCGCTCTGGTACTAGCTTGTTACAAAGCATGTTAGATGCTCACCCAAAAATAACTTTTTTGCCCGAGACACATTTTTACCGTAACTATGTTTCTGCCAAAAAGACTCGGGCTAGGCTCGAGCAGGCCGGACTAAGTAGCTTTAAAACTCTTTTGGATAGCGATGAAGATTTTAAACGAGTTAATATTTCAACCGATGAGCTTTTAAAAGATTTTATAAACGGTACGCAAGAATTTAACTTAGAAGAAGTTTATAGGACTATGCTCGAGCAATACCTAATAAATTACCCAGAAACCCACTTTGTTGGTGATAAAGACCCTAGGAATATAGACTATTTAGAAAGCCTTTATAAGAGCTTTAGCGATGCAAAAATCTTGCACATTGTTCGTGACCCTCGTGATGTTTTATCGTCTCGTATGAAAGCAGCTTGGAGTAAACACAGACCAGTTTGGCAGCATGTTTTACTTTATGAGACTCAGATAAAGCGGGGCCGTAAAATGGGCAAAGAGCTGTTTGGCAGAAACTATTATGAATTTAGATATGAAGATTTAATAACTTATCCAGAAATCACCTTGCAAAAAATTGCTGCTCATATCGAGATTGATTATGATGAGAATATGCTGCAATTTTCTAAGTCGGCTGAAAGATTGGTTGATCAGCGTGAAATGTCTTGGAAAAAGGAAACCCTAGGCCCACTTTTAAAAAGCAATAAAGATAAATGGAAAGAAAACCTAAAGCCTTGGCAAATTAATCTGGCCGAGCAAGTGTGCACAACTGCTTTTAAAGATTTTGATTACGAATATTCTAGGCCAGCCAACCAATACGGACTTTTTGGCGGTATAAAGCCTTTATTTTCCAACCTTTATCAATTACGATTAAATCGTGAATGAGCAAAACTATAATTTAATTTCAAATTATCGTCCTCTCTATTTAGCTAATAAAAGGCTTTTTGCAAGCCAAGGCTTAAAGCTTTATAAATCTGATGATGATGCAGCTAGTTTTGAATTAGTTGCTGGCTTTTCTGCTTCATTTTTTGATAAAACTATTGCCAAAAATAATTTTACTAGCCGAGTACTTCGAGCAGGCTATCATTCTATTTTACCTTTGGCTGATGGTGCTATTGTGGCTGTATTGCGTAAAACCATTGCTTATAAAGCGGCAAATTCTCAAGAATTTAAGCCAGTTTTAAAAATTAAACGTGGAACAAGGCCACTTAATCTTTGTCAGAGCAACAGCGGCAAATTATTTTTTGGTGAGTACTTTCAAAATAATGATCGTGACGAAGTTTATGTGTATGGTTCTGACAATGCCCAAGATTGGGATATTGTCTACAGCTTTAAAAAGGCTGAAATTCGCCATGTGCACGGTATTTTTTATGACCCTTACCGTCAGGGCATGTGGTTGCTAAGCGGTGACCTTGACCAAGAATCGGCTCTTTGGTTTACTGATGATGATTTTAAAACCCTTGAGCCAGTAGCACGTGGTACACAACAGGCTCGAGCCGTAGCTATTATCCCGCTTGAAGACGGTTTGATTGTACCGATGGATACGCCCCAAGAAGTTAACTATATTCAACATTTTAATTTGGATACTGGTTTTAGAAATTTAGCAGAATTACCAGGTAGTGCTTTTCATATTATCAATGCTAATGGCTTGTATTTAGTTTCGACAGTGGCAGAGAAGAGCAAGGTTAATAAAGCGAGTGGAGCTAGTGTATTTGCCTCAGTTGATTTAGAAAATTGGCAGCAGATAAATGATTTTCAAGAAGAGATGAAAGTGCCTAAGATTGTGCAAAGAAT
>CAMZLP010000060.1 GCA_947311535.1 uncultured Deinococcota bacterium | reverse complement strand
GCAGCTATGGCTCTGGCGGCAGCTTCTGGGCTTACTTTTATTTTTTCATAGTTTTGGTTCGCTGCTGCACTTGTTTCATTGCCAAGCGTGCCAGTTTTTGTGCTTGGGCTGCAGGCACTAAGGCTAGTGGCTACAGCTGCTATTCCAAAAAGTGTTAGCAAAATATTCCAGTGTTTTTTAATAAAACCTGCTTTTTTAATATTATTATCATTCATAACAGTTCAATTATATCAATACAGGTATTTTTTGCAAGTTGTAAACAAATTAAAAAACAAGGCTAATTTACTGCTTTTGGAATGTATGGCTATTTAAACCAACCAGAGACCCCTCGGCTACACTCGGGGTGACAATCAATTTGTCATGCCGAGCGACTGCAGGGAGTCGAGGCATCTCCTGTGTAGTGCGTTGCCAATAAATTCAGAAACTAGGCTAGTTTGTCGCTTTATGAATTGAGGGTTGGTTTACCAAACGGGAGATTCCTCCGCTACGGTCGGAATGACACAGGGTTTTTGTTATTCCTGTTTACTTTGCTACAAATTGTGGGTTCAAAATATTGAACCCCTACGGCATATTTAGCCATTGCGTAAGCCTCATTTTATCATCTAAAATTACCTAGCCTGCAACGTTTTCTTTTTCAATTTCCACTGTCTTTTCCCTTTGATGCTCGCCCAAAAAGAACAACTTTCTTCGCTTTGCTATAATCAGCAACAATGATAGCAACAATTATTTTAGCTGCCGGCCAAAGCCGCCGTATGGGTAAAGCAAAGCTCTTAATCAAGTATCAGGGCGAGAGCTTATTAAAAATAGCAATTGACAAAGCCTTGCAGGTTTCGGATATTTCTTATTTAGTTGTTGGCGCTAAGCAAGAGTATCTAAATGAAATAAAAAATAACAAAGTAATAGCTCTTAATAACCCAAATTGGAATGAAGGCTTGGCTTCGTCATTGCGGCTTGGGATTGCTTCTTTGGATAAAAATGTTCGGGCTGCTCTGATAATTTTACCAGACCAACCATTGGTAGAAGTTAAACATTTGCAAAAACTAATAAAATTGTTTGATGCAACAGATAAGAATCTGGTTTATTCTAAATATCAAGAAACATTGGGGGTGCCTGCGATTATTGGGCGAGACTTATTTGTTCAGGTTTCAAAAATTACTGGTGACAAGGGGGCTAGGGTGCTCGCTGTTAATAATGAATTTGAATGGCTTTTGCTCGAGCATTATCTAGATATAGATAGCCCAGAAGACTTATCTAATATCCTTCAATAACTGCATCAATAAAACCTGAATCATCAAAAACCCGAATCTTACTATTTATTTGCAATCTATCTGGAAACACAGCCAAATTAAAAGCCCTAGCATCTTGAGCAGATGGTACTTTCAAAGCTTCAATAGCTCCATTTTCAAAACAAGCTTTACCCAATAGCTGTGTCGGGGGTAAAGAAGATTGAGAATGCAAAACCCAAGAGCCAGTTAGTTCTTGAAAGCTAGTTCCCAATTCTTTAACTATAGCTTCATCAGTCAAATCTAAAATATTGCTAAGTTGACACTCAATACTTAATAGTATTCTTGGTATATCCTTAACAGGAAATAACTGAGCATTAGAACGAAAAACTGCATTGACTTCCTGAAGTGCAGTTATGGGGCTATCTGCCAAATATAAAACCTCATATTGTTCTTTAGGATTATATCTTCCAGCGAATTTCATTGAGCCTATTGCTGAGAGTGAAGTTTGATAATATTTAGCATGAATCAAACGATAAGTTACTTGTGAAAATGCTGAAAGTTTGAGGTTTTTTAATTTTTTTTCTAACCCCCTAGCCGTCAACACTAAGCTGGTTGTCCCGTCCACATCATATGTAGCAAAGTTTGAACAGCTTCTAGATTTCCATCTTTTAATACCGACAGTGGGCTGCGCTTATCTAAATATGGGTGCGGAGATTTCAACCAAATCAATACGTATTCCATATTGCCATCTAGTAGTTCACGTAATTCACCTATTAAACTCACTAAGGCAGCAAGTTTTTCTTGTAACCTTGGTGAGCTAGGGTTTTTATTAAGACCTCTGGTCGAGTAGCCAACAATTTCTGCCATTTCTGCCTGAGTAATTGCTAAAATTGTAGCAATTCTTTTGGCATCATATCGACCTGTTTTATTGTCGTGAGCGCTTAATATTGTATGGCTAAGCAACATTGTCATAGTTGCAATATTAGCATAGTTTTATTATTAGTTCAATTTTTGTTCCTATTTTTGTTCCTATTACCAAGAATAAAACGTCCAAAGACCGCCTTTCATAGTTGCCACGACCTTCAAATCCTCTAAGCCCTCATATGGATTATGGCTTAAAATCACAAAGTCGGCATCATAACCAGCTTTTAGCTGCCCAGAGCGATTCTCCCAATTGATTGCATAAGCCGCATTGCGAGTGTAAGCATGCAATAATTCCTCTATTTTTAAAGCTTGCTCGGGGTATAGCTCTTCGCCACTTTCTGCCTTACGGTCCAAACCAGTTTTTAGGGCTTCTATGACATCAGGTATTGCAACTGGCGTGTCAGAGCCAAAGGCCAAGCTTGCTCCGCTAGCTAATAAACTACGCCAATTATGCATATTGGCCGCTCGCTCGCCTAACAAATCTAGGGCAGTTTTTGCATCAAAACGAAGGTGTATAGGCTGCATAGAAGCAATGACACCTAGCTCGGCAAAGCGGATTATATCTTGGCTATGCAAGTGCTGGGCGTGTTCAATTCTGGGGCGCATATTTTGAGCTTGCCAGAGTTCTTTAGTCTCTGCCAGAGCGTCTAAAACCGCTCGGTTAGCAGCATCGCCAATGGCATGGATTACTGGCACTAGGCCGGCCGCTATTGCCTTTGGGAATCTATCTATTAGGATTTCATAGCCGTGCACTTCGGTGCCGTAGTTAGTGCTGTTGTCAAAAGGCTCGAGCATATGCGAAGTTTTACTACCCAAAGCACCATCGGCAAAAAACTTTGCCCCACCAATTTGAAAATTATTACCACCTTGAGCAGTTGCCAAACCAATCTCGCTAGCAGCTTCTATTCTATCTTGGTCAATACACGCCCAAACTCTAATAGGGAAATTATCTTTTGAGGCTTCTTTGGCTAAAACCCTCCAAAACTGGGCAGGCTCATAGGCCATATGATGCACAGTAGTAATACCGTAACTCGCCAAGTCATCGGCAGCATTATCCAAAGCCTTAACTAGCTCTTGATTGCTCGGTTTTGGTAGTTTTTGGGCAACTAAATCATAGGCATGCTCGAGCAAAACCCCAGTTATTTCCCCATTGGCATCTCTTAGAATTTCACCGTGTTCGGGCTTAGGAGTGCTTTTGTTAATGCCTGCTATTTGCAAAGCCAATGAATTTAGCCAAGCACTGTGGTGATCTTGTGAACGCAAAACTACATAGTGTTTAGGGGCAACATCGTCTAAATCCTTTTTATTTATTTCTTCGCCCCAGCGTGAGAGCAAATAGCCTGCCCCCAAAATCCAACTGCCCTCAGCAAGTTTGTTAGCCTTTTTTGCCACAAGAGCCAAGGCTTCAGCTTTAGTTTTGGTTTTTTCTAAATCCAACTGTGCCAAAGAAAAACCATGATAAAGCAAATGTACATGGCTATCATGGAAGCCGGGCATTAGACACTCGCCTTGTAAATCAAACATTTCTAGCTGCGGGCTGGCAAGTTGGCATAAATCATCTTTATGCCCCAAAGCCATAATCTTATTATTGCGAACTAAAATAGCTTCGGTATTTGGATTATCTAAATCCATTGTCAAAATACTTCCGTTATAAAAAATAACATCTTTGTTCATAGAGCTATCATCACAAAAGAAAATGATAATTGCAAGATTTTGTCTATTTTTAGGCTAGGATTAGCAATAAATAAGCTATAAGCTAGGCAAAGAATAAGCAGCACTTCTGAGTTAAGGCTTTTCTTAAAAATACATAATACCAAACTCAATAAAATGTACTTTTTAGCTTTCTTATCAATATCAAATTAGGGGAAAGGAGAAAGGGGAAAGGAGAAAGGGGAAGGGAGAAGGTCTTAGACTGCGAAACTCTAAATAATAGACGTACAAAATAAATTGAGAAGTTTTTATAAGAGAAGTGGTTAATTGAGTTTGGTATAAACAAGCCTATTGCAGGACAAGACACTTAATTCTTAATTCTTACTCCTCCCCTATCTTCCCTGAAAATCTGGCTTGCGTTTTTGCAAAAATGCAGTTATACCCTCAGCTGCATCAGCTGATTTAGCAGCAATTGCTTGTAACTCAGCTTCCAAAACTAATTGCTCTTCAAAATTATTATTATAAGATTCATTGATTTGTTTTTTGACTAGTCCAAATGTACTGGTCGGGCCAAGGGCTATTTGTTTGGCATAAAGAGTAGAATCACGGTCAAAATCTACTGCCTCAAATAGCACCTCGCCTAGACCAATATTTATAGCCTCCTCGGCAAAGACCTTACGATTAGTATATGCTAATTCTAATGATTTTGCACGCCCTATTAGCTTTGGTAAAAAATAACTGCCAGATGCGTCCATGACCAAAGCAATGCCTGTAAAACCTAGTACAAAAGCAGCATCAGAAGACAAAATACGCATATCAGCTGCCAATGCCAAACTCATACCAGCACCAGCTGCAATGCCATTAACCGCAGCTATAACAGGTTTGGGCATATTATAAATTAGCCTAGCTACCGGATTATAATTTTCTTCTATGGTTGCAGCTATATTTGTATCAATAGAAGTATTACCAAGATCAGCACCCGAGCAAAAACCACGCCCTTCGCCAGTTAACAAAACTGCCCGCACATTGCTATCCTCGCTAGCATCTTTTAGAGCCTTTTGTAGTTCTTGCAAAAGTTCTAGCGATAGGGCATTTAATACCTCAGGGCGATTTAATTTAATTTTGCAGAGATTATCATTTTTTTCTACAATTAAAGTTTTATACATTCTTTTCTCCTAATAGTTTGACTTTGTCGACAATTCTATAATTAATTCATAGTTATCTGCTTGTACACTGTCATCTAAAGCGGCTTTATTTCTTTTTATTTCGCCACATTTGACACATTTATGGATAATAATCCAGCCCTTTTTGGCATTGTAATCTACCGCTATAGGCTCGAGCCTAGCCAAACATTCACAGGCTCTATCCCCTGGATTTATATCAATATGAATAGAATACAAACAATAAGGGCAATGATTTCTAATACTGCCATTTGCCAAAGGTTTTATTTCTTGCCCACAATTTATACAATCAAAAGATTCATTTTTGCCCTGAGCCACAAATTTTCGCATACCTATAATAGTTTACTATAAATTCTATTGGCAAAATGCTTTTAGCTATATCAAACTTCACTGTTTTCAACTATTGATAAAAATTGTATTCCTGGATTTTATTATTTATGATAATCTCTAAAACGTAAAAATTAGTAGCGAATTAGGATATAGAATTGACTATACAAAATATGGTATAGCTGCTTTTGATACAATTCTATCAGACAATATACTAGCTGATACTGATTTAGAACTTGATAGTTATACAGGCAATACAGAACTTAGTTTAGTTTGTCCTAATGCTGCCAATGTTTTTGTAGAAACTGGAGTTGTGGCTACTATCAACATTGATTTAGCTAATGAATGTGTTTTAAACACTGCTACCCGAGCTGATGGTATTACAGTTTCTGAGGCTTTGCTTATGAATGAGTCTGGATATTTCTTGTTTAGAGCTAAGATTAAATAAAATGTAGTAAAAAGCAGTAAAAATATAATAGCTTGCCAACTAGTTGGCAAGCTATTATTTAATATTAAGCCATATTAAATAACTGGCAAAGTCATCATATTCTGTACACTGATATAACCGGCTAAGGCTCGAGCCGCTTTTCTTAATTCTTCTGAACTAGCACTATCAGGATTACTCATAACAAGTGGAGTACCAGCATCACCACTTTCACGTAGTTCTCTGGTAATTGGTATCTGACCTAGTAGAGCAATCTTTTCTTCTTCGGCAAATTTAACTGCACCACCCTCGCCAAAAATATAATCTTTACTACCGTCTGCTAGTTGATAATAAGACATGTTTTCAATAATGCCTAAAACTGGCACATTTGTTTTGCGTAACATGGTGTGAGCACGCCTCACATCTAAGAGTGCAACATCTTGGGGTGTTGTTACCAATACAGCACCAGTAAGCGGTACCAGTTGGGTTAATGATAGTTGTACATCACCAGTTCCGGGTGGCATATCAATAATTAAATAATCAAGCTCTCCCCAGATAGTTTGTTGTAACATTTGAGTTAAAGTGCCATGTAAAATAGGACCACGCCAAGTTAAAGCTTGACCATCTTCTACTAAGTTTGCTATCGAAATTAATTTGACACCGTAGTTTTTTAGAGGAATCATGTTTTTACCAGAATCAGCCATCAAACGTTTTCCTTCTACCGAAAACATTTTGGCCTGGCTAGGCCCATAAATATCTGCATCTAAAAGACCTACTTCTGCCCCCTCAAGAGCAAGAGCAACTGCTAGATTAGCAGCAACTGTAGATTTACCGACTCCACCTTTACCAGAACCAATAGAAATTACATTTTTTACTCCAGGAATACTATCTTTTTGCGGACCAGAGCTAACTTGTGAACCAAATTCAACTGAAATACTCTTAATACCTGCCACTTTGGAAACAGCTTGCTTTATATCTCCTTCGATAACTGCTTTTAGTGGACAAGCAGGGGTAGTTAAATTAATTACAATTTTAACACTGCTGCCATCAACAACAACATCTCCAACCATGCCCAGGCTTACTAGATCTTGGTGTAGCTCGGGATCATCGACTGTTTTTAATGCCTCTAAAACTTTTGCTTTTGTATCTTTACTCATAACCATAGACTAGCAATATGTTAATAATTTCATGAAAGCTATCTTACTTAGCCAGTAATAATAGATAATACGTTATAATGCCTAAACGGTTTTATAAAGAGCCAATCAATTTAAGGGAAATTAATAAAGATAATGTCAAGATATCATCGAAAAAAAATTATTAGCAAAGAAGCTGGTGTTTCTACCTATAAAGGTCTTGACCCTTTAACTGGCCTAGCCGTTTATATTTATGAATTTAATAATAAGGTCAGTCCTTATTTAGATAGATTAGAATCAGAAAATATCTCGGGAATTTTGGGTGTTTATAATGATGGCGAAACAACCCAAGTAGTCACTGCTTTTTCGAAAGGTTATCAATCTCTAAAAAGCCCTTTGCGGATTGATAGCAACTTGCTTTTATTAGATTCGGCTCGAGCCTTACGTGATGCAGCCAGACTAAATATTGTCCACGGTGATATCAGGCCAGAACGCTTTTTAGCAACTAATAGACATTTGGTAATTGAGGGTTTTGGTATTCCCTGGCAAGCAAAAACTTCCAACTATAGGCCAAATGCTGAGGCTCCTAGCCCGCAAGCTGATGTTTATGCTTGGGGCAGGTCTATTTTAGAACTAACCAATGGAACACTCAAAATAGATTTTGAAAAATTAATTAACAGCTGTGTTGCTGCCCAAGCAAGCTCTCGACCTAGTGCAAAAAAACTTTATAATAGTTTATTAGAAATAATAGAAAGCTCTAAAAAACCCACTTTAGATAGCTTAGAATTAAGCCCTACAGTAGCTGGTACAATTGAAGAGCAAGAGACTAACTTTGGTGAAGATGCTGGCTATTTACCTATATCTAGAGATGATGATATTAGGACTAAAGCAACTCCCGAACTTATTACAAGTCAAAAACCAAAGCCGATATCTAATAACCCTGCTCCTATGCAATTTGGCAATAAACCAAGGTCCGAAGCTTATAACACCCAAACCACAACAAAAAGCAATAGCGAAGTAACAAGAGAACCTCGTATGCCTAAAAAAGCCAGATTTGTCCGAGACTTACCACCTGGTACTACTTATAAAAAAGGGGATTCTTTTAATAAATCTAAATCCAGAAAAAGTTTTTTAGACGAATTTGATGAAATTGATGATGATTCTGATAATCAAAAAATAAGGAATCGTGGCAGAATCTTTGCTTTACTAGTTATTTTTATCGCAGCTGCCTCGTTAGGGGCTTTTGCTTTACTTCGCCAAGGAAGTTTAATAGATAACCCAACTGCAGCTGTACAACACTATGTTGTTGATGTTGAAATACTCCCTAATAACTTACCGCCTGTAGATGTTACAGTCATTAGTAGTCCAATAGGCTCGAGCCTATTGCCCGGAACTATCTTACAACGCGTTTCAGGTAAAGAATCCATCGCCTTAGATAAAGAAGGCGTTTGGGAATTACAAGGCCGCTTCCAATCTAGTAGCTCAGATATTGTTCGGTTTACTCTACCTAAAGACCGCCATATCATCATAACTATTAAACCTAGTACACCTTAATCAAATTCTTTCTAAGTAAAATTACTTTTATAAATAACCTAGCCAAGCCTATTCTATTGTTTAAAGATTTTCTGCATATCCTTTTTCCTTTTAAAAGCGAGATACTCTTATTTTTGAGAGGGCTTTTAATTAGCTTTGGAGAGATAAACAAAATTTAATTATTTACAAATTAAACTAAACTTAGCTTATGGCATTGACAAATGCTCTTCTTTTCGGTATCATTCCGTTTGCTTGTGTATGCAAGTTTTAATTTTGGCTCGGTAGTGTAGCGGTTAGCATATCTGCCTGTCACGCAGAAGGTCGCGAGTTCAAATCTCGTCCGAGTCGCCAAAATAGTTTAAAGAGGTATCATCAATATGGTGATACCTCTAAAAACTAAAAGTTTACAAGTTTGTTCTTGGCCGGGTAGCTCAGTCGGTAGAGCATGCGACTGAAAATCGCAGTGTCGGCGGTTCAATCCCGCCCCCGGCCACCAAAAAAGCCATCATTTTAATAAAATGATGGCTTTACTAATTTAAATATAGCTTATATATTTACACCGAAACTAGCAACCGATCTTATACTGACAAAATCGGCATCTAGTTTTATATAACCAGAGCCAACAAGCTCCTTGAGAGAAAATTTTATTTCATTTAGATCATCACTGCAGTGTTTGTTTAAATTGGATAATTTACATTTATTGCCCAAATAAGCAATTGACACAAACAAACCTTTTGCTGAAAGAGATAATCGCGGGTCATCTAAGACCATATCACTATGGCGAGTGGCCAAACTATCAAATGGGGGGGTATGAGCATTCATTGTCTCTTAGATTAAGCCATAATCTTGCTGTATTTCAGTTAATAAGTTGGCATATGGTCTTAATGTTACATAATTCCTATTTACGCTTTTTTGTTTTTGCGTTAAGCTGTTTAGATGTTAGATATAAAGTACATCCGTGAGAATAAAGATGCTGTATTAAAAGGAATAGAGGCTAAGCAGCATTATGGTAGCAAAGATGGGCTCGAGCAAATCTTAATAAAAGATGCTAAAAACCGAGAACTTCGGCAAACTCTAGAAGAAAAACAAGCCCTTAGAAATTCTAAAAGCAAGCTTATCGGCCAATTAAAACGCAATGGCGAATCTGCTGAGGAAGTCTTAAAAGAGATGGGGCAAATCTCTAAAGAGGTAAAATCATTAGAAGAAAAATCACGAGAATTAGAACAAAGTATTCATGGGCTTTTGCTCGAGCTTCCTAATATCCCTCACGAGAGCGTGCCTTATGGCGAAAGTGATGCTGACAATGTAGTTATAGCTAGTTGGGGCAAGAAGCCTAGCTTTAGCTTTGAACCAAAACCGCACTGGGAGCTCGCTAAAGACCGTGATTGGATAGATTTTGAACGCGGTAACAAAACAACAGGGGCTGGCTTTCCTATTTTTAAAGGTGATATCGCCAAATTAGTACGGGCTCTCAAAAATTACTTTTTAGACTTTTTAAGTGAACAAGGTTATAGCGAGCTATCAATACCACTACTGGTAAATTCTGATAGTGCTACAGCCACAGGACAATTACCTGATAAAGAAGGTCAGATGTATGGCGTTGATGATGGCTTTTATCTAATACCCACCTCAGAATTAATTTTAACGGGGATGTTTAGAAATGAAATTTTGGATCAAGCTGATTTACCATTAAAAGTAACAGGCTTTAGCCAATGTTTTAGACGAGAAGCCGGTAGCTATGGTAAAGATGTCCGCGGCTTAAACCGCTTACATCAGTTTGATAAAGTTGAAATGGTTCAATTTGTCAAAGCAGAAAATAGCTATGAAGTTTTAGAAGAAATGACTAAGACCTCGGAAGCAATTTTAGAATCTTTGGAGCTCCCTTATCAAAGACTGATTTTATGTTCTGGTGATTTGGGTATAACCCAAACTAAAACTTATGACCTAGAGCTGTGGAGTGCTGGGCAAGCTAGATGGCTAGAGGTCACTAGTATTAGTAATATTACCGATTTTCAGGCACGTCGGCTTAAAACTAGATACCGCGAGGGCGGTGCCGCTGGTAAAGGGGCTACCAAATTAGTGCATACGCTCAATGGCAGCGCCTTGGCCTTTCCACGAACCATAGCAGCCCTTTTAGAGCACTACCAAAATGAAGATGGCAGCGTTAGAGTTCCTGAGGTTTTAAAGACTTATCTTAACAAAGACTTGCTAGAATAGGTCTTTGACTTTTTTAGATAATAGTCAAAATTAATTTAGTATTTTTTGATAAATACAAAGCCTACTCTAATATGCAGTTATTCTAGTAAAATTATAAAAGCCCAACAGTGCTTGACGGGCAAATATTTTTAATAAATTGCTTGCTGAATATTTTAGAGATTGGAAATAGATGACTGAATTAGTAGAAAAAATCAGAAAAGATGGTTCTTATCTAGGTAATGGGATTTTAAAGGTTGATAGTTTTTTAAATCACAGGCTCGAGCCTAAACTAACCTTGTCTTTTGGCAAGCACTTTAAGGCTATGTTTGATGAACTTGCTGTTAAGGGAGTAAACAAAATCATTACCGCTGAAACTAGTGGTATTGCGCCAGCTTTGGCCACAGCTATTTGCTATGATGTAGCTGTCATCTATGCTCGTAAAAAGAAACCTGTGACTATGCTCGAGCATTATAGTGCTAAAGCCCCTAGCCATACCAAGGGTGGTATTACTAAGCTTATGGTCTCCAAAGAATTTTTGTCTAAAGACGATAAGGTTTTAATTATTGATGATTTTTTAGCAACTGGTAAAACCTTGTTAGCTTTGGCTAATCTTGTCAAAGAAAGCGGTGCAGAGCTGTTAGGCATTGGCTGCGTTATCGAAAAATCTTTTGAGCACGGTCGAGAAAAATTGGCAAAATTAGGTATTCCGATAGCCAGCTTAGCTATTATAGATTCCCTTGACAAAAACGGTATTTCCGTTAGGAAGGGTTAGCCTCTCCCCTAACTTTAGTAGAAAACAATTTGCTAACAGATTTGTTGCTGTGTATGTTTTCAATAGCCTTGGCTAATAGTGGTGCAACCGATAAAACTTTAACTTTCTCCAAATCACCTGTATACGGAATAGTATCAGTAACTACAACTTCACTAATAGCAGGATGAGCCAAACGCTCCAGAGCAGGTTTTGTAAATACTGGATGTGTTGAGACAATCCTAATATCTTTTTTAACACCAAGGTCCACTAAAGCCTTTACAGAATTATGAATTGTACCCGCCGTTGAGATCATATCATCTATCATTATTGGTCTTTTGCCTATTACATCGCCAATAACATGAGAAACTGCTGTTTCGGTGGGGCTGGTTCTACGCTTATATAAAATTGCTAGCTCTAAGCCTAAAGAGTTTGCCAATCTTCTGGCATCAGTCGCTCTACCGATATCTGGTGACACTACAACGCTATTGCTAAGGTCACCTGCTCTTAGGTGGTCAGCTAATATATCAATTGCAGTTAGATGGTCTACGGGTACATCAAAAAAGCCTTGTATTTGCCCAGCATGTAAATCTATAGTTATTACTCGGTCGATTCCTGCTGTCTCTAAAAGGTTTGCTACTAATTTAGCAGTAATTGGGTCTCTGGCTTGCATTTTTTTATCTTGTCTTGCATAACCAAAATACGGAATGACCGCATTCACTCGCCATGCCGAGGCTCTTTTTAAAGCATCAATAAAAATAAGTAGTTCCATAATATTATTGTTAACTGGAGCATAAGTAGATTGAATAATAAAAACATCACTACCCCGAACAGATTCAAGAATATCAATAGAGGTTTCACCATCTGGAAATTTTTGGGTTCTACCCTTTGTTAGATCAATATCCAGCTTAGAAGCAACTGCTTTTGTAAGCTCTAGATTTGCTCCACCGCTAAATAACTTTAACTTGTTGCCTATTTTCATTAATTGCCGCCTATTTATATGTATTGGTTGATAGACAACCAAGTGGGAGTATAACTTATTAAAATATTAGTTTAAAGTGCAATTGCATTTTAAAGATTAGCATCTTCACAAGAGATATACCCATTAAAACTTGTAAGCTGCAAAAACCCATATGGTTCATTAAAAAATTAAGAACAATCCACTTACTCTAACCGAGGCTGAAGCCTCGGTTCTGCCTAAACCTCAACTTATTTCGAATATTCATAATTTATAATTTTGCAGCCTGCGGTTTTACCCCTTAAGCTTTCTTCTTTTCACTCATTTAAAGTTGGCAAAGGAACTAAAACCAAAGCACTTCTCTCAAAATCGAAAAAAGTGCTTTAGAACAAAAAATATTTAGTTTATCTAGCGTATTCAACAACTCTTGATTCACGAACAACAGTTACTTGTACTTGACCTGGATATTCTACATCTTGCTCTATACGGTTAGCAACATCTCTTGCTAGCAGCACAGCTGAGCTATCATCTACTTTGTCAGGCTGAACAACAATCCGTATTTCACGACCTGCTTGAATAGCATAAGATTTTTCTACTCCTGGGAAGCTTGTAGCTATGCTTTCTAAAGACTCTAAACGTTTTAGATAACTTTCTAAAGACTCGCGTCTTGCCCCAGGGCGAGCAGCCGAGATTGCATCGGCAGCTTGAACAATTATTGGATATATTGTTTCTGCCAAATCTATATCATGGTGATGAGCAATTGCATCAACTACTTCGTTTGGCTCGCCAAAGCGTTTAGCCAAGTTTGCACCGATTTCGGTATGTGATCCTTCTATATCTCTATCAATTGATTTACCGACATCATGCAATAAGCCAGCTCTACGAGCTAGAACTTCGTCAACACCAAGCTCTGCTGCAATAATGCCACATAAATGAGATACCTGAACTGAGTGCTTTAAAACATTTTGCCCATAGCTTGTTCTAAAATTCATACGGCCTAAAAGTTGCAACATACCAGACTTAATACCTACTATGTTAGCCTCGAGCGCAGCCTCTTCACCTTTTTCTTTAATATAGCTCTGCATATCAGACTGAGCTTTATTAACAGAATCTTCAATACTAGTTGGGTGAATACGGCCATCAGAAATCAATTCGATTAGAGCCAATTTAGCAACTTCACGGCGTATTGGGTTAAAGCTGGATAATAGTACTGCTTCAGGAGTATCATCAATTATTAAATCAACACCTGTCAAAGCTTCAAAGGTACGAATATTTCTACCCTCTCTACCAATAATACGCCCCTTCATAGAATCGCTAGGAATAGGCACAACTGTTACACTAATAGCTGCTGAAACCTCAGCTGCACTACGTTGGATAGCTTGGGCAATAATATTAAATGCTTTGCGTTTAGCATCAGCATCAGCAAGTTCAAGGGCGGAGCGAATTCGAATTGCTTTTTCACGTTCTAATTCACCATCTAAGCGTTTAAAAATAATTTCTTGGGCTTGTTCTTTAGTAAGCTGGGCAATTTCGTGAAATTGCTCTTGCAATTCCATGGCTTTAAGCTCTAAGTCTTCTTCACGTTTATTTAGTTCTTTGCTAAGTTTGTTTAACTTCTCTTCTACGTCATCAAGTTTTAGGGCTCGAGCATCTTGTTTTTCACCCCGACTACTTAGCCGCAGTTCCATTTTTTCAAGTTTTTGTCGCTCACCCTTCATTTCATTACGGGATTCTTTAATAAATTCTCTATCTTTATCAATATCAGCCCTAGTACGCTCTAACTCCTTCGCTGCATTTTCTCTGGAGCGCCTTAGTTCTTGCTCGAGCAATTCATGAGCGCGTTGTGATTCTTGCTTTAGTCTGTCTCGTTCATCCTTAATTAAAGCCTGTTTTTCTTTTTTGGCTTCTTTTTTGGCTTCTTGCAAAATGCTTTGCGATTCTTGCTTAGCATTTGTTAGTACTTCTTTTGCTTCTTTCTCTGCAATTTCTAAGAGGTTTTTATTGTTGGCTTGTTTTACAAAAAAACCAACAGCGGCACCTATTATCAAGCCCAAAAAGCCTGTAATTATCCATAACATTATTTTTTACCTGAGTCAGAGTCTTTGTCTGCTTCCTCGGCCTTTGGCTTAAGTTTTGCATGGATTTGTGTTTCGATATCTTGCATCATTTCTGGCTGAGACTCTAAAAACGCAATAACTTTTTCTTTACCTTGGCCCAAGCGTTCATTATTAAAGCTATACCAAGAGCCAGATTTTTGAACTATATCTAGGTCACTAGCAATATTAATCAAATCACCAAATTCTTCTTTCCTTTTTCCTTAACAGCTACTTAAACGTCTACTCACTATTTTCTTTTTCTTTTCTTGGGAATTTGTTTTTCCAGACACTGAAGCTGCTCTTGGGCCTCGCTCCGTCTCTCCCTCCCTCCCCCCACTCTCTCTC
>CAMZLP010000059.1 GCA_947311535.1 uncultured Deinococcota bacterium | reverse complement strand
GCGTTGCACTTTGGCATTTATGGCAATGGCTTTGGCCTTTTCTAGGTCGGCAGTTGCATCGACAAAAACATGGCAATTACCTACCCCTGTTTCTATAACGGGTACTTTGGCATTATTTACCACATGATTAATCAAAGATGCTCCTCCACGCGGAATAAGCAAGTCAAGTTTACCCCGAGCGGTCAAAAGCTCTGTCACTAATCCTCTATCTGCCGAATCTATTAGCTGAATGGCATCTGCCGGCAAAGCCACGTTTACTAGGGCTTCTCGCATTAGTTTTAGCAATAAACGATTGCTGTTTAGGGTATTAGATGAACCCCGCAAGACCGCAGCACTGCCAGCTTTTAGTGCTAGGGTCGCCGCATCTACAGTTACATTAGGACGAGACTCATAAATCATGCCGATTACCCCAAAAGGAACCGATATTTTTTGCACTCTTAAGCCATTTTCTAGCGTCCAGCCATCTAGTACACGGTGCAGCGGGTCTGGCAAATCTGCCTGCAATAAAACCGCCTCGGCAATATCTGCTATGCGTTTTTTATTTAGACTAAGGCGGTCTATCAGGGCTGCTTTAGTACCTTTGGCTTCTTCGGCTGCCACATCTAGGGCATTGGCTTTTATAATCTGCTCTTGATTATCTAGCAAAACTTTGGCGATTTCTCGCAGGGCTTTATTACGATCGGCTCGAGCCAATTGTTTGCTAGCCCGTCTGGCTTTTTGCAAACATGATTCAAGGTCAAATTGAGGGTTTGTGCTATTCATAAAGCTATTCTAGCTAATAATCAAAATAATTAACAGAGCTAGTTAAAAACCTCAGGATACTTAAAGGGCAATTTGCCATGTCGAGCGACCACAGGAAGCCGAAGCATCTCCTATGTTGCAAAGCAATTCTAAAACTAGGGTAATTTGTTGCGTTTGGAACAAATGGCTATTTCACCCAACGGGAGACCCCTCGGCTACGCTCGGGGTGACCACAGGGTTTTTGTTATTCCTGCTTGCTCTGCTACAAATTGAGGGTTCAAAATATTGAGGGTTCAAAATATTGAACCCCTACGGCATAGCCAACGGGAGATTCCTCGCCTTGGCTACGCTCGGGGGGATAGGGTTTTTGTTATTCCTGCCTGTTTTGCAGTAGAAAAGGGGTTCGAAAACTTTGAACCCCTACAAGTGATATTTGCCTCATGTATAATTTGTCTTATGTATAATAGTTGGTGTTTGTGTTTGGAATTTAATTAGCTAGGCAATATCCTTCAGTGCAGCTTCAATAATCTCAATGCCATCAGCCATATCATTTGTGTTTACATTTAGGTGCGGTGCTATGCGCAATGTATTGCTATACAAACCACCTTTGCCTAATAACAAACCACGCTTGCGGGCAGCATCTACTAAGGCACTAGCTTTGCTTGGGTCTGGGGTTTTACTGCCGTCTGGCACAACAAATTCAAAGGCTTGCATTAAGCCCATACCGCGTACGTCTCCAATAAAGTCATATTGTTTTTTCATGTCTTCCATGGCTCCACGCAAGGTCTCGCCTTGGCTTTGGGCGTTGTCGGCTAGATTATTTTCTTGAATGTAATTAATAGTAGCAAGGGCAGTAGCCATAGAAACAGGGTTACCACCAAAGGTTGATAGGGTAGGGCCAGTTATGCTTTTGGCAACTTCTGGGGTCATTACGGTTGCTCCCACAGCTGCACCATTGGCTATGCCTTTGGCAAAGGTCATAATATCTGGCTCAACACCCCAATGCTCTATGCCGCAAAGGTGTTTACCGGTTCTACCCCAGCCAGTTTGTACTTCGTCAATTATTAGTAAGCCACCGGCTTCTTTTACTATTGGCAAAATGCGTTTAAAGTAGTCTTTTGGAGCAACTACAAAACCACCTACACCTTGAATTGGCTCGGCCATAAAGGCAGCAATTTTGCCGGTGGTGGTGGTAGCAATCATTTCTTTTAGATCGTCTACTAAGTAATCTAAATACTCTTCGTCACTTACCTCAAGTGGGAAGCGATAACGATAAGGGTTTTTAACGTGTTTGATAGTGCCATCAAAGACGTTGCCCAAGCGCCAAGGGCCGTGGGCGGTCATTGTCATCATGGCAGAGCTGCGGCCGCTGTAGGCGTGGCGAAGAGCTATAATATCGGTATTGCCAGTGTAGCTACGAGCAAGCATAATTGCTGTTTCGTCGGCTTCGGTACCGCTATTAGTAAAAAAGCTGTATTGCAAACCCTTGGGGGTGACTTCGGCCATTTTTTCGGCCATTATTATTGTTAGCTCATTGATATAAAGTGCAGAGGTATGCTGTAATTTTTTGAGCTGTTCTATGGTGGCATTGGTTACTTCTTCGTTGGCATGACCTACGCTTACAGTTAAGATCCCACCAAAAAAGTCTAAGTATTTGTTGCCTTCGACATCAAAAAGCCATTGGTCTTTACCATGAGACATGGCAATGGGCTCACTGCCGTGTAAGAGCATTTTGCTCATGATCGGTAAAAGATACTTTTCTTGTCTTGCTAATAATGCTTGGGTTTTGCTGTTTGTTGCTGTTGCCATTTTGGCCTCCAAAAAATAATTTAAATCATATAATAAAATAAGGTGTTT
Organism: uncultured Deinococcota bacterium; assembly: GCA_947311535.1. Lineage (GTDB taxonomy): Bacteria > Deinococcota > Deinococci > Deinococcales > Trueperaceae > CAMZLP01. Next base: position 3,230 of record CAMZLP010000059.1, on the reverse strand, counting down.
TTGTTAGGTGTTTATTGTCTGTAAAATAAATTTGCCATTCCATTGTAGTTACTCTCGTTTGCGCAATTAAGCATTCGTTTTATATTTATTGAATTGGTTTTGTCTTTAACAATTTGCATAATGGGCAAATTTGGGGTACCCACGAGAGGCACCCTTAGAGTTGATTTTATTCTATTTAGTTTATTGCCCTGAAATTGCGTCGTAAACGCTTGTGTCTACGATGTCTTCATATGTTACAGAGCTTTCGATTAAACCGATATCAACTAGTAGTGCCACAGAGCTATTAAATGCAGCGGGATCTACCCAGCCAATTTTAGAGCTAGTTGTTGGTTGAACCATTTCTGCAATTCTGGCCATTTGCCAAGATTGGTGAATAAGTGGGCTTTGGGTACTGCCTGCACCATTACAAGTATCACCGCATTGACCTATTACAATAAACACTGCTTCTTTTTGGTGGTCTACGGTGTATTGCCAGCCTTTAATAGTTGCCCGTAAAAAACGCTCAGCAACATCATGACCGCTTAGGCCAGAGCCTTTAAAGTCGCTGCTTGCCAAAAGCTCAGGAGTGGTAAAGATTAAATCTTCTAATAGGCCAGCGTTAGCATCTGCTGGATCCAATACGGTTAGAGTATCTAGTGGATAACCAAGGCCAACAATTTGGTCTAACTCGTTATAAATCATGGCACTTGCAACGTCTACTTCATTTGGGAATACTAATGACGGGTCAAAAGCATAAACAACTGCTTCTATATCTGGGTCGGTTACAGTTGGGTCTAGGTTAGATGTTAGGCCAGATGTTGCAAATACTGCTTGGGCTACAAATTCATTACCAAATGCCCATACGCCAACTTTGCGACCTGCAAGGTCATCAAAGCTTTCTATACCACTGTCATTAAGAGCAACCATGCGGTAGCCTGGGTTTTGAAATATCTGAGCAATTTGAGTTACCTCTAGGCCTTGCGCACGTTGGATTAACATATTAGTAATCCAATCTGTGCCAAAGTCACAGTTGCCACTGGCAACTTGAACGGTTGGATTAACATTACCACCATCTAAGATGGTTACGTTTAAGCCTTCATCGGCATAAAAGCCTTTGTCTTGGGCTACAAAATAGCCAGCAAACTGGGCTTGTGGAAACCATTTAGATTGGAAGCATACATCTACTAGGTCTTGAGCGAAAGCAGCTGATACTAAGGCTAGTACAGTTACTACTAAAAACAGTTTTTTCATTTCTTTCTCCTTTGTTTGTTACCATAATTATATTTACATATATTTAGAGCCTTTGGCAAGCCAAAAGGCTGGTTTATAAATACTAGATTAACTAACCTCCTCCCTAAACGAAGCATGCCAACTTGTGAGATTGCGCTCGAGCAGACTCAAAAGTCCATAGATTATAATTGAAATGACACTGGATACAATGATAGCTGCAAAAACAACATCATAAGCACCTTGCCTAGCCGAGAGGCTAATCCTTTGACCTAGACCCTTGGGCGGGCCAGGGATTAAAAACTCAGCTACAATTACACTAATCACAGATAATACAGCAGCAAGCTTAACGGCATTAAAAATATAGGGGAGCGCATTAGGAAATCTTAATTTAATAAATACATCTAGTGGTTTAGCGGCATAAGCTTTTAATAAATCTAATTTTAAACTATCTATCTGAATAAGCCCTTGAACGGTATTTAAGACAACCGGGAAAAACGTGGTAATAACTACAACCGCAGCCTTAGACTGCCAATCTATGCCAAAAGCCCTACCTAAAACAGGAGCTAAACCAACTATTGGCACAGTAGCAAAGGCAGCTGCTAGTGGCAGAAAGCCACGTTGCAAAAACTTGCTATAAGCAATCGCTACGCCAGCCGCAAAACCTGTTAGGGTACCTATAATAAAGCCTAGTAAAATTTCTTTGATAAAGGTGAAATAGCTGTCTCGCATTAATACCGGAAAGCTGGCCAGAAGCTGATTGTAAACATCATTGACAGCTGGGAAAATACCTTTGGGTACTTGATTACCAACAATCAAACCTTGCCAAATTAGCAAGAGGATAAAAGGTACGGTTGCGGGTGGCAAGGTTTGTCGCCAGCGCTGTAAGTAAGCTTTTTCGTTGGGGTCACTCTCAACTAAGCTAACCTTAGCAGCTGCAAAAAATGCTGATAACATCAAACCCCAAAATATTCCCCAAAAACCCATAGCTGCACTTTGATTAAGGGCCGTTAGCTTTAATAATGCCAAAAATGAAGCTGATAAACCAAGCACTACGGCAAGGGTAGACGTGAGTATATTGGGTATGATTACCAAAACTAACTCAGCCAAAATTAAAATAATAATAATAAAACCAATAGTTGCAAAGCCCGTAGCAGTGGAGGCATTGCTAAAGCTTATAAAACTAGCGGCTAAAGCTATAAGAGAAAAAACAACTGATGGCCAAATAGGTTTTATCTTCATGAATGCTCCCAAGGGGCAAAGATGCGCTGTAAAAAATTGACAAAAGCAACTAAGCCAATGCCTAACAGCCCAGAAATAATTAGTAATATCCAAACATCGGCAACATTGCCAGATTGTACTTGGCCTAAAATCTGAAAGCCTAAGCCTCGAGCATTGTTGCTTTCTGTTTCGGCGACTAATGCACCCAAAAGGGCCGCTGCTGCACCTAGCTTAATACCGGTAAAAAAGAACGGTACGGCAGCCGGAAAGCGTACTTTCATAAATATTTCTAAGGGGCTAGCCGCATATGATTTCATTAGGTCTAAGGTGAGTGGATCAACGGCTCTTAGGCCTTTGACGGTAGAAACAACAATAGGGAAGAAGCAAATATAGGCTCCTATTATGGCGGTGGGCAATAGGCTAGTTTGAATTGTGATGCCAAAATTGCCTAATACCAGCAGTAACACAGGTACCAAAGCAATAATAGGAATAGTTTGCGAGGCAATAGTCCAAGGCAATAATGCTCGCTCAAGCGGTCTAAATAATACAAATGATACGGCAAGTATTATGCCAATTAAGCCGCCTAAAGCAAGAGCTGATAGTGTGCCTAAGGTGGAATATATTATTGCCCTGATGATATTGCGCTGATCTGAAAATGGAAATTTGGCAAAAAACGGTTTTATCCGTTTTACTATCCAATGAGGAAAAGGTACTGGGTGTTGGGGTAGGGCAAAAAAGCACTGCATGACAGTAGTGCCACAAGCTGGCTGACTAAAATAGCTGTATTTATTGCTCCAGACTGC